>WFYS01000054.1 GCA_015490005.1 Desulfurellaceae bacterium | reverse complement strand
TTTGAACTCACAGCTTTGTTGCCATGCTTTGCAACAGGCACAAACAAACTGCAAACAATGGCCGATGCTGTCGAGATGTTAAATGTATTTTTGCCATCCCCTCCCGTGCCGCATGTATCAAGAAGGTCATATTCAAGCTTAAGTCCATCTGCATGCTTCTTCAAAGACAAAGCGGCTGCCGCTATCTCCTCTGCTGTCTCGCCTTTATCGGACAAAAGAACAAGAAATTCCGCCATACTTTCCTCATCAACCGAACCGTCCAACATGCTGTCAAAAACGGCCTCCACAAGATCAAAATTCAAATTCTCACCTTTTTTGAGTCTTTCAATAGCCTCAACTATCATAAACAACCCCCTTAACAAAATTTTTAACTATCTGCAACCCAAACTCGCTTGTGTAAGATTCTGGATGAAACTGAACCCCAAAGATTAACAGCTTCATATTTTCTATCCCCATCACCTCACCATCAGAATAGGCAGTTGAACTGACAGAAAAATCACCTCGAACACCATCAACAACTAAAGAGTGATACCTTGTCGCTTTGAAACTCTCTGGCAATCCAGCAAATAGCGGGCTTTTATTCAAAACCTTTATCTCATCCACCTTACCGTGCATGATCTTCTTTGCCTTTCTAATTTCGAAACCAAAATAGTAACCAATAGCCTGCATACCCAAGCAGACGCCAAAAATAGGCAGTTTTCCTTTAAAAAAATCTAAAACATCCAAAGAGAGCATGGAGTTTTTTGGATGCGATGGACCGGGTGAAATTGCAATAGCACTTAAGTCTTTAACATTTTTAACCGAAGCCAAACTCTCTGTGTTTTTAAAAACCCTGACCTCATCGTAAAAACCGATGTAGTGATAAAGGTTATAGGTAAACGAATCGTAGTTATCAATTAAAGCTATCATCGATACCTCCCGCCTTGATAAGTGCCTTAAGTTTGTTTATCGTTTCAAAGTATTCACTTTCTGGGTTGCTATCGTAGACAATGCCGGCTCCAGCTTGAAACCTCGCTACATCACCATTAAAGATTGCCGTCCTTATGGTTATTGCCAAATCCACATTGCCAGAAAAGTCAATATAGCCAACGCAACCGCCATAAGCTCCCCTCGGATGGGTTTCTATTTCATCGATTATCTCGATAGCCCTGACCTTCGGAGCGCCACTCAGAGTTCCCGCTGGAAATGTATTTGATATGACATCAATGACAGACATATCCTTGTTAATGTCAGCCTCAACATTTGAAGTAAGATGAACAACATGGGAGTAAATCTCAGGTCTCATGAATGATGTAACGGTAACAGCCCCTGGTGATGAGATCCGCGCAAGGTCGTTTCGCGCAAGGTCAACAAGCATAATATGCTCTGCTCTTTCCTTCTCATCGTTCAAAAGTTCACTCTTAACAGCTTCTAAATTCTCGGTTTTTGGCTTTGTTCCAGCAATAGGCCTGATTGTTGCCACATTTCCTCTGAGTTTCAAGTGGATTTCAGGAGACGAGCCAGCCATACAGAAATCCTTGTGTTTAAAGTAAAACATGTAAGGAGACGGATTTATACGCCTCAAATTCCTATAAAATCCAAACGGATCAACACCCTCAACATCAAAAAAGTTACTCAAAACAACCTGAATCGCCTCGCCCTCTTCAATTAGCCCTTTTACACTTTTAACATGGTTTATAAATTTTTCTTTTGAGAACATCTGACTCACAATTTTCGGCTTACCCACTCTTCCATTAATGTGATTTTTTAGATTTTCTAATGCTGCACGCATCTCATTAATTGATTGCTGAGCAGCTTTAAAGTTCTCCTCAGGCGAAGAATCTTTATCCAGCAGATGGTGATAACCCAAATAAAGCCTGTTTGTGTAGTTGTCGTAAACAAGAAACTTCTTTACCTCAAAGAACAGCCCGTAAATATCGGGTTTTTTCTTTAAAGGCATCCTCAAAATATCAAAAAGCTCCACAGACTCAAATGCAAAATAACCAACATAGCCACCTTTAAAATCACCTAAACTTTTTGTCTCAAATACTTTCAAGGTTCTAACAAAGTCCAAATCCTCTTTTGCTTTAATCACAATGACACGCTCAGGCTCGAAACCTAAAAAAGAAAACCTGCTATAGGTTTTGTCTTCCTTTGCAGATTCAAGAAGAAACAGGTCTTCATACTCAAGCAGTTTGGAAAGGATTGAAACAGGTGTATCCAAATCGCCTTCTATTTCCTCATAAACCACAACACTATCATATCCACCATCCAAAGCCTTAAAAAACGCTTCCTTTAACTCCATAAACACCTCCATGCAAATAAAAAAGGCCGCAAACCTTGAATTTTTTGCCAAGGTTTGCGGCCAAATAAAAAAGCCACTTATCCCCGGCAAGCCTCCTGGCTACCCTGCCAGCAAGCCCACCAAGAATAAGCGGCTCTTACGACAAAAAGCAGGGTAGCTTTTTAGCTACCCCACCACCACTGATTACATTCTATCGTCAAAGAGACAAACCTAAACTCAAACATCCCGGTCAGTTTAGAAAAAAACAACTCCCAAGTCAAGCAAAAAAGCCCCCTATTTTTCACACTTGTGAAAAATAGGGCTGAGTTTGCCTTTAATTGAAACAAAAACCTTTTTAAAAATATTGTCGTAAATTTTTACATTTTCAGGTTTAGGATAAATAAATTCACCATTGGGTTTCATCGCATCAATTGCTTCATAGATACTATTAAACTTACCAACACCCAAAGCTGCAAGTATAGCCGCACCGAGTGACGATGTTTCAACGTTATCTGGTTTAAAGACCGGTAGATTCATGATATCAGCAGCACAGCTAACAACCAGCTTACTCCTTGCTCCACCACCTGAAGCAAACAAATGCCTGAGTTTTATACCCATTTTCTTCTCTATAGCATCCCTTCCTTCCCTTAAAGCAAACATTAAACCCTCGATGAGCGCTTTGTATACATGCTCCATCTTATGACTATCTGTAAAACCAATTATACTTCCCCTTATTGCCTGTTTTTTACCGATTACACTCTGGGACCAGAACGGATGCAAAATAAGCCCATCACTTCCAGCAGGAATATCACTGACCCGATTCTCTAATAATTCCTCCGTAGCAATACCTAGACTCTCAGCTGTTTTAGATTCCAACTTTGCAAACTGCTCTTTAAACCAGCTAATCAGCCAAAATCCTCTGAAAATTTGATATTCAACATTGAAATCATTCCAAATAGCAGATGGGTACGACGGGAAAAATCTAAAGGCTTCTAAATATTTGTCGGAGTTAAAATTTATGGTAGCTGTCGTTCCAAAACTCAAAGCGGCATCATGCTTATCATAAGCTCCAACTCCAACTAGCTCACAAGCTTTGTCCGAAGCAGCAGCTATAACTGGAACACCTTTTGGCAATCCTGTATATCTAGAAGCTTTTTCTGTTACATACCCAATTAAATCTGACGGTCTTAAAAGCTTCGGCAACATATTTAACTTTACTGGAATAGCTCTATACTTCCAGCTATTTTCAGTCTCCCACTGTTTTTTCTTAAAATTAAAAGGTAAATAGCCCACTTGAGAGGCATGGGAATCGGAAAAAGCACTTGTTAATTTATAATTTAAATAGGTCGATAAATGGCATACATACTTTGTTTTTTCCCACAGCTCCGGCTCGTTTTTTATAACCCAGTTAACAGAGGATTTTTTCTGGAATGTTTTGACAGTCTTAAAAGCACCTACGAGTTTAAACGCAATTTCATAAAAGCCAAGACTCGGTACTTCCTCTGCTTCCCTTTTGTCAAGCCACAAAATAGTAGGCCTTAATGGGTTAAAATTCTTATCCAAAAAAACAGTAGTTGCACGCTGTGTTGTTATAGAAACAGCTTCAATATCCTTAGCATTAATATCATTTTTAAAAAGTTTTTTACATACAGAGGCAAGGTCATTCCAATAATCTTCAGCTTCTCTCTCGTAGCATCCTGGTTTAGAAGAAAAATAGGGCTTATCATAAAATCGTTTTTCTTTTATGATTATCTTACCTGAAAAATCATAAACCACACCTTTTATAGTCTGAGTTCCAACGTCAACAGAAAGAATGTATTTACCCATCTAACCTGTAATACCTCAATACATCTTTATATCTTCTAAGTTCTTTATTGTACTTTTCAACGTTCCAACCCAACGAAGACATGACCAATCCTTTCTTTTTTTCAAGGCATTCAACACCGCCGTCCGGGCTTGTTAAACCAAGTCTACTTCTTCTTATCAAAAGGTCGTCCAGATGCACTACAAAACTATTTTTCAAAATTTCGGAAAAACGCTTATCTTCAATTGAACTCCAAAACAGTTTATCGAACATGGAGACAACACCTGTTACTTTTTTTAGATAATCATCAAACTTACCAAAACCAACATCGACAGGATTTTTATTCAAAAGGCCAAAAATTTTTTTAGAGACTTTTCTTGAAATATAGTCAAAAGTTGTGAGCTTGCCACCAGCAATGAAAATCATATTCTCTTTAACTTTCAAAATATAATCGCGCGTTTCTTTAGAAGGGTCTTTTTTGTGCGTATTCAGAACCCCCCTTACGCCAGAAAAAGTTGAAACAACACTATCATTTACTATTTTGGCTTTTGGAAACCAATAGTCTAAAGCCTCAAGCAAATACTCGGTTTCCTCTTTTGATATCTTAACTTCGCTATTTAAGTTTTCTTTGTAATCAATGTCGGTTGTTCCAAAAAGCACAAAACCATTCCATGGTATAATGTACAAAGGCCTTTTATCCTCTGGATGAAATACAGCGCAGGCGTATCTTATAGGCATCTTCTCAAATGGCAGAACCAAATGGCTTCCTTTTAACTTTCTTATGGAAAGAGAAGAATTAAACTCTCCAATCCATGCTCCTGTGGCAAAAACAATGCTTCTTGAAGAGATACTTAAACGTTCTCCGCTAATTTCATCTTTAAACACAACTTCATAATATGAATGAATTTTGTTTATCTCAACCACTTTTGAATAATTTAAAGCTAAACATCCATATTTCAAAGCTTCGAATAGAATTTGGAGAGTTAACTTAACATCATCCGTAACTGCATCAAAAAATGTATAAGCGCCGAATATAGAGTCGTTTATAAACTTAAAATCACTAATTAGCTCTGAGATTGGAGTATAATCAGCAGTCTTTTTCATAGCAAACAGGTCGTAAACAGATAATCCAAACCTATAAGCCATCCTTTTGGCACGTGAATTATCCTCTAAAGGAATTGCAAATTTAAGCGGAGAGATAAGCTTTCTGTAATCTTTGAGTAGTTTTTCTCTTTCTCGTACAGCATGATAAGTTAAAAGCAATTGGCCCTGTTTTATATATCTAAGCCCCCCATGAACCAACTTGCCAGACCTACTCGACGTCCCCCACGCAAAGTCTTTTTGTTCAAGCAAAACCACATTTAAGCCCGACATCGCAAGCCGTCTCAGTATTCCACTACCGGTGATGCCACCACCTACAACTACAGCATCAAACAAATCTCCTCTTTTGAGCTTCTTAATAAAAATTTCCCTACTACTCACACTAATCCACCAATTTCTTAGGATTCATGATGCCGTATGGGTCAAAAGCATCAAAACTAGATTTCATAGCTTTTAAACTCAAATCACCTTTTACTTGTCTCAAATAAGTCTTATGGTCAACTCCAATTCCGTGGTGATGGCTTATCACTCCACCGTTTTCCACTATCGTCTCACTCGCCCTACTTTTTAGAGAATTCCATTTTTTAAATGTGTCATATTTATCTTTTTCCAAAGGGAAAATATAGGTTGTATATATACTCGAACCGTTTGGATAAATATGAGAAAGGTGAGAAAAGGCAAAAGCACCCTTCAATGCTTTTTCTATTTTTTTAGCTAAATTTTTAACATTGTCCCAAGTCGTAAAAGTTTCAAGTGTATCCACTCCGTAGCCCATATCCCACAAGGTGTTTCTCAAATATGGCATCTTAAACCTATCCTTCAGCCACTGTTTTCCAATAAAAGCACCTATATTCAAACCGCCATATTTCTTAATAACGGATTTAATAAAAGATTTGTAAAAATTTACCTGTTTACTCTCACCAGCAACAGCATAAACCATCAAACACTTATTTTCAGAATACCCCTTTAATTTAACAGCATTTTCAAGCAAGCCAACAAAAAGCCTTTTTGAAGCTAAATTTAGGATACCCTCTGTTTCTTTAGATAAACTCAATCTTACCATAGTCAATGGAATACTGCTTTGAGATATAAACCTAACAGCCTCTATGCCACTCTCATTATCAGGGAAAAAGGCAGCCTCAACATTAAGGATGTTAGGTAGTTTAGAAACCTTCATATAACATTTTGACACAATTCCAATTCTACCCTCGCTGCCAAGCACTATTTCTCTTAAGTCTACGCCTTCGGCTGACCTGTTATACGGTTTTACATGAAAAACACCGTTTGGCGAATACAGCGTCCCACCCAAAAACATATCTTCAATCTTTCCGTAGCCGAGTGAAAATTGGCCAGAAGAGCGCGTAACAACCCATCCTCCGAGGGTTGAAAATTCAAACGATTGTGGAAAATGACCGAGCGTATAGCCTTTAGCGTTTAAAGTTTTTTCAATTTCAGGACCTTTTGTGCCGGCCTTAATAAGGGCTATATTGGAATACTCATCAATGTTTACGAGCCCACTCATTTTGGACATATCCACAGAAATATTGGGCTTTGCCCCATCAACAACTTCAAGATGACCAACTACAGAAGTTCCTCCTCCGTATGGGATTAGATTTACATTTCTCTTCTTTGCCTCATCTACGATAACCTTTAAATCATCTTCATTTTGAGGGTAACACACCAAATCTGGTACATTAAATTCTAACCCTGTCTTAAACTTCAACCAATCAGGGAAGCTCTGCCCGAAAGAATGAATCAATCTATCAAACTTATCGTCAACAGAAAAAGGAAATTCTTTAATTTTTGGTTTACTTACCTTACTCAAAAGAAATGCTTTATCTACCCCTCTACTTTTAAACCCAATCCCAATTTTTTTTCTTATAAACCTCTCCGCATGCTTTGATATAGGATAAATAACTTTCTTGTCACCCCAACCATTCCAGCGCTTCATACACACTCCTAAATCGCTTAGTTTAAAATTACGACCCAAAAAATATTAAGGACTTATACTCACAAAAAACAAAACCGACCTTCAAACAACTTTCCTATACAGATAAAAAAGACTACTTTTTACACTTCACTTTTATTTTCTCAATACTACTATACAAAATTGATTCTTTCAACTATTTCTGAGTTTTTATTATATAGGTTAAAGAGCAAATAAGAAAAGCAGTAACTATAAAATTGTCGTTTAAATCTCATCAATTATTCTAACAGCATCTTCAACAGTTTTGCACTCATTTATCATGTTGTAAAACTTTTTAACATTGGGATAACCCTTCAGGTAGGCGTGGAAAAATTTGCGGAACTTTTGAACGGCTGTCTCGCCCCAGAACTCTTTCATGTACTCCAAATGTATGATCATCACCTGTTTGACAAACTCTATGTCCCTAATTCTATCCACACCTTCATTTAAATCCTCAAAGATAAACGGTTTTCCAATGGCAGCCTGACCAACCATAAAAAATTCACAGCCTGTCTTTTCTCTTATCTCTTTAACTTTAGCAACCGAATTTACTCCACCGTTATAGACAACAGGAATTTTTAAAACTTCCCTCACTCTTGCCACATGCTCCGAATCTGGCTCACCTTTAAACTGCTGTGATTTAAGTCTTGCATGTATCGTTATGAAATCCACACCCAAGTTCTCAAGTTCTTTGTAAAAATCAATTTTATTGGGTTCGCTATAACCCATCCTCAGTTTCACACTCACAGGTTTCGATATGTGCTTTTTTAAAAGTTCAACTATTTTAAAAAGTCTCTCCGGCTCTTTCAAAAGGTAAGCACCCGCTTTAATTTTGACCACTTTTGGTGCCGGGCATCCTGCGTTTATGTCAATACATTCGCAAAGGGGCTTAACCATTTGAGCGGCATACAGGAAAATATCGGGGTCAGAGCCAAACAGCTGGATACAGTATGGCTTATCAATTTTATCTCTCTCGATTAATTTGTAAGTTTTCTGATTTTTATAATACAGGGCGTTAACGGAGATGAGCTCACTAAAGGTTAAACCACATCCAAATTCCCTGCACAGCTTTCTAAATGGCTTATCTGTATAGCCCGCCATCGGGGCTAAAAAGTAAAGAGAACTTACTTCAAGAGAGGAAAATTTCATCAACGGTTCATAGAATCAAGAAATTCCTTATTTGTCTTGGTTTTAGACAGTTTATCCAGCAAGAACAGCATCGCATCTATATCGTTCATCTCTATCAGAATCTTTCTCAATATCCAGATTCTGTTAAGCTGGTCTTTTGGAACAAGCAGTTCTTCCTTCCTCGTTCCAGAGCGAGTTATATCAATAGCTGGGAATATTCTCCTGTCTGACAAGCCCCTATCCAGATGCAGTTCCATATTGCCTGTTCCTTTAAACTCCTCAAATATAACATCGTCCATTCTTGAACCTGTATCTATCAAAGCCGTGGCTATAACAGTCAGGCTACCCTTTCCCTCAACATTCCTTGCTGCGCCAAAAAATCT
>WFYS01000053.1 GCA_015490005.1 Desulfurellaceae bacterium | reverse complement strand
GCACAAAAAAAATGGAGCGGGAAACGGGACTCGAACCCGCGACCCTCAGCTTGGAAGGCTGATGCTCTAGCCAACTGAGCTATTCCCGCTCTTTAACTTCTAATGGTGGAGAGGGGAGGACTCGAACCTCCGAAGGCATAAGCCGGCAGATTTACAGTCTGCTCCCTTTGACCGCTCGGGAACCTCTCCACATGGAGCTGGCGAAGGGACTTGAACCCCCAACCTGCTGATTACAAGTCAGCTGCTCTACCGATTGAGCTACGCCAGCCAGGCAAGAAGGCATTATATATCCAAAATCTCATTTGTCAACAAAAAATCTGCATTTTTGCAATTTATTACAAAAATAATCAATTTTCCTACATCTTTTGTCCTATACATACCTTTTACGCAAACCATTTATATTAAAATGAATAAAAGGTGGATAAAATTTCCAAGAAAGCAGTTTAATTTTCAAAAGAATCTGTTTTATGTATGATATTCGGCGTTAATTTTCACATAATCATAGCTAATATCACTAAACCACATATTGTATGTATGAATCCCTAAACCCAAATCTATAAGTATCTTTATTTCTTCATTGTCCATATACTTTTTCAAATAATCTCTGTTATAATTAGTTCTTTTACCGCAAGAGAAAACAAGCTCATCTCCTATGTATACCTTAAGCCTACCCAACGATATATTAGCCTTCGAATAACCTATTGAACCTACAATTCTTCCCCAATTCGGGTCTTTTCCAAAAACAGCCGTTTTAACAAGCAAAGAATTAGATACACTCCTGGCAATTAATTCCGCATCTTCACTTGAAGAAGCACCAACAACTACAACCTCAGCTAATTTAGTGGCGCCCTCTCCATCCTTAACTATAAGTTTTGCTAAATAGGTGCACACATCAATTAACTGGTCAGTAAAAAATCTATAAATTTCATTTTCATTTTCTATCTTTTCATTACTTGCTTGGCAAGTAGACATTATGAAAACAGTATCATTGGTGGACGTATCACCGTCAACGCTAATTCTGTTAAAAGATTTGTATACCGCTTCTTTTAATGCCTTACTAAGCATTGCCTGGCTAATATTTATATCTGTGGTTATAAAGGAAAGCATAGTTGCCATATTTGGATGTATCATCCCAGCGCCCTTTGCCACCCCTCCAATATGAAACTCAGTACCATAAAAATTACACTTCAAAGCGTATGTTTTTTCGAATGTATCTGTAGTCATAATGGACTTGGCAAACTTACTACACCCGCTTTTAGATAGCCCTTGTACAAGCTCATCCGAAACATTAATTATTCTTTTGTAGTCCAAGTCTTCACCAATGACACCTGTAGAAGCAACAAAAACTTGATTGTTCTTTAAATTCAACTTATCCGCAAATGTCTTTACTATCTCTTCAACGGCTTTTTCTCCATTTCTATTGCAAGCATTGGCATTCCCACTATTTACAACAACAGCTCTAATATCAGATGTTTGGCTCATTAAATTTATATCGTAAACCAAAGGAGCAGCTTTAATTACATTTTGAGTAAAAACAGCTGAACTAACAGTAGTTTTGTCAGAATATATTAACCCAACATCATAACCATCTTTTTTTAAACCTGCAAAAAACCCAGACGCTTTAATAGCATTTACTATACATACAGAACCTTTAACTATTTCAGTTTTCATGGATAATAACTATAGCCTCCCAAACCTTCTTTCTCATCTATTCCAAACATAACATTCATATTTTGAACTGCTTGACCCGATGCCCCTTTAATCAAATTATCTATAACACTCACAACTATTAGCGTATCAGTCCTTTTGTCAAAATAAACATACAAATCACAAAAGTTCGTTCCTTTAACATTGTTAATTGTAGGCGGGGTATCAACAACCCTAACAAAATAGTCTTTGTTGTAAAAATCTTTGTAAAGTTTAACAAAATCGAGCTCTTTATTTACTTTTATATAAACAGTTGACAGTATACCGCGCTGAATAGGCAACAGGTGAGGTATAAATTCGATTTTAACATTCTGATTAATTTTTCTAAGCTCTTGTTCCATCTCAGATATATGTCTGTGGCCATAAATGGAATAAGCCTTAAAATTTTCATTAACTTCGCAAAACTGCAAACCTTCTTTCAATCCTCTTCCTGCACCGCTAACACCAGATTTGCTGTCGGAAATAATTGTGCCAACAGCGTATTTTGCCACAGGCGCTACAGCTAAAATTACAGACGTAGCATAGCATCCAGGATTAGCAACCAAATTCGCGTTTTTTACCTGTTCCCTGTTTAATTCCACAAGACCGTAAACAGAATCAACCAAAAGCTCTTTGGCTATATGGTCTATTTTATACCATTCTTCATACTCTCTAGAATCTTTAAGCCTAAAATCTGCACTTAAATCTACAATCCTGGTTTTACCATAAAGCTTTTTTGCAAAGCTTGCAGACACAGTATGAGGTAAAGCTAAAAAAACCACATCGACGTCATTTAGTTTGTCAACATCTATTGCTTCTATTTTTTTATCAAAAACACCGGCAAACTGTGGATAAATGTCAGAAATTTTCTTATCAACCTCACTTCTTGAACAAACATGCTCAATTGATGCTATATTATGGTTAAGCAATATTTTAACTATTTCTAAACCCGTAAATCCCGTTATGCCTACGATTCCAACTTTTATCATGACAAAAAAAGAAAACCCCACATGAGTGGGGTGGGGGTGTTTATCTCTTTGACCACTGGAAGGATTTTCTTGCCTTTTTCTTTCCGTATTTCTTTCTTTCTTTTACGCGAGCATCCCTCGACAGTAAACCAAGCGGCTTTAATGTAGTCCTTAGATTTGGGTCATATTCAACCAACGCCTTTGAAATACCATGCCTTAAGGCTTCAGATTGAGCCATTATACCGCCACCTTTAACAGTAGCATAAACAGCTATTTTACCATTTAGTCCAGCTAAATTTAGAGGATAATATATCTTCAGTTTTGCTTCTTCTAATCCACCAAAATATTCATCAAGGCTTTGTTTATTAACAGTTATTCCACCGTCGCCAGGATAAACCCAAACTCTGGCAACAGAGGTTTTTCTTTTACCTGTAGCATAATATTTATCCATTTAACACCTCTACACTTCTATTGTTATAGGTTTTTGAGCTTCGTGGTGATGATTAGCTTCAGGATAAACCTTTAACTTTGTTATAAGTCTATTTGAAAGTCTGTTTTTTGGAAGCATACCTTTAACAGCATGCACGATAACCCTTTCCGGGTATTTATCAAGCATATCGGCAGCTGTTGTTTCCTTCAATCCACCAATATAACCGCTATGCCTGTAATACTTCTTCTGCTCCAACTTTCTACCTGTAAGCTTAACGTATTTGGCGTTAACAACCACAACAAAATCGCCACAGTCAACATGAGGGGTAAAGGTAGGCTTATTTTTTCCTCTAAGAATATTGGCTATCTGTGTAGCTATCCTGCCAAGCGTCTTTCCCTTAGCATCTATCAAGTACCATTTCCTTTTTTCAGGCTCAAATTTGGCCATGTAGGTCTTCATTGTTACACTCCTTCCGTCAATTTAAACGCAAAAAGTTTTATACCCAAATCACCTAATATTGTCAAGCTTTTTTAAAGTCATCACAAGAAAAATATTTTTTTATTGAATTCTAGCTAAATTTGTGATAAGTATTGTCGTGCGTGACGGGGTGTAGCGCAGTTTGGTTAGCGCACCTGCCTTGGGAGCAGGGGGTCGGTGGTTCAAGTCCACTCACCCCGACCATTTAGTAATGCGCCCGTAGCTCAGCTGGACAGAGCAACGGACTTCTAATCCGTGGGTCAGAGGTTCGAATCCTCTCGGGCGCGCCACTTAGGTTATTAAATACTAGCAAGATTCCCTAGAATAGCCATTTGTTATTTTATGCATTTAGAGCTAGCACAATAAACCCCAGGTATTTTATATTCCACAATTTATATTGTAACCAATATTTTCTGTCTAAATATATATAACAAAAAGGGAAACTAAAAAAGCCAATCTTGAGGTGGCTTTCAAGATTGGCTTAATGATAGGCTTTTCATGGTGCCCCGAGCAGGATTCGAACCTGCGGCACCAGGATTAGGAATCCTGTGCTCTATCCTACTGAGCTATCGGGGCATCTAGTGGATTTATAACAAGGGTAAGCTTCACTGTCAAGTTTTATCACGAGCTTCTGGGTAGTACTTCAAAATATACTTTTTCTGAACCTCAAATGACCAATGAACATTCTTAATATAAAGCCCCGCATCTACAAACATCTTTTTCCTCAGAAGATCGATTATCTCCTCATGCTCATTTAAAGAGCTGTACTCCCAATCGGGAACGTATGTCCTTTTTCTTGGAAAATCGTAAAGTTTTTGCTTTGCCAAGTTGATTGTTTTTAATGCCAGCTCATTTTCACTCAATTTTAAATACGTATCATGTAACTTTATATTCCAATCGTAGTAAAGATCAAAATCATTCCTATTCAATGCAATTCTCATGCTGTCGTTGCACTTCTCCATATAATTCAAATCCTCAAATTTCAACAACTCGCCAACTTCGCATACAATTGCGCATTCCAAAGCACCTATTATTTGATAATAGTTTTTTATATCCTCAAGCGTCAGTGTCTTGACAACAACTCCCTTTCTCGGTTTAATCTCCACAAACCCATCGCTTTCAAGCATTAAAAGCGCATCCCTCAAAGGCGTTCTGCTTACACCCAAATTTTGGCTCATTCTATCAATATTTATCGCATCGCCGCCCTTGATTTCTCCACTATTTATCTTCTCCCTTAAATAGTCGTAAACCTGCTCTCTCAAGGATTTGGTGTTTATACGCATCACCTTTTCTCCTTGCTTTAGACTTTGATATTTAGTATATCAATGAGAGTTCTTTTTAACAAGGTTAACAATGGAAAAAAATTTAACAAAAGGTGTTATTTTTTCTCTTATATCAGCCCTAAGTTTCTCCACATTGGCAATACTCATAAAGATAGGATATAATTTTAGGTTAGACACTTTGCAAATGCTATTCTTTAGATTCCTATTTGCAACAATTTTTATGGGTTTGTTTTTGGGATTTACAAGACCATACATCTTAAAACCTAATACCAAACTTCTATTAAAAGCATTTTTTGCAGGAACAATCCTCTATCCCTCACAGGCATTTTGTTTCTTTAGAAGTATAAAATACACATCGCCCAATGTAGTAGAATTAATATTGTATCTCTACCCTGCAACAGTAGCAATACTATCACATTTTGTATTTAGAGAAAAAATTAATTTTTACAAGTCTTTGTTCATTGCGGTTATAATGTTGGGGCTTTTGTTTATTTTTCACGATGCATTTGGACACAAATTAAGGCTTATAGGGATTATATTCGCAACACTCGCCATGATTATATACACCTTTTATCTAATTTTTGTGCAGTTGCTATTAAAAAAGGAAAACCCGATAGCAATGAGTTTTTATACAATCTTTTTTTCTTTCTTATCATTTTTGGTTATCTCAATACACAATATATCTTTACCGTCAAACTCAGCTCAGCTGGGCGTAGAGGCTTTATTAGGCCTAGTGCCCACATTTTTGGCTATCATGTTTCTCTTTGTGGCAATCGACCAAATAGGTTCTTCCCTAACAAGTGTTTTCTCATCAGTCGAACCTGCGTTTACTATAGCGCTTGCGTACCTGCTTTTAGGCATTAGCTTAAATAAATTCCAACTTATCGGTGGCATCCTAATAATTATGGGAGTAACAATGACAAATATATACCACTCTAGGGAAAGAAAAAATGGTTAAATTATCCAAAGAATATATTGCCGACATACTGTTGCTATCCGTAACTGTATTTTGGGGCAGCACATTCATTATAGTCAAAAAATCCATCGAGCAAATGCCAACGTTTGCTTTTTTATCTATAAGGTTCTGGATATCCAGTATACTCTTAGCCATAATATTCTTTCCAAGACTAAAAAATCTAAATAAGGAGATTCTAAAGGATGGTGTCATCTTAGGAATTGTGCTTTTTTTGGCATACGCATTCCAAACAGTGGCGCTACAGTACTCATCTGCAACCGTTGTTGGTTTCTTGACGGGTCTAAACGTTATTTTCACTCCGATATTTTCAGCCGTTTTGCTCAAAAAGATGCCCAGAATCTACTCACAAATCGGCGCCGCTCTGTCCTTTGTGGGCGTAACACTAATGTCCTTAAACGATACGTTAACACTCTCAACAGGTGAAATCTTGACAATCATCTGTGCAATATTCGTTGCCATTCAGATTATACTCACAGACAAGTACTCAAGAAAGCACGACACGTTCCTTTTAACGGTCATCGAAATAACAACGATGTCAATTTTAGCAACGATTGTCTCGCTTTCCAAAGAACCATACTTAATACCAAAACACTGGAACACTTACTTGATATTCTCATTCTTAATCACTGCAGTTTTTGCCACCGTCTATGCTTTCATTATACAAAATACAGCTCAAAAATACACAACACCAACAAAAACGGCAATTATCTTTATTATGGAACCTGTATTTTCGGCAATTTTTAGTTATCTTTTGGGCGGTGAGGTTCTAACTTTTAGAGCATATGTTGGAGCAGGTATTATGTTTTTGGGTCTCTTAGTCAGTGAAGTAGGATCGCTAATCGGGTTCAAACGATGATAAAGGTTTACCTTGTATTACTAATCGGCATACTGTCCGTATCGCTATCAAGTGTCTTTATTAAACTAACATATGACGTTCCCGCAATCATAATAAGCGCCTACAGACTAACAATATCATCTGCTATTTTACTGTCATGGGCAAAATACAAAAATATACCCTTGAAAACGGTAAGTACGCGGGATTTTTTTATAGCCATTCTGGGCGGTTTTTTCTTAAGCATTCACTTCATCAGCTGGATAGCCTCAATCGAATACACATCCATAGCAAGCTCAGTCACTCTTGTATCAACAAGCCCTGTGTTTGTAATTATTTTTAGCCTATTGTTTCTTAAAGAAAAGCCCAGCACAAGGACACTGATAGCCACAACAATGGCAATAATAGGAAGTGCAATCATAGCATTCTCAGACAAGGAATTAACGGGGTCGTCGACTTATCCAAACCCTATTTTAGGGGACGTGCTTGCAATTGTTGGAGCTATTGCCGTTAGCATATACTTCATGTCTGGATCACATTTGCGTAAATACTTAACGACGTTTCAGTACATAACACTTGTCTATAGCTTTTCCGCCCTATTTACATTGATTTTTGCATTTTTAAGTAAAAAACCGTTCATCGGTTACAGATCCATTTCCTACTTGTTGATGGTTCTAATGGCTATAATTCCACAGCTGTTGGGACATACCTCTTTTAACTGGGCATTAAAACACATAAAGGCAAACGCTGTTGCTATTGCCACACTTGGTGAGCCCATAGGTGCTTCAATATTAGCATACCTTATCTTTCATCAATCCGTAAGTCTAATAAAATTTTTTGGAATGGCAATTGTGCTTTTGTCAATTGCAACAGCTATAAAAGAAAAAACTGATGCAGATTGACACATATTTAGGATTTTATAAAATCTATTAAAAAGGAGGCTTCTAAAATGGAAAAACCCGATTTTAGCCAGATAATTATAACATTAGCTCAAACAGCATACGTGCACCTCGGAGTAATAGAGGACCCCTTTAGCAAAAAAAAGGATAAAAATTTAGAGCAAGCAAAATTTACAATAGATATGCTTGATATTTTGAAAGAAAAAACTATGGGCAATCTAACAAAGGAAGAGGAAAACCTATTAGAAGATATCTTGTATGATTTGCACATGAAATATTTATACGAGACCGAGCAAAATGACAAATCAGCAAATAATTAAAAAGTTGACGGTATCCTTAATGTTGGATAATATTAAATTATGAAGATGGCGTTAAGGCTGTTTTTTATATTTATAACTATAGCAATATTGTCAGGATGTGCCACAACGAATCAAAACCTCAGTCATGGCAAAAGCGTAAAAATAGCTCTAATCAAATATGAGATGGCAAGAAACATTATCGTTCACAAGGATTATAAAAACTTGGCAAACGCCTTTAAATATTTAGAAGAGGCAAAAAAAACCTTGAAAAATGACCCTCGTGTCTACTATCTTTTGGCAATTGCCTATCAACTCAGGGGAAACTTAAATGAGTACGAATATTATCTCAAAAAAACAATCTCTATAGATAAAAACTTCTTCGATGCTTACAATGCCTTGGGCATCTACTATTTTGGCATCAGAAAGTACAATAAAGCAATAGATATGTTTACAAAACTTATAAATAATCCATTTTACACAAATGCCGATGTAGCTTTTTATAACAGGGCTCTTGTATATCTGAAGCTTGAAAAAGTAAAACTTGCTGAAGATGATTTACGCAATGCAATAATTTTCTCCAACTTTTCAAATCCTTTATATTTTAAGACTTTAATAGAACTCAATATTAAAAACAAAAACTATTTAAAAGCTTTAAAAAACCTGAACTACATGGAAGAGCATATAGGACAGTCATGCTACACAATACTAAAAAAAGCTTATTGCTACATAAAAACAAACGACAAGTATCAAGCAATAATGGAGTTAAACAAGATTAAGGAGAAATCTGGTACATGTTTCTCGAAAAAGGTAGAATTATTAAAGGAGATTGAAAATGATAGTAACACTAACAACTGATTTCTCAGACAGTGGGGGTTTTGTTGCACAACTAAAAGCTGAGCTAATCAAATTATTTGGAGAGGAAATAAAAATAATAGACACAACCCACAATATAAAACCGTTCAATTCTCTTGAAGCAGCATATATTGTTAGAACAGTTACACCTGAGTTTCCTGAAAATTCAATACACATAGTAGTTGTGGACCCAGGAGTTGGAACAGATAGGGATGTTGTTGTCGTCAAATACAAAAACCAATACATTGTGTCACCAGACAACGAGGCATTGGCATTAATCGAGCCAGAGGCAATTAGAAAATTGGATAGGATAAAAATCAACCCCAACAGTTCAAAAACTTTTGAGGCACGGGATATTATGATTAAAGCATCGTGGTTACTCCACAAAAATGGATTTGAAAACATCGGAGAACCAAAGGATAGCCTATCCGAAAACCTAAAAGTTGAAGAAAAAAACAAAAAGATAGTTGGCAAAATCATTTACATAGATAACTTTGGCAATTGTATTTCAAATATAACGGGAAATTACTTAAAGAATGGCTTTGCAAGGATAAAACTTAAAAATTTGGAGTTCAGGCATCTTGAAGAAACGTACCATTCTCCCACGAGTCTTTACAAAGCTTTAATAAACTCAGCTGGCTTTTTAGAGTTTGCCTATTTCAAAAAAAGATTCTCTGATGAGTTTGGCATTGATTATCTTGATGATGTAGAAGTCTATCTGACATAAGCAAAAAGACAACAAGGATAAAGTATATAACAATAACTAAAACAAACGGCATTTTAAAATTTATAGGATAAGAGACAGAGGACATAAACTCAACAATTTTTAGCAGTGCGCCTGTTGCAAATGCCACAAGTTTATAGATATAAATTTTTATCAAACCATAGGGAAGTGGAGTTGCTAAAATTCCCAAAAAAGCCAAAGGCACAACCAAAAATCCAAAGAACGGTATGACAACCATGTTTGCTAGGAAGGATAGGTAGCTGATTTTTGAGAAGTAATAGCTACTAATTGGCAACGCAGAAACAGACATGAGAAATGTAAAAATAACGGTCTTTAAGTAACCATTCTTTACAAAAGCGCTAACTTTTGACCATATCAATAGGGCAAAAAATGTCATCAAAAACGACATGACAAATGAAGGGTTGAAAATAATCAAACGATTTAAACCCAAGAAAATTGCGGCAAGAAAGAACAAAATGTTATAAGATGATTTTTCACGTGAAAAAATTACAGAGAAAACAAATAATAGCGTCATGAGAAAAGAGCGAATCGCAGGTATGTGAAAACCTGTGATAGAAAAATAAAGAAAAGTAGGAAAAAATGCCGAGACACTCGCCGAAACCTTTAAATTATATCTCCTATAAATATAACCAACAAAAGAATACATGTAGTAGAAGAACAAATAGAACAAGCCAAAAACAAAACCCATATGAAGGCCAGATACTGCCATAATGTGTGCCGTCTGCGTGTTTATGAACTCCTTCTTTATTTTGGCTTTATACCTGCCATCGCCCAAAATGGCGGAATCCAAGAAATACTCAGCATTTTGGGGTAAAAAGTAGTAAAATTCGCTTTCTATCTTTCCCCTAACGAACTCAAAAAACGATAGAGGTTGTTTTTTGCCCACTACCATCATTTTTTTTACAAAACCATAGTAGTAAATCGATTTTGACTTAAGATAACGGGCAAAGCCTTTGTTTTTCAGCCTATCAATGGTTCTAAGTCTTGCCTTAAAGCTAATTATATCCCCAATTTTAACATTACTATACCTTATTGGGGCAAAAAGGTATAGCTTGCATTTGTCTGTTTCTAGCTCAATATTTAAATTTCTACCAACTGCAATATTTTCTACAACTCCTTTTCCAAAGCTTTTACAACTGATAGGTTTCTTATGCATATTAAAAACGACAAATAAAACAAAAAATAAAACAAAGACAAAGATCAAGTGCCTATCAAAATAAACGGCAACAACAAAAATTAAAAAAGAAACAAAATAGGCATAAATATTATGAAAAACTGAAATAAAGAAAAGAGAAATGAATACAAACAGGAAAGGGTAATCGTAAACCACCCTATCAAGAAACTTGTTCATTCTATAACGGCTGCTACATAACCCACGACCTGAGAGTAATCATTATTTACATCGCCACTTGTCCTATGATCCAACACAGTGCATCTTGTTGCCCCCAATATTTTCGAAGCTGCAATGGCAATGTATGCTGGAGCTACACCACACATAGTAATGTCGTTTGATTGACATACTCTCATTAATCCATTTTCATCTAAATTCTCCATTTTTTCTATAGCTAAAGCATCCTTTTTCAGAGTAACCTCCTGATTTTCGTAATGATTCATATCACTTGAAACAACCATAAGTACTCTTTTGCTTGATTCAGAAATAGCTTTAGCAACGGTCTCTGCTACGGAGTACAGCTTTGGTATATTTTGCGTTCCAACAACAATAGTAACGACTTTGTATTCATTAGGGGTGACAAAGTCAATAAAGGGTAATTGAACTTCAACACTGTGCTCCTGCAAGTGCGCATAGTAGTCTATATCAATATACTCGTTTTCAGCTATTTTTTGGACTAACTCCTCATCCGGATAAACCTGACCAAAAGGCATATCATATATACCGTCAAATATGGATATTTCAGATCCAAGCCCTGTATGATTCGGCCCCATAACAATGTACGTATCAAACGGTTCTATGATGCTATAAGCCTTTGCCGCTACATGTCCAGAATACACATAGCCTGCATGAGGAGCAATAATTGCCTTTGGAGAAGTTTTAGCTGTATTTTTCTCAATTGTGTTCTCTAGATAATGTTTAAGCTCATTTGTGTCTGAAGGATAAAACATACCAGCTACAGCGGGCTTTCTAACAAGCATAACTCACCTCAGTTTCCCTTTACCATCTCTTTAAGTTCCTTAATATCATCCTTAGTCGCAAGTCCCAAATCATTGGCAACTTTTCTAAAATCATCTAAAAACATATCTTTAAACTGCTCTTTCCTCTTTTCAAGATGCTCTTTTCCTAATCCAACCAAGCTTTTATCCTCCAGCTCCTTTCTTCCGTCTTCTATAAAAGCATCAACCATCTTTTCAGCCCTTTTTGCAGCCCCCACTGTCAAATACAGTATCTCTCTAAACATCTCACACCTCCGACAAATAATCACCGATGTTGTTTATAACGCTATCCAGTTTTCCGAGATCCCTTCCGCCACCTTGTGCAAACTCATCCTTTCCGCCACCTTTTCCACCCAAAGCCTTAGAAATCCTAAATACTATGTCCTTTGCCTTAAACTTATCTCTCATATCTTTTGTCACCATCACTATTACATTAACCCTATCTTCTTTTTTGTCAAACAAAACAACTACTCCACTTTTTATTTTGGCCTTTGCTACATCGCCTAAGTGCCTTAAATCAGATATCTCTTCGTCTGCAAACGCATCTACATAAACGTTCACGCCATTTATCAATTTTATCTTGCTCTGATTAAATTTCATCTGTTTTTTCTCTGTCTTTCTACTCTTAAGTTCTTTAATCTTGTTCGGTAATTCCTCAAATGCAACACCAACCTCACTCGCAACGTTCTTTAACACTTTCTCCATACCTGACACATATTCCCAAGCCCAGATGCCCGTTTTTGCCTCTATTCTTCTTATACCTTTAGACACAGCAGACTCATGAATAATCTTAAAGAAACCTATCTCTCCAGACCTTTTACAATGTGTACCACCACATAACTCCTTTGATACACCGTCAACAGACACAACCCTAACTTTATCGCCGTACTTTTCATCAAACAGGGCTATAGCTCCACTACCCACAGCCTCATTTAAGGTCATAATCTCAACACCAATTGGGTAATCTTCTATAATCCAGTTATTTACAAGGCCTTCAATCTCTCTAATTTGTTCATCCGTAAGCTTGGAAAAATGTGTAAAATCGAACCTCAACCTCTTATCCTCAACCAGAGAACCCGCTTGTCTCACATGCTTACCTAAAACTTTAATCAGAGCAGCGTCCAAAAGATGTGTAGCTGTATGGTGGCGTGCTATGTCCTTTCTTCTTGCAACATTTATCCTAAGGCTATACTCTTTTCCCTTTTCAAACGAGCCTTCCAATACCTCAACTTCGTGGACAAAGAGTTTTCCACCAAAGTACTTCTGAACGTCTTTAACATAAGCCCTTGACTTCTCCCCAATAATAAACCCTGTATCCGCAATTTGACCACCACCTTCTGCATAGAACGGTGTTTTATCAAACAGAAAGTAGTACACATTTTTACCTTCGGTTTTACATTTTATACTTTTATCTGCTCCCACTATGCCCACAAGCCTAGATTTGCTCTCAAATTGTTCGTAACCAACATACTCAGTCTCACCTTCGGACTTAAAAATCTCCCCAAAGGCATCCCAAACAAAGCTATCTCCCGTCCCTTTCCATGTCTTTCTTGACTCTTCTCTTCTCTTTTCAAGCAGTTCATTAAAACCTTTAACATCCACATCAAAACCGTTTTCTTTTGCTATATCCACAGTCAAATCTATAGGAAAACCGTATGTATCATAAAGATTAAAAGCGTTTACTGCATTAACCAACTTGTTAGAAGATTTCCTAAATACACCTTCCAATATCTTTAAGCCGCTCTCCAATGTCTCAAAGAACTGTTCCTCTTCCGCTTTCACAACATTAACTACAGTATCACGGCTCGCCACAACCTCCGGATAAGCATCACCCATAGTTTCATTAATAGTATCTATAAACTTATACAAAAATGGCTCGCTAACACCCAGTTTCTTACCAAACCTCATAGCCCTGCGCATAATCCTACGCAATACGTAGCCTCTACCTTCTTTATCTGGAAATACACCGTCAGTTATAAGAAAATCCATTGCCCTTAAATGGTCTGCTATAACCCTAATCCCTACATTTTTGCTCTCATCTTTACCATATTCAACCCTAAAGAAATCACTTAGAGCACCGATAATATACTCAAAAATATCAATGTCAAAATTGCTATGAACACCTTGCAAAATAGCGCTAATACGCTCCAACCCCATACCTGTATCAATACTAGGCTTTGGTAATGGGGTCATACTGCCATTTTCATCCCTGTTAAATTGCATAAAAACAAGATTCCAAAGCTCCAAAAACCTATCACAATCACACGCCACAGAACAATCGGGTCTCCCACAGCCAATTCTTGGGCCCTGATCTATGTGAATTTCTGAACACGGTCCACATGGACCCGTATCACCCATAGCCCAGAAGTTATCATGCTCATCCATACGCACAATACGATTCTGCGGCACACCCTCTTGTTTATTCCAAATCTCAAAGGCCTCATCGTCCTCTCTAAATATCGTTATCCAGAGCTTATTTTTGTCTATACCCAAAACACGGGTCACAAAGTCCCAGCCAAAGTGTATTGCCTCTTTTTTGAAGTAATCACCAAAGGAAAAGTTACCCAGCATCTCAAAGAATGTATGGTGACGGGCCGTATAGCCCACATTTTCCAAGTCATTGTGTTTACCACCTGCCCTCACACACTTTTGGCAGCTTGTAGCCCTTGTGTAACCCCTCTTCTCTTTACCCAAAAACACATCCTTAAACTGCACCATACCCGCGTTAACAAACAACAACGTTGGATCATTTTTAGGTACAAGCGGTGCAGATTTTACTATTGTATGTCCATTCTCTTTAAAGTATTCCAAAAATGCTTTTCTTAAGTCAGCCGTCCTCATCATCCTTCACCTCATATTTATTTAAAAGTTCAACGATTTTCTCACTATCAAATCCTCTGCGATACATGAAATCAAACAATTTTTTTCTTTTATTTTTCTTTCCCTTGAGTAGTTCTAGTCTACTTAAAAACGTTTCTTCTGCATTTTCATCTTCAGATGCCAATACACTTTCAACTAAGCCCTCGTTAATCCCTTTGTTTAAAAGCTCGAAAGCCACTCTTCTTTTGCCATAGCCCCTTTTTAACCTAAAATACAAGTAATTTTGGGCATATCTCTCGTCGTCTATAAAGCGCTTTTCCTTTAAGTATTCAACTACCTCGTTAATCTCATCTTCATTCTGACTCTTTTTTGAAAGTTTGCCCCTAATCCCATTTTCCGTGTAATCTTTTCTATTCAATAGCCTTAAAACATAGCTTAAAAGCTCTTTATTCACATTATGCCCTTTGCAATCAATGCAAAGTCATTCGGATTTGTAGCATTCTCCTTAGCCTCTTCAAAAGAAACAAAACCACTCTTATACAACTCTAATAAAGATCGGTCAAACGTCTGCGTGCCCAGTGTATCCCTATTTATCTCGATGGATCTTCTGATATTCTGTATCTTATCCGCCTCAAGTATAGCCTCTCTGACAAGCTCTGTTGCTATCATTATTTCCACTGCCGGCACCATTCCCTTATTATCTTTTCTCTTCAAAAGCCTTTGAGATATGACAGCCTCTATTGTTGCTGAAAGTTGCAGTCTTATCTCTCTTTGCTCGCTTAATGGAAACGCAGCTATTATTCTGTTTACAGTTTCAACGGCATCTTTTGTGTGCATAGTTGCCATAACCAAATGGCCAGTTTCAACAGCCTCAAGCGCAGTGGTTATAGTCTCCCTATCCCTCAATTCACCAACCATAATAACGTCTGGATCTTCCCTTAAAGCCCCTCTCAAACCCTCGGCAAATGTCCTTACGTCGTAACCAACCTGTCTTTGTATTATGGACGAATTTATATCCTTATGGAGATACTCTATTGGATCTTCAATGGTTATTATATTTTTTCGCCTATCTTTGTTGACTATATCTATCATACATGCAAGTGTCGTTGATTTTCCACTTCCTGTTATACCTGTAACCAAAATCAACCCTCGAGGTTTTAAAGCTAAAGTTTCCATAACCTTAGGGAGATGTAATTCTTCAAGGGATGGAATGCTAAACGGTATGAACCTAAAAACAGCGGCGAGTGTACCTCTTTGATAAAATATATTTACCCTAAATCTTCCTACTCCACCCAAACCGTAACCTATATCTACTTGTCTCTCATCTCTAAGTTTATCAAGCAAAAATTCATCCATTGCTTCACTATGAAGAAATTCTTCAAAATCCTTCTCTTTCAAATCTCCTTCGCCATCTACTTTAACCATTGAACCATTGATTCTAAAAAACGGTTTTGTGCCAACTTTTAGATGTATATCGCTTGCTCCATTTTCATAACCTTTCTTTAAAAGGTCATTAATCCTCATCTTCCACCTTCCTCTTGCAGATCAACTTTTCTTGAACTTCTTCTTCAAGCTTACCCAAAAGTTCTGGATTTTCCCTTAGGAATTCTTTGGCATTATCCCTTCCTTGACCAAGCCTCTCTCCACTATATGAAAACCACGAGCCACTCTTTTCTACTATATCGTGAGCAACTGCCAAATCCAAAAGATCGCCAATTTTGTCAGCACCTACACCGTAGATTATATCAAATTCCGTTTCTTTAAAAGGCGGTGCAACCTTGTTTTTAACAATCTTAACTTTAACCTTATTACCAACAGCATTTCCTCCTGTTTTTATAGGAGAACCGCTTTTTCTTATTTCCATTCTAATAGAAGAATAGAACTTCAAAGCATTACCACCTGTTGTCGTCTCTGGATTTCCAAACATTACACCTATTTTCATCCTAATTTGATTTAAAAATATTATAGATGTGTTGGATTTATTTATTGCACCCGTTAGTTTCCTCAAAGCTTGACTCATAAGCCTTGCTTGCAAACCTACATGAGCATCTCCCATATCACCCTCAATTTCAGCCTGCGGAGTCAAAGCTGCAACAGAATCCACAACAATCAGATCAACAGCATTACTTCTAACAAGTGTATCGATTATCTCAAGTGCCTGTTCGCCAGAGTCCGGCTGGCTTACAAGTAAATTGCCTACATCCACACCTAATTTTTCTGCATAATTAACATCCAAAGCATGCTCAGCATCTATGAATGCAGCAACTCCGCCCTCTCTTTGAGCTTCAGCTATGCAGTGTAAAGCAAGCGTAGTTTTGCCACTTGACTCTTGACCATAAATTTCAATAATCCTTCCGCGAGGTATTCCGCACACACCTAACGCTACATCCAAAGATAGGATTCCTGTTGGAATCACATTCACATCTAAAGCTTTAACTTCACCCAATTTCATTAGGGCACCCTTACCAAAGGTCTTTTCAATCTTCGATATAGCCATATTCAAAGACTGCAATTTTTTATCATCCATCTTTCCACCTCAAATTAAATTTTTCTATTTTTCTATATACAGCACCTTTTGGATTGAGCCTACTTTCATACAGATAGAAATTGTTAATCCCAAAACTCAGCTTATTCTCTTTCAAAAACGATTTAGTTAATTTTAAAACATCCAAAAGCTCATCTTTGCCAATCCATTTCATCCTTCCTATTGTCAAATGACAAAACGGCTCGTTGTCAGAAGGCCTAAATATATCAAGTTTTTCGTTTATTTTGCGACTCATATTGACATATTCTTTATTATCTTCACCGAGCCACAATACGCGTGGATTAACAAAATTCTTAAATACACCAACCCTGCTCAATGTAACCATAAAAGGACTATGCATTTCAGATTCATCGCTTAAAATTTCAACAATTCTATTAACTGTACTAGAAGGTTGGTCACCTAAAAATTTAATTGTTATATGCATGTTATCGTTCGTTACAAGTCTAATTTTTCCCGTTCTTCCTGAAATCAACTGCTTTAAGTCTATAATTTTTTCCTTAATCTTGTCAGGTAAATCAAAAGCAACAAATACTCTCATGAACTTAAAATAAACTCTCTCAATAAAAGTATTGCATACCTTGCAGACTTATCTCTCACAATCCTTCTGTTTCCAGTAAACACCTTTTTTCTAACCAATACGCTATTTTTAGAAGCAACACCAAAATATACCAATCCTACAGGTTTATTCTTTGTGGCGCCTGTTGGTCCTGCAATACCCGTTATGGCAATTGAATAATCTGCATTCGTTAAATTAATAGAACCTATGGCCATAGATTTAGCTGTTTCCTCGCTAACCGCGCCAACATTTCTCAAAACTGCAGGCTGAACCCTTAACACATTCGTTTTTAATTTATTGGAATAGGTTATAGCCCCTCCCTCTAAAAAATCTGATACGCCCGGCATATCTGCTATCCTTGCAGCAGTCAAGCCAGCAGTACACGATTCAGCAGTTGCAATCTTTATCTTCTTTCTACTCTTTAAAACTTCAAATAAAGCCTCTTGAGGACTTTGGCCTTTTGTTGTGTAAACACCTCTTAATTTCTTATACTTTTCTATCTCCTTATCCTGAACCAACAAAATAGACTCAACTTCATCTTTATAAACCAAATTACTATCTTTTACATCAATATCAAACATTTTTACTACCTTTTTCCCGGAGATGAAATTGGATAGCAATGCATAAAAATCCACGTCCTCTTTTAAATCCCAAGGCATAAATAAAATGGGTTTATTATACACATTATCGAAAAATACACCATTTTGAATCTTTTTAAAACCCTTAGCCAAGACATACGGCGTTTTATCGTCAACAAAAACACTGCTACGCCCAAACTCTATAAGCATAACCTTTTGAATATCTGACCATACGCTAGGAGTATAGATAAAAATTGTTCCATCAGAATTTTCAAATGCTGTTTTAGCTATATATCTCAATTTATCTATATCATGCACAACAAACTTTAGACCTATCTCAACACCATGTTTTTCAAATATACTATCATCATATCCCTTCTCGGAGCCGAAGCCAACAAAAACCAAAGAACTTATCATCTAGATATCACCTGCAAAATTATGTTAACTATTAAGCCACCCACCGCATCGTCTATCATTATTCCAAAACCTCCACCAATTTTCTCAAGCACATTTAACGGAGGAACTTTTGATATATCGATTATCCTAAAAAGCAAAAAACCCAAAATTGCAAGGAGAGGTGTATATGGAACCGCTATGAAACAAATCATCATTCCCACAACTTCATCAATAATAACAAACGAAGGGTCCTTTATTCCATAAATTTCCTCCATAACATCACTCACAAAAACACCTAAAATAAAAAGAAGTACAATCGTGGCTACATATAAAACTAGGGAACCATCTTTTAAAAACATATACACTAACAGTCCAAATAAGCTACCCATTGTTCCCGGAGCATATGCTGTGTAACCCACTCCAAAAATCGTGCTTATATGCTCAGAAAATCGATTAACCGTATCCTCATTAAAAAATTTCATATATTACACCTAAAAAATTCAACGATCTTATCTATATGGTCTTTTTCAACAATCAAAGGCGGCTCAAGTCTTACAGTCCTATCACCAGCTTTCCCCACTAATATGTTACTATCCAAAGCCTTCTTAACAATTTCATCGGCTATTCCTTTATCTTTAAACTTAATTCCCACCATCAAACCCAAACCTTCAACTTTTGCTATCTTATCTGAGCCTTTTGAAACTTCCCTTAGCTTCTCTAGCAAATAATCACCCATATGTTTTGCATGGTCAATCAAACCATTATTTAAGACGAAGTTGAAAACTTTACAGGCTACGAAACTCGCAAATGGATTTCCACCAAACGTTGATCCATGAGAACCAAAGCCTAAAACATTTGCAACGTATTCTTTGGCTAGCACAGCACCCATTGACAAGCCTGCTGCTATTCCTTTAGCGAGTGTTACAATATCTGGTTCAACGTCGTAAAATTCATAGGCAAATAGCTTTCCTGTTCTGCCCATGCCTGTTTGTATTTCATCTGCAATAAACAGTATGTTGTTGGCCTTGCAAAACTCATAAATCTCTTCTATAAAACTTTTATCTGCAACGTTAATCCCACCTTCTCCCTGAATAAATTCAACAAAAACCGCTGCTGTTTTGTCATCGGCTTTCTTTATAAAATCCTCAGAATTATTAAACTCAACATAGTCAAAACCATCTGGAAAAGGACCAAAACCCTCTTGATATTTGGTCTGACCTGTTAAGGCAAGTGTTGCAATGGTTCTGCCGTGGAATGAGTTTTTAAAGCTTAAAACCTTGTATTTGCCCCTATCGTATCCCCATTTACGTGCAATTTTTAAAGCCGTCTCATTGGCCTCTGCGCCGCTGTTACAGAAGAAAGCCCTGTCACAACATGAGTGTTTTACAAGCAGCTCTGCCAAATCGGCCTGTTCTTTTATGTAGTACAAATTCGACACATGCAACAGCTTTTCAGCCTGCTCCTTAATGGCATTTACGACAACCTCATGGCTGTGGCCTAAAATATTCACCGCTATACCCGCCAAGAAATCTAGATACTCTTTACCTTCATAGGAATACAGATACATACCTTTGCCGCGCTCAAATGCTACCTTGAAGCGTTTATAGTTGTTTATCGTATACATATCAGATTTTTTAAAAATACTATCCATCACCCGCCTCTTACATTATTTTACTTATAGTTATAATCTTATGGTGTTTGTGTTGTCAAGAAAAAGAGAAGAGGGCTCTGCCTCTTCCCCTAAAATACCACCGAGTTTAAAGCAGCTGACAAGAATGAACTTGGGAATATTCCTATATAAAGAACACAAATCGCAGTTATAAGTATAACAGCTTTTACAGGTATGCTGTTAAATACATTGACCTCTTTCTCCTGCTCACCCTTCATGTACATAATCACAACGATGTTCAAATAGAAATATGCAGAAATTGCACTGTTTATAACACCTATAATTGCAAGCCAATACAGATGAGATTTTACTGCTGCAGAGAATAAATAGTACTTTCCTACAAACCCAGCCGTGGGAGGCACACCAGCCAAGCAGAACATAAACACTAGCATTGCTGCACCGATTAGCGGATATTTATAGCCAAAACCTCTCAAGTTCTCTATTTCTGTACCCCTGTCTTCCTTCTGTGAGATAAACTCAGCTACAGCAAATGCACCTAGGTTCATGAATAGATAGGCAAACAGATAAAACATAACTGAACCGTAGCCCAACTCATTGGCAGCTGTTATACCCACCAGCATATATCCAGCATGAGCAATCGAGGAATAACCCAAAAGTCTCTTTAAGTCTTTCTGCCACAGAGCTACTGTGTTACCGAACGTCATGGTCACTACTGCTATTACCCATAATATTTTTGTCCAATTAGCCTCTATTGGTCCCATGCCCACAACTATAAATCTTAATAGAGCTAAAAATGCTGCTGCCTTCGGTGCAACAGACATAAATGCGCTCATTGGTGTTGGGGCAGATGCATAAACATCAGGAGTCCAAGAATGAAATGGGAATGCAGCAATCTTGAAACCAAAGCCAACAAAGACAAATAGAAATGCCAAAATTGCTAGCCACTTATACAAAGCACTTGCGTGAGTCAAGCCTGTTCTAATAACATTCAAATCTGTGCTGCCGAAGAGCCCATAGAACATACCGATACCTAGCACTAAAAACGTAGAGGCAAATGAACCTAAGATGAAATATTTCATAGCACCTTCAACGCTTTCATCTTTATTCCTCAAAAAGCCTGTTAAAATATACATGCCTATAGAAAGAGTCTCTACTGCAATAAACATAACTATTAGGCTGTAAGTAGAGGCAAGTATCTGCATGGCCACTATAGAAAAAAGTAAAACCTCATAATACTCTCCAAGGTTGTAATCTTCTCTTTTTAAGAAATCAAAGCTCATTACAATGGATACAAAGGCTGTTAAAAGCATAACTATACTTGCAAAATTGCTTGCCTTGTCCATCACAATCATATGGTTAAAAGCCGTCATATTTGTGTTGTACATGGTCAAAACACTTGCAAAAGAAAACACAACACCAAATAAAGCAAGCAAACCGTTTATCGTCTTTGCCCTTTTAGGGAGCCATAGGTCTATTAACAGTATGGCAAAGGCAAAACCCGTTAGTATTAATTCTGGAACAATTGCCACAAGATCATGAGTACTGTAAAACATAACCCTACTCCCCTTTAACCTTTTTTAACTACCACTGTCTTTACCATACTTACCTGTTCATTTTTTGCAGGCGTAACAACAGTGGTTCTATTTACCTGTTTCAACAGGTGTTCAACAGAAACCCTCATTTTTGATAGAAATGCATTTGGATAAATACCTATCCAGAACACAAACACAAGCAATGGAACAAGATACAACCACTCTCTTATGCTCATATCCGATAAGCCTAGATTCTTAGGATTAGTAACTTTATTAAAGAACACTCTCTTGTACATCGTAAGCATATAAGTTGCTGAGAAAATACCGCCAAACGCAACCAATATTCCAAAAATATGCTTATCTAAAAATGCACCCAAGAGTACCATAAACTCGCCCACAAATCCGTTTGTACCTGGTACTGCAATTGATGACAGTGTGAATATCATAAAAAATACTGCATATGCAGGCACGAGGGAAGCTAATCCACCGTACTCTGAAATCAACCTTGTATGTCTCCTCTCATACACAATTCCTACCAAAAGGAATAAGGCGCCTGTTGAGATGCCATGGTTAATCATCTGCATAATGGAACCTTCAACGCCTACCTGGGTTAAAGCAAACATGCCCAACATTGAATAACCCAAATGGGAAACAGACGAATAAGCAACAAGCTTTTTGATGTCCGGCTGAACCATAGCTACAAATGCGCCGTAGAAAATACCTATTATTGCCATAATTATAATCAACAGGGCAAAAGCGTGCGTCATATCTGGGAACATAGGAAGATTAAACCTTAAGAAACCATAAGTTCCCATCTTTAATAAGATTCCGGCCAAGAGAACTGAACCAGCTGTGGGAGCTTCAACATGAGCCCATGGAAGCCATGTGTGGAATGGCCACATTGGAACTTTGATTGCAAAGGCAATAAAAAATGCCAAGAACAACCACAACTGCAAATGATATGGCAATGGAGACTGCATTAACTTAACCATATCAGACGTGTAGGTACCCGTAAATTTATGATGCAAGAAATAAAGCGCCATAATAGCAATCATCATCATAACGCTACCAGCGAAGGTGTAAAGAAAGAACTTCATGGTTGCAAAAACCCTATTAGGTCCACCCCAAATACCAATCATCATATACATTGGTATAAGCTGAACTTCCCAGAAAACGTAGAATAAAAACATGTCGAGCGATATAAAGACACCCAACATTCCTGTTTGCATCAAAAGGACTGTTATATTAAATAATTTAACTTTTTTATCAATGGCTTTCCATGTAGAAAGCTGTGCCAAAGGTGTCAAAAAAGTTGTCAATAAAACTAAGAATAAGCTAATACCATCCACACCTACGTAGTATTGAAAACCTAAAGATTTAATCCAAGGCACCCTCTCCACAAATTGCATATGATATGTCGTTGGATCAAAGTAGAAAAATAGCGGAAGGGAGATTACAAAATCTAAGACTAAAAATCCTAGTGTAACGTACTTTATAAGATTTTCGTGCTCCTCATTTATCAGAGCTACTACAAATGCCCCAACGAGCGGTAAAAATGTTATAACAGAAAGTATCGGAAAATGCAGTTGATTTATATCCATAGCCCCTACTCCTTACCTAAATAATTTTAACAAAAAGATACCAACTGCTTAACAGAATGATACCCAAACTTATCCAATAGGCATAGTTGTTTGCAAAACCGGTCTGGAACAGCCTCAATCCCTTTCCAACTCTACCTGCTATCCAGCCAGTTCCGTCAACCATACCTTTGTCAATTATAATAACATCCACAATCTTCCATAGGAAGTTAGTAGATACCCACCAGAACGGTTTAACTATACAGCAATAAACAAATTCATCAGCATAGTATGTGTTTGCAAGTAGTGTGTATATGGGTTTAAACATATTGGCAATTTTCTCTGCGGTAATAATCTTTTTAATATATATCAACCAAGCTGCCAATATTCCAGAAAGTCCCATTGTTACAGAGATTCCCATTAATAAAATTTCAGAGTAATGTGCCTCATGGGCAACTTCAGTGGTTGGGGCCGTATGAGCTACAAACCACTCAATAGGCACATGGCCGCCCATTTTTATGCCTACCCAACCGCCTATTATTGAAAGTATAGCCAAAACCCACATAGGTATCGTCATAACTGCGGGAGCCTCATGTGTGTGTAATTCATGGTATAGGCCTTCAACTTTCTCCTCACCATAGAACACACTGAACACCATCCTAAACATATAAAATGCTGTCATGAATGCCGTAATCTCGCCAACAATCCATATAATTGGATGCCCCATTTCAAGTGCATTTCCTAAGATTGCGTCTTTTGAAAAGAAGCCAGCAAACGGTGGAATTCCAGAAATTGCAAGGGAGGCGATAATCATAACAGTTGCCGTTTGTGGCATGTATTTCCTCAAGCCACCCATCAAATCTATAGATAACAAACCTCTCATTGAATGCATTATTGCACCAGCTGCAAGGAATAATAAACCCTTGAAAAATGCATGTGTCATGAGGTGGAACAAGCCTGTCCAGTAGGCTCCGATCCCGACACCTATAAACATGTATCCGAGCTGAGAGAGCGTGGAGTATGCAAGGATTCTCTTAATATCTTTGTGTGTTATCGCCATTGTAGCCGCATAGAATGCCGTAAACGCACCAATTGTTGCAACTATCTCCTGAGCTACCGGTGAAAGTGAGTAAATGGCATTAGACCTTGCTACCATATAAACACCAGCTGTAACCATCGTAGCGGCGTGAATCAAAGATGAAACCGGCGTTGGGCCTTCCATTGCGTCCGTTAACCATATATATAACGGGAACTGCGCTGACTTACCTACGGCACCAACAAACAGAGCTATTCCTATAATAGTTGCCGCTGTTGAACCGTAACCCAAAACATGTTCGGCTCTAGGAAAAACGTTCGAGTATGTAACGCTTCCAAAGTAATAAACCATATAAAGAACACCGATTATGAATCCAGCATCACCTATTCTGTTAACTACAAAAGCCTTTTCGCCAGCATCTGATGCCGTACTTTTTTCGAACCAAAATCCAATTAACAGGTAAGATGCCAATCCAACACCTTCCCATCCTACGAACATCAGAAGATAGTTGTTACCCAAAACAAGTATCAACATGGCTGTAACAAATAGATTCAAATATGAGAAGTATCTAGCATAGCCTTTATCACCCGCCATATAACCGTTAGAATAAATATGAATCATCCAAGAAACAAACGTAACAACAAAAAGCATTATAGCGCTTACATAGTCAACCCTTAAGCCAAATGGTATCACCACCTCTTTAAATGGCATCCATGTGAAGTAAGTGTATTCTACAATGTGACCATGCAGCACAGAAAGTATTGGAAACAATCCTAAAAGAAAGGATATTCCCAACGCAGAAGCTGCAATTACACCAGCAAAAGGTTTTGTCCACTTGCCAAATATACCGTTGATTAAAAAACCTATGAGTGGCGTCAGTATTACAAATAACAGTATTACCTTCATCTGCCTACCCCTCTACTTTCTTAAGATTGAAAAATCATTAATGTCTATGCTCTTCTTCTTTTTGTACATCATAACCGCTATAGCCAACCCCACCGCTGTTTCAGATGCCGCCACTGCAGCGATAAATATAAACATCACTTGCCCGGAAACATTGCCTAAATAATAAGACATGGCTATTAAGAATAACCCCGCTCCATTAATCATTATTTCGAGCGACATTAAAACAATCATGAAATTACGTCTTATCATTACGCCCGTTGCGCCAATTGCAATTAGCAGGGCAGATACAACTAAATATCCTGTCATCTTAACCCCCTTAGCTTATATCCTTTTTCGTAAGAACCACAGCTCCAATTAAAGCAACGAGCAATATGATAGCCGTCACTTCAAAGGGTAACAGATAGTGTTTAAACAAAATCTCACCTATCATCTGAGTGTTACTGCCATTGATGGTCAAATTCTTACCTACATTGCTCATATTAATCTTAAATTTGTAAGCCAAAAAAGACAAATCAGCTAAGAGCGCTAACCCTATTAGTGCAGGCCAATAAGCTTGAGGATTAAACCTTTCAAGACTTTCCAACATTCTTCTGTCCATAATCATCATTACAAGCATTATCATAACAGCTATAGCACCAGCATATACAATAATTTGAAGCATTGCATTAAACTGCGCATGTAGCATCACAAACAACCCAGCAATGCCAAAAAATGAGAATATCATCCACATTGCTGCCCTATAAGGGTTTTTACTCAAAAGAACCCCCAAACCGCCGCCAACCGTAATGATTGATATAATGTAAAACATTATTCCTTCCATAACTATCACCCTTTTTTAGTTTTAACGTTTAATAGCTGTTCTTTTGTGTACACAAAATCTTCCCTATCGTACTCCGAAAGTTCGTAAACATCTGTCATGCTAAGGGCAAGTTCTGGACAAACCTCGACGCACAATCCGCAGAACAAGCATCTCCCCAAATCGATATCATATTCAACCGCATTTTTGCTGTGATCATCGTTTTCCTTAGGCACAATTTTTATACATTTGGAGGGACAAATTCTTTCGCATAAACCGCAATCTATACACTTAATCTTCCCTGAATCTTCAAAAGTCTCGAGTTTGTGCAGCCATCTTGCCCTTTGAGGAACTTCCAATCTCTCATCTGGGTATTGACAAGTTACGGCATGTGTAAAAAGATATTTTATTGTTACTGCCAAACCTTTTCTCAAATCATTAAATAGCATCTCACCTTCCTCCCTACAAAACAGGTAGACCTACTGCTAATGCGAAGCCTGTCCACAAGATGTTTAAAACCATCAATGGCAGCAGAGCCTTCCATGCTATATCCATTAATTGATCGTACCTATACCTTGGGAAGGTACCCCAGAACCATGTGTACATGAATATAAAGGCTAATATTTTAATCCAATACCATACGAGGCCCGGCAGAACAGGCCCTGTCCAACCCCCTAAAAACACTATGGATGCCAGAGCTGAAACAACAAATATCATTACGTATTGACCGAAGAAGAACAACCCCATCTTAAGACCTGAAAACTCTGTCATATGACCGGCAACAAGCTCAGGTTCCGCCTCTGGCAAATCGAACGGCACTCTAGCTGTAGCAGCTATCATTGCTATAACAAAAGCCACAAATGCAAATGGCTGATAGAACACAAACCATAAATGTCTTTGTGCTTCAACAATCTTCTCCAAATTCAGGGAGTGAGCCATCAGAATTGGGTTAAGCAAAGCCAGCGCAAGTACAGCTTCGTAACTTACAACTTGAGCTGCCTCTCTCTGGGAGCCTGTAAAAGAATATTTACTTCCACCTGATGCAACACCCGCTATAAGAACACCGAAAGAAGCTAAGCCCATCATACCCAATATGTACAATATATCTATTTTTGAGTGAAAAACACTAAAGTAGAATACTTTACCCCCTGCAAGATGCAATGGCGGTGCAAATGGTATAGCAATAGCTGCAGCAAATGGAAATGTAGCAGCTAATGCTGGAGCTAACCAGAATAGTGGTTTATCAGCTTTATCTGGTATGACGTCTTCTTTCCAAAAGCTTTTAAGAGTATCAGCTATTGGTTGAAGCAAACCGTGCCAGCCTACTCTCTTTGGACCTATTCTCTGCTGCATATGACCAATAACTTTTCTTTCGTACCACGTTGCATACATAACATACACGCTAAGAACCGTAACTACAATTATCAATTTTATTATAGCTATTAACACTTCCATCGCTACTCACCCTTCATTAGTTTTGCGCTAAACAGGTTAGTTAATGAACCGCTTAAATTATAAGCGTTATATCCCGCAAACCATAACGGAATGCTTACAATACCTTTCGGCATCTTATCATCGATTCTTGCTTTTACCTTTGATGCATACAATCCTTCAATATTTACGTAAGCTCCATCTTCTATATTCAAGCCCTGTGCGTCTTCTGGGTTAATCTCAAGAACAGGTTCTTCCAT
>WFYS01000052.1 GCA_015490005.1 Desulfurellaceae bacterium | reverse complement strand
GTGTGAAATGATATTGGCTAAGCGTTTAAATTGACACAAAACGCTTTTTGTGTAATAGTTAAAGCATGGATAAAGGCTTAATAGAATTAATTAACCTTTTAATGAAAAGCGGAATTGAGCGCGATTTTTTGGATGGTTTCGCAAATTATTTTAATGTAGATGCCGTTAGTGTTGTTGCCCTAAAGGATTTTAATATAACTTTTGCTAAAACCTCATCCTTTTTTGAGAAAAATTCTCTGGATATTCTAAGATTATATAAGCAGACCAAACATAACAACGTTTATTTTGAGAGATCTATTAAGAAGGGGCATTGCATCGTTCAAAACTACCAAGAGGATAAACTTGCTAACCCTATGTGGAAGTTGACTGGCTTAAAATCTGTCCTTCTTTATAGCTTAAACACAGAATTTAATTCGGTAATTGCATTGGAATCTTTCAAAAGAAAAAGGGTGTTTGGCGATGATGACTTGGGAAAAATGAAGTTTATTTCTCCTTTTATTTCAAGAATTATAGAAAATGCTGTTTATAAAGAGCTTTTGGAGAAAGAGATTGTTAGGCTGGATGCTGAGCTACCCGGTGGCGTTGATAAAAATACACTAAGAGTGTGGCTTGTAGATAATTTAGGAAAAATAATGAACCTTACAAAGGCAAAAGCCATAAGTTTAATATATCCAAAATATAGTATTTACTCTTTTGCAACGAATGATGAAAACACCGGTTTTGTGAAATTTAGAAAAACTAAAGATATTGAATCTTTGCTTGTTTACAGAATGTATCAAGAAAGGCTGAAAGCCCCAGCTGTTTTTGTTTATGGTATGTCTAAGAAATCTCCTAAATGTTTAGAGGATGTGTATAAACGGTTTGGTATAAAAAATGTTCTTATTGTACCAGTTTGGGATAATGAGCAGTTGGAGGGAGTGTTTGGTTATGGTTATCAGACAGATATGTATTTTTCACTTTACGATGTAAATATAGTGAAGTTGATAACCAAAAGGCTATTCCAGTTATTAGGCATGAGCTTTGAGTTTAGTAGATTAAGCAAGGTTGTAACAGAGAATGAAGAGGAAATAATTAATAGTTTTGTTATGACAATAGAGATGAGGGATGTTTACACGAAAGGACACTCTCAAAGGGTTGCATTCTATGCAAAAAAAATTGCCCATAAGCTTGGATTGAATAAGAAATTTGCAGACAAAATCTACGTTGCAGGCCTTTTGCACGATGTTGGAAAAATAGGTGTACCGGATGCTGTTTTGATGAAGCCATCAAAACTATCGAATGTGGAATATGAAATGATAAAGTACCATCCTGTTTTGTCTTATAAAATCGTAGACCAATTTAGGAGTTTAAAGGACCTAAAAACCATTGCAAAGATGGTTAGACATCACCATGAAAGGTGCGACGGTAGAGGTTATCCTGATGGCTTAATGTGTGAAAAAATCAGCAAGGGTGCGAGGATTTTGGCTGTTGCTGATGTGTTTGATGCGCTCACAACATCGAGACCTTATAGAAGGGCTTTTGAGCCTAAGAAGGCAATAGAGATAATGCTTGAGGAAAAAGGCCATCTCGATGAAAAAATCTTAAATAGGGCTTTGGATGTTCTGATTGATAGTTTCGAAGAGGCGATTGAGTTGGGTAAGAGTTCGTTGATACCTAAAGCGTTTGATGAGTATAAAAGGAAGTTTTCTCATATTGATAGCTTGACGGGTTTATTGACACGGTCAAAGTTGTTGAGAAAGTTGGACGACTTGATTAAGGGTGGGAATGGTTTTAGAACTTATATGGTTGACGTTAAAGGTATGGATTCCATAAATATAGAGTGTGGAAGCGAAAAGGGTGACGTGCTTTTGATAAAATTGGCCGACACAGTTAAAAATTTAAGTGAACTTGGATGCAAATATTTTACAAGATATGGTGGAGACTCGTTTGTTTTTATTTGTGAAAGTCATTTTAAGAATGTTGATGATTTTTTAGCAAATTTGGCTGACTATGTTAAAGGGGTCGTGAATTGCCCTAAAAATTTGCGTTTTACAACTGTGCATATTGACTCAAAGGAAGTTGGTAGAACACAAGAGTTGATTTTGCTTTTGAGAAAGAGGAAAAATCTACTGTCCCACCGCACTTAAATGAGGCTTGATAAATTTCTTTTCAAAAACGGCTATACAGAAAGCAGAAGTAGGGCAGTTGAACTGATAAAACGTGGTTTGGTTGAAGTAGACGGGAAAGTAGTTTTCAAGCCTTCTTTAAACGTTGAAAATCAAAAAGTATTGATTTTGAAAGAGTTAAAGTATGTAAGTAGGTCAGGTGAAAAGCTGGAAACAGCTCTGAATGGGTTTGGTATTTCTGTTAAAGACAATATGTGTTTAGATGTTGGTGCATCGACGGGTGGTTTTACACAGTGTTTACTGAACCTGGGTGCTAGGTTGGTCTATGCTGTGGATGTTGGAAAAAGTCAGCTTCATGAGAGCTTAAGAAATGATAGTAGTGTTGTTTCGTTCGAAGAAACGGATATTAGGGATTTTGATTGTGATGTTCTGTTCGATTTTGCCTCAGTGGATGTGAGTTTTATATCGTTGAGGTTGGTACTGCCAAAGGTTTTTGAACTTGTGAAAATGGGTGGCGGTGTTGTTGCACTGTTTAAACCTCAGTTCGAAGTGGGAAGGGATAATGTTAAAAAGGGTATTGTTAGGGATGAAAAGATTGCAAATAAAGTTATGAAAGAGCTCATTGAATTTTCTAGGCACCTGGGTTTTGAGTTTAGGGATTCATTAAAGTCGCCCATTAAGGGTAAACAGGGTAATCAAGAGTATTTGCTTTATTTTAAAAAATGAATGAAACTTTGGCGTTTTTAGAATCAGTAAAAAATAATCATTTGCTTTTATATGGTTTGGTTTTCATTATTTCATTTCTAGAGTCACTTGCCTTTGTAGGTGAGTTTGTGCCTGGTGCGGTGTTTTCTGTGGGCAGTGGATACTTGGCTTCGAAAGGTATTATCAATATTTATGCAACCATTTTAAGTGCAGTTTTGGGTGCAGTATTTGCCGATATCGTTAGCTTTTACTTAGCTATTTGGTTTTATGATGATTTAAAGGATAAGGCTATTTTAAAGAAGTATGAGAAAATTATCGAGAGAGGCATTGAGTTTTTTAGGAAGTATGGTGGCATAAGCGTGTTTTTTGGTAGGTTTGTTGGAGCATTGAGGCCTATTGTGCCATTTTTGGCAGGCGTTTTTAAAATGAATAGACCTGAATTTTTTATTTGGGCAATAACAAGCGGAATACTTTGGGGCATTGCCTATGTGGGTGTTGGATATTTTTTTGGAAGTAGATGGGATTATGTATCGTCTGTTTTGAGCAGGGTGAACACCTCGGTTTTGTTGATTTTGCTTTTGATTGGTGTATTATACCTTTTGAGGAGCAAAAAGAATGATTGATTATGCTTACGTATTGTTGATTACCTCAGTTGCAGCTTCGATTGGCGGATTACTCGGCATTGGCGGTGGAATTTTGATGGTTCCACTTTTTGTTTTGCTTGTTAAAATGAAAATCCAACAGGCCGTTGCCATAAGCCTTTTTACTATCATAGGTTTGAGCATGCTAGTGAGTTCAAAACATATAAAGAGTAAAGCCCTAAATCTGCCTTTGGGTTTTACACTTGAGCTTGCGACAACGTTAGGCGCTATTTTGGGAAGCCTTGTGGCTTTAAATATTAACCACAGGCTCTTAACGCTCCTTTTTTCAATATTTTTAGTTTTTGTGGTTTTTTTGATGCTCAAGGGCAAGGGTAAAGATAGCTTTGATAAAACTAATGGAAAGTACTCATACTTTGACCCACAATTAGGCAAAGAGGTTTTTTATAATGTTGAAAACTTGGGCTTTGCCTATCCAGTTTCTTTTATTGCGGGTATATCATCTGGTATGTTTGGAATAGGTGGCGGTGTTTTAAAGGTGCCAATACTTGCCAAAGTGTGCAAATTGCCGATGAAAGTGGCGTCTGCTACAAGTAGCTTTATGATTGGAATTACAGCCTCTGCATCAGCTTATATCTATTTTAAACACGGTAGCTTAAATCCTTTTTATGCTTTTGTTAGCTTGATTGGTGCATATATTGGAGCGAAGGTAGGAGTATATTTGCATTCCAAGATTAAAAGCGATGATTTAAAGAAGATTTTTGCGTTTGTGCTTTTAATTATAGCTTTAGAGATGTTTTTGAGGTCTGTAAGGTGAAGTTTTTTAGCGTTCTGCTTAAAGCACTGTTCTATATAAGTTTTTCTGTTATGGCAGTGGGATTTGGATGCCACTTTACAAATTTAAGGTGTTTTCCAATTGCAAATTATGGAGCATTTTTGTTGATTTTTTCACCTGCTTTGGGCTTTCTCTACTTGACGGGTTACTATTTAAATGAAAATAATAAAAAATTAGCCTTTCTATCTTTTATAGTCTTTCTAATTCTTTTCTTAAACGTCGTGCTCCAGAAGTGAGCAAACCTATAGATTGTTATGTTAGGGAAATATGCGGGAAAAACCGATATTAACCTCTGATTTCAGAAAACCACTGATTTCGGAAAATGGCTTGAGAATAGAAACAAAAAATGGTCGGGGCGGGCGGATTTGAACCGCCGACCACTTGAACCCCATTCAAGTGCGCTATCCAAGCTGCGCTACGCCCCGTTTTTGATTGCCTTGATTATAGGGTAAACTCCTCTCTTTTTCAAGGCGTTAATTATGCTTTTATTAGGAGTTGTAAAGGTGAAAATAGTTTTGTGTATTTTTAGCTCATTCTTTATAAATACGCTCCTAAATTTAGTTTTTCCCCATGCTTGTTTGTATGCTAGCATCTTTTTTTTGCTGACATTTTTATCTATGCAAACATAGTACAATAAATTTAGGTTCTTTATAGAATATATTTTGTATCCTTTTAGCCTTAGGGCTTTTGCAAATGCCAATGTTTTGGGATAATTGTAAAACCCTCCAACGTAAATATCATACGTATAAGAAGATTTTACCTCTACCTGTTTTTTTGAGAATTTTATACCTAAACGCGTTAGTATTTTTGCAACTCTTTTTGGGTTTCTGGTCACTATCTTTGCAAAGTAAATTGGAGGATTTTTCTTTGTCTTTTTTGAGGTTTCTTTGTTTTGCTTTTTAGTAAATACAGGTGGCAAGGGCGGTAATTTATTGTTTATTTCTTTTGTTGTTTCTTTTTTTGGTATGTTTTCAAACTCTAAAGCTATGCTGAAAATAGGCTGATTTTTTGCTTCTTTTTCTATATTTTCCACTTTTTCTTTTTTAGAGACTACAGGCTTTTTTTTCTCTTCTATAACTTGTTTTTTTCTACTTAAATTTACATTTTCAACTTTTTTCTCCTTTTTAACCTTTTTTATTAGCCCATTTCCTTCTGTGTGCTGTTTTTGAACTAAAACTTTGGTCGTCATTTTAAAAGATAAAAGGTTCATTAATGACTGCTTTATAAATATTAAAGGTACAACTAAAATTACTGATAGTGATATAACTATAAAGATATAAATGAATTTTCGTCTTTTTAAAAGCTTTCTTGGTATGTCTGCTTCTTCTGGAACTTGGTTTTTGATTAGATTTATGCTTATCATTGGTATATGGCCTTAACAGTCGGTCGAGATAATATGTGTAGTGTTTCCAAGTAGCTGATAGTGTTCAAAATGTTACTTGCCAGTGATTTTCTCTCAGATATGTTTTCAAAAGTTATTTTTTTAATGTGAGCCATCTTTTTAATATACTTTTCTGCAGCTTTTTCTCCGCCTACCGAATCTATAAGTTTGAGCTTTAAAGCTTGCTCTCCGGTAAATACGCTTCCATCTGCAATGTTTTTGAGTTTTTTGATGGGTATGTTCCTGCTTTTAGATACTGCGCTCAAAAATTGTTCATAGATGTTTCCTATTAAACTTTTAATCATTTTTTTATCTTTTTCTGTCGGCTGCCTAAATGGATTCCCCACATCCTTTACCGGTCCTGTTTTAACCACAAACAGTGATAAACCAAGCCTTTTAGCTAGTTGTGAGAAATTTAACGTCTCAAAAATTACTCCTATACTGCCCACAGTAGATGTTGGATAAGCCACGATTTTGTCAGCTCCACAGGCAGAAAAATAAGCGCCACTTGCACCAATTGTTTTGATTAGTGCTACTACTGGTTTTTTTTGAGACAGTTTTTTTAGTGCCAAATATATTCTCTGGCTTGAGCATGCTTCTCCACCAGGTGAGTCTATTTTAAAAAGAACGGCTTTTATCGAATCATCATTTTTTGCTTTTTTTATCTCTTTTATTAATTGATTTGCCTTGCTTTCTGTTATTATGCCGTTTAAGTTTATTATTGCCACGTTTGAGATATGAAGTGAAAAATACATAACATTAATAATGAAAACAACTATAACAATGAATATGCCATATATTATGAGTTTTTTCATTTCCCGCTTATTCGTTTACAAAGCTGGATATGAGCCTTTTTTTATTTTTATCTATTCTTATAACTTTTACCTTAACTGTTTCACCCTTTTTGGGTTCTAAATTGTTATATTCGCTCTTTGGGACGAGGCTTTCTATGCCTTTCTCAAATTTCACAAATACACCAAATGGTTTAATACTAACGACTTCTGCCTCAACTTCATCTCCGACATGATATTTTTCGTCCACACTTTCCCACGGATTAGGCGTCAACTGCTTTAAGCCTAAAGCAATTTTTTTGTTTTCCTTATCGACGTTTAAAATCTTTGTTTTTACAGTTTCTCCTAATTTGAATTCTACCTTTTCCTCTCTGTCCCAAGATAGGTCATTTTCGTGTATCAACCCTTCTACACCGTCCTCCAGCCTAATAAAAACACCAAAATCTTTTATGCCTGTGACAGTGCCTTCGACTATATCTCCTACTTTGTATTTTTCTTCTATGTTTTCCCATGGATATGGTTTTGTTTGCTTGATTGATAGAGACATTCTCCTGTTTTCTTTATCTATGTTCGTAATTTTTACTTCTATGACATCTCCCGGATTGTATATCTCTTTTGCTTTTGGTGGGTATTTGTCATAGCTTATCTCCGTTTTGTGTACCAGCCCTTCTATGCCTCTTTCCAACTCAACAAAAATTCCATAATCTACTATGTTTACAATATTGCCTTTAACTATGTCTCCAGATGAAAATTTCTCATCTATATTATCCCAAGGGTCGGGGGTTAATTGCTTCATGCCCAAGTAGATTTTTTTCTTACTGTTCTCGTTCTCTATTTTTATGATTTTAACGTTTATTTCATCGCCCAACTCTACCATCTCGGATGGATGGGAAATCCTTGCATATGACATATCTGTTATGTGAACCAAGCCGTCTATCCCTCCCAAGTCCACAAACACTCCGTAATCCGTAATATTCTTTACTTTTCCTTTTAAAACAGCCCCCTCTTTTATTTTTTGCTCTAATTCTTCTCTCTTACGTCTTTGCTCCTCTTCAATAAGAACTTTACGTGATATAACTGCATTTCTTTTTGATTCATTAACGTTAACTACCTTGAACTCAAACTCTTTCCCAACGTAGGAGTCATACCTTTTTATTGGCCTGAGCTCTACTTGTGAGCCTGGCAGGAAGGCTAAGAAGCCGTCTATTTTTACTGTAAATCCACCGTTGACCAAACTCCTTATTTTTCCTTTTATGGGCCTGTTTTCTTTATATGCCTCATAAACTTTATTCCATCCTTTTATTCTATCTGCGGCTGCTTTGGAGAGTATTTCGAAACCGTCTTCATCTGTTTTGTTGAAAAATAGAGCTTCGACCTCATCCCCTATTTCCACATTTAAATTGCCTTCGTCATCCATGAATTCTTTTGCTTTTATTATGCCTTCGGATTTGTATCCTATATCGACGAATACATCCCCGTCCCTTATGTCTATCACCTTTCCTTTTACAATGTCCCCGCTATCGAAATTGCGAAAAGCATCCTCGTAGTTTACAATAGTTTGATTGTCTTTTTCCATGTTTAACATAGAAACCCTCCCTCTTTCTTATTTTTAAGCATTATAACTATACCTTAAATTCATGTCAATAAATAAACATGAATTCTATGCTTGTGAGTTTGAATGTGGGAATGCTTTAATGGTTCTATAATGGTTGCAAATGATATATTGGTGAATATAATTATGAACAGTAGAAATGTGTTTTAAATAGAAAAATGGTTGTATGATTAAGTTAATAAAGGGTTAGAAAGAGGTAAGGGTGGCTAATATACCTAAAGCTACACTTGAAGAATTACATGATTTTACTTCCCAGTTCTCTGTCGATAGAGATATGAAAAAGTTTGTATATAGTTTGTTGGACAATAGGGACCTGGGAGTTGCTTTTGATTATTTTAAAGATGAATTTATACCTCAGTTTTTTAAAGGTAATTTGAAAGGATATATAAAGGCGTTTGAGCAGGTGTTCGATAAGGAGTTTTTTAAATTAAATGTGTTAGCCCAAAAAGCTATAATAATGCTGTTTTTCTATGCCTATTTTAATGAAAACACGCGCTCAAAAGAGGATGCTTTATTTTTTGAGTTTTTGTATAAGCTTTTTATAAAGGCTAAAGACTCAAATAACTTGGAGCTCATGGCTTTTTTGTATATACCGATGGTCTTTAGTTGCCAAGACAGTAAAGTGTTCAATGGAAAGGTTAATAAGACGTTGGAAAGGGTGATTTTAAAGAATTTTAAGTCAGATTTTAAGCCTAAACCAAAGTCGAGCGGCAAAACAAAAATTGGTTTCATGATAGAAAGGGCTATATGGCACTCGGTAAACCAGATAAACTATAGTTTTCTGGTAAATTTGAAGGAAGCTTTGAAAGAAGAGAGTAGAGACGATATAGAAGTTGTAATACTTGATTTGAATTATTTTGAATTAGCTGGCGGCTTAGAATCTGTAAAGAACAAGTTTAGGTCAATAGGTTTTAAATACGTAGATTTGCATGCTGCTTTAAATGTGCCTAAAACGCCTCTGTACAATATAGTAGAGAAAAGTATGAAAGCTAGGGATTATATTAGGGGCTTGGACTTGGATGTTTTAATCATGTCCCCTATAACCCATTTCACGCAAATATTTCTTCTTAATACGAGAGTGGCAAAAAAACAGGTTTATTGGTCTCACGGCAATTGTTTTTTGGACGTCAAGGGGATAGATAAAAGAATTAGTCATTTTGAACAATCGTGTAAAGAGTTTGACTGGAAGCTAATTCAAATATCAGTACCGGAGGAGTTGCTTATAGGAGAAGAAAAAGATAAAGAGGAAGGTAAGAGAATAAAAGAAGAATTGCTTAATAAATATGGAAAAGACACTGTAATTTTAGGCGCCATCGGGAGATTAACAAAAGTGGATAGCGATGAGTATTTACAAGTGGTTTCTGAGATAATGAAGAAAAACCCAAATACAATATACTTAGCCTGCGGCTCGGGTGATATAAAGCCTATTAAGGAAAAATTAAAAAAATACGGCATAGATGAAAACAGGTTTATCTTCACAGGGCACATAAATCCACATGCTTATGGGTGGGTGATAGATATTTATTTGGATACGTTTCCTTTTTATGGTGGTAATGCTGTTGAAGAGATAAGAGCAAAGAAAATACCTATTGTAAGGCTACATGATGGTTCAAAAGATAAAGTTTATAATGGGATTTATAAATTTGAAGCATTATTTAAAGAATATGGAGGCATTGATAATTTTTACAAATATAACGAATTCGATAAAAGCAGACCGGTTGTGTCTACTGATAGGTATATAGAATTGGCTAATTATTTGATAAACAATGAGGATAAAAGAGAAAAACTTAAAAAACAAGACTTGGATATAGTTATGCACGGTACTGCTTTATATTCTCAAGATATAGATTTATTTTTAAAGGTCATTAGTGAATAAATATGCTGCTGTATCTCAAATGATGAAAGTAGATAATTTTGATTTTATATATTTTTTTAAAGAAGAAAATGCTTTAGCAGTTTTTAGAGAAAATAATCCTAATGCAAGAGCTTGTCTGATAGAAGATATTAAAAATGGAGAAGTATTTATTGGGGATAAAGATGTTTATTATGTATATCTTTTACCTATTTTATTTAAGAAAGGTTTTAAAAAAGTTAATATTTATGAAATGGATAGTTTTCCTAAAGTAAAAAACGTAGTTTCACCTAAATATTTAAGTTTCGATAAATATGTATTTTTTGAAAAAGAAGATGATATTTTAGGAATATTTAATTTATTTGAATATAAAAATGAATATATCTTTTTATCTAATAAACTTTCAAATAAAGATGTAATATCTGTCTCTTATACACATC
>WFYS01000051.1 GCA_015490005.1 Desulfurellaceae bacterium | reverse complement strand
TAGATGATGCGTGTTCAATAGAGCACTATCTAAATTCTATTACGGTTCAACGTGTGGTTGACCTCCTCGAGTTTTTGAAACATGACCCAGATAATGCCGAGTGGATAGAAAAGTTTAGGGAATTTCTATCTAAAAAAGGAGCTGTGGACGACAGGTAGAAGGTTAATAAACCCATCTATATAGTTAAAACACTCGACCCGGATAAGATTTACACCCAATTTTAAAGCCAAATTCTTATAAGTTATGTCTATTTCGTAAACTGTTTCTGTGTTGTCCGTTGTAAAACTTATGGGGACAATAATTATGGTTTTGAACTGCTTTGATAGTTTTATTATGGTTTCCTCTGTCGTTGGTTTGAGCCACTCCACTGGCCCCAATTTTGATTGAAAGGACAAAAAAACGGGTTGTTTAAGCCTCTTTCTTAGATAATTCAAAAATACCTCTAAATCGTGTTTGTATGGGTCTTTTCTTTGGATTAAGAGTTTTAATGGCAGTGAATGTGCAGAAAGCAGTATGGCACACTCCTTTGAGCAACCCTTTTTCGCCTTTTCTATGTAATTTTCCACTAAATCAAAGAATTCCGGGTAGATGCAAAAGGGTGGGGCAACCTTTTTTGAGCGTTTAAAGATTTTTCCGTGCGTTGTGTAAGAGAAAAAGTTAAACATGGGTATGACAGCCGTTTCTTTTCTTAAAAATGGCCAAGAGTATGAGAATTTAGCTCTAACTTCTATTCCAATTCTTTTGCTTAGATTCTCTGCCTGCTGTTGTGATATGTCTTTTAGTGGCGATTTTTTGATTTTTAAAATTTTATATGTCTCCTTTGCCCTCAAAATCGTTATAAAAGCAGCTAAAATTGACCTGAAGGGCTGTCTTATGGGTATGATGTTGTAGTCGTTGAACATGTTGAATAGAAATATGGGTATATCTGTGATTTTTTCAATGTAGCCCAAGTTTGCAAGTGTTAGTTCAGTTTGAGCTTTTTTCATGAATCAGATCAACGATAAATCTTATATTGTCGGGGTCGGTTTGTGGTAGTATGCCATGACCTAAGTTGAAGATATGCGGTATGTCTTTTGCTTTAGAAAGCACCTTTAGTGTCTCTTTTTCAACAACATCCCTATTTGCAAGTGACACCGTGTTATCCAAGTTACCCTGAACGGTTTTCCCAGTGATCTTGTGTATGCCTCTCAATGATGAGCGCCAGTCGATGCTAAAACAGTCAAAATCGAGCTCTTTTAAAAAATCGTTTAGGTGGCAAGAGTTTTTTATAAAGTAAATAGCAGGCTTGACGCGCTTTGAGATTTCTTTAACAAACGGCAATACGTATCTTCTGTAATCATCTTTAGAAAGAACCCCTGCCCAGGTGTCAAACAGTTGCACGGCGTCGCATCCTGCTTCAAGTTGTTTGTTTAGGTAGTAAATAGTCAGGTCTGTTATTTTACTTGCAATCTCAAAGTACTCCTTTTCGTTATTTTTCATAAACGTTCTCAAGTTTGAGAATTCGCTTCCGCCAAAGACATAGCACAACAGTGTAAACGGTGAGGCGGCAAAACCAAGTAAGGCTAAATCCTTTTCCTCTTCCCTGACAGTCTTTATAGCGTCAAAGACAAACGAAACCTTATCCAAATCACCCGTGTATGAGATGTTCTTTAAATCCAATTTTACATGTGGCTGAGTGTTGTCGTTATAGTTCAATTCTGCGCCAAAAGCCGTCAGAGGGATTAGTATATCGCTGAATAAAATCAGTGCATCTACGCCTAAAACTTTTGGCAAAAGTGTTACACGTGCAGCCAAATCTTTGTTTTTGCACAGCGTCAGAAAATCATATTTTTCACGCAAACCCCTGTATTTTTTTAAAAACCTTCCCGCTTGTCTCATGAACCAAACAGGCGTAAATTGCCCCTTTTTGCCTCTTAGGGTTTCTAAAAACACCTCTCTTTTACTTTGCATCATACCAATTATCCGCTATCTTCGTATTAGCTTTTAGAGGAACGTTGAAGTTCACAACACTCTCCATCGTCCCTTTGACAATCTTTGCGACCTCTTCGGCTATATTTTCTCTTGCTTCAATCAACAATTCGTCGTGAACCTGAAGAACCATATAGGCATCCAAGTTCTTTAGTTTCTCATACAGCCTAACCATTGCAATCTTAATGATATCCGCTGCCGTGCCCTGAATTGTAGCGTTTACAGCTGCCCTCTTTTCAAACTCCGCAAGCCGTTTGTTTGAACTGTTTATGCTAAAAAAGTACCTGCGCCTGTTGAAGTACGTCTTCACGTAGCCTTTTTTAATTGCTTCATCTATCGTCTTTTCAATGTATTCCTTAACGCGGAAAAAACGCTTGAAGTACGTATCTATTATTTGCTTTGCCTTCTCTTTGCTTATGTTTAGCGTTTTTGCAAGTGATACATAACCCATGCCGTATAAGATGCCGAAGTTTATTGTCTTTGCCATTCTCCTCAAGTTGTGATCTACCATTTGGGGATGCACGCCAAATAGCCTAACAGCCGTTTGCGTGTGTATGTCTTCGTCGTTTTTGAATATGTTTATCAGCGTTTCATCTTTAGACAGTTCAGCCAACACCCTCAATTCGATTTGCGAATAATCTGAGCATATAAGCTTATAACCCTTCTCGGCCACAACGGATTTTCTTATGCCCGAATGGAACTCATCGTCGCCTGCAGGCAAGTTCTGAAGGTTCGGATTTGACGATGATAATCTGCCTGTCGCCGTAAGCGTTTGGTTAAACGTTGTGTGAATTCTGTTGTTTTTATCGACCTTTTCTAAAAATGGGTTTATGTATGTTGAGATCACCTTCATTATTGTTCTGTAGAATATGATTAAACCCGCTATTTCGTGTTTGTGCGATAGCTGCATCAGGCTTTCTGAATCTGTTGAATAGCCAGTTTTTGTTTTCTTTAAAGGTTTTATGCCTAATTTATCAAACAATATCCTTTGCAATTCCTTCGTTGAGTTTATATTGAACTGTTCACCTGCAAGCGCGTAGATTTTCTTTTCAATGGCGTTCAATTTGTTTTCTAACTCACTTCTAAAGCCGATTAAACTGTCTGTATCGATTTTTATGCCGCGCTCTTCCATTGAGACAAGCACTTGACTTAGAGGCGTTTCGACTTCTTTGAGTAAAAATTCAAGCTCTTGCTCTTTGATTGTTTTTTTTATTTTGCCTACAGATGCAGCTATTTTCTCTTCAGTAGTTGCCAATTTTGATATGTTCATGTAGATGGCATCATCTATGTTCTCAAAGCATACATCAACATTGCCTTTGCTCTCTGGATTGATTAAGTAGCAAGCCAATTTAACGTCAAAGGGCTGTTTCTCAAACCTAAAACCACTACCCAAAAGGCTTTTAAGGTCATAAACGATGAAATCTTCATAAGACGAGAAGAATGCCGGTTCTATGCGTTTCAATTGTCCATCTTTAAAAAGAACTGCACCGCCACTCTGCGCTATTATGATAGGTGTTTTTGTAGCTACGTTTGTGTCGTTTTCACTTTTCTCTTTCGGTAAAAAGTCCATCAGGGATTTGAATCCGAATTTTAGAAACATCTCCCTGATTTTTTCAAAGTTCGGCTCTTTCTTTTTTAAGCTTTCGAAGTCTATTTCAACGGGTGAGTTCCTATCTACTGTTGTGAGTTTAATGTAGTCCTCAAGGTTCTTTTCCTTTTCCAATGTCTTTTTGATCTTGGGTTTGAGTTTGTCTAAATTTTGTAAAATTCCGTCAATGGATTTAAACTCATTCAAAAGCTGTGCGGCTGTTTTTGGGCCAATGGATTTAACACCGGGTATGTTGTCTATACTGTCACCCACAAGCGCAAGGTAGTCAGGCACCTGCTCTGGATAAACACCCAATTTCTCATAGACCTTGTTTTTGTCGTAATAAACCTTCTTTGTTGGGTCGAATATTACAACGTTATCTTCAACAAGCTGGAACAGGTCCTTATCCGAAGCAACTATGACTATGTCGTATTGGTTTTTAAGCTTTTCTGCGTATGTGCCAATCAGATCATCAGCCTCGAAGCCATCCAGCTCTATCCTTGTTATGCCAAAGGCATCAATAAGCTCTTTTATGGGCTCAATCTGAAC
>WFYS01000050.1 GCA_015490005.1 Desulfurellaceae bacterium | reverse complement strand
TGTTAGGCAAGATTTGGGAGATGGATTTTATGTTACAGTTGGCAAGGATTGGTCGCTTGTAGAAGAACATACATTTTCTTCCTACTGTTTTCTGCCGTTTCCTGCTGGTTTTCAAGGAAGTAAGAGATTTGCTCAAGTAAAGCTTTCAAAGAAAATCTTTTACAGTAATATGGTGTTCAAACCAAGTATATCTTTGGAGTATAGACCGAACAAAAACAGTGTGGTTATAGGAAAGAATATTAATCAAAAGGGTAGTGCTACGATAGCTGAAAGTGGTATTAACTCATCAAGGACTGATATCCCAGCCATAGCTTTGAGTCTATCTTTAACCTTTAGACAAAATCCAATAAATGCGGGTAGGGTGTATACATTTGCAGAGTTAGAACCTATTTATCTGTATTTTGACAACAAGGAACATAAGGAAAATCCTTACACTTTGGGTTGTGGTTTGGATTTCAGTTTCCCGTTTGGTTTAACTGTTGCATCGGAGTATATTCATGCTCTCGGTATGAGCGGAGTTTCTGGAATAGAAGGAAATAATCTGAAAACTTTTTCTTATTTGTATAAAAACGGTGAATTTATTAAAAGAGAATCGAATGCGTATAACATTGAAAGTAAGTTTAGACTATCTAAGGGATTGGCGTTTGCAGGGGGATTTGATTTTGTGTACTTCAAAAACAAAGGCTCGTCTAATTCATTCTTTCTCAAAAATGAGGTAAAGCACGTAAAAACAACCTTCTTGATGCTTGAAATGAACACCACAAAGTTAACCAAGCTATTTATAGAGTTCAGAAAGATAGAGACCAAATATGCAGTTTCTTTAGGAAAGTTCTATGATTCAACTGGGGATCAAATTTGGGCTGGTTATAGGTACTACTTTTAGGGAGGTTGTTAATGAGGAGAAAAGGTGAAATTGCTGTGATTTTTGTATTAATGCTTTATTTGGTGTTGTTTGACACTTTAAAAGCTTTTAGTTATTCAAGTAATGCGTTTAAGCCTAACGAAACTAAAGTCAAAGTAAAGGTCAAAAAGTATGCAGTTTTGTTTCCAATGGCATTACCGTTTTTGTTTATAATAAATGCCCAAAAAGGTATTGTTGCGTATCCTGGTTTTGGTATTAAAAGCATTCCTTATTTCTCGGGTAATCTAATATTGAAAAAGGAGCCTGATTTTATGAAAAGGACTATCGATATTGGATACCCTATGGAGCCAAATATGGAAGAAATAGTAAGATTGCACCCAGATTTTGTTGTGGACAGCCACTTCGCAAAACTAACGAACAAGAGATTGAAGGAGTTAGGCATACAAGTGGTTACATTTTCTGGGAGTTTTGGTGATATAGATAAGTTATTAAACGAAGCTCTGAAGTTAGGAAAGTGCACTGGACATCTACTTTCCGCGAGAAAATTTGTTGATTATTACAAAAACATGCTAAAGATTGTGAGAGTAAAGCTTCGCAGATCTAAAAAACACCCTAAAGTGCTTTTTCTTAGTTTTGAAGGTCCAAATGGTAATAGACTAACAGCTGGTGGTAGATTCGACACTTTAGTCAATGATTTGATAGAAAAAGCGGGATGCATAAGTGTTTCCAGAGATATTAGGGGAATGTTTGGAATAATATCATTTGAGGATATCCTTAAATGGGATCCGGATTTTATAATTTTGGGCAGAGGCGGGAATCCCAAAGAAATATATGGAAATAGGTTGTTGAGGAATGTGGAAGCAGTTAAAGAAAAAAGAGTTTTTAAGGTTCCTACAGACGGTGAGAAGTATTCCAATTGGTTTGCACCTGAAAAATCTTGTTTAGGTTTACTTTGGCTTGCGAAAATTACACATCCCGATTTATTCAAAAATGTAAGTATATGGCAATACGCAAAACATTATTATAAATCCTTTTGGGGCTTAGATATTAAGGAAGTAAAGTTAGAAGGTTATATTCCATGATTAGAAATTTTATTTTATTGTCATCAGTGCTTTTGATGGTATCATTCGCTTCTCTGTTTGTAGGGAACTGCAATATACCCTTTAGTGCTGTATTAAGAAGTTTAGTGTCGATGGATATAAATTCAACATATAAGACTATTGTTGTGGATTTAAGATTGCCACGAATAATCTTTTCGGTCATTGTGGGGAGTGGTTTAAGTGTTGCAGGTGCATCCTATCAAACAATTTTTAAAAACCCATTAGTGTCTCCTGATATTTTAGGGGTTGCCAATGGTGCGGCATTTGGGGCAGCATTAGGAATATTGCTTAATTTCAACTACTCGTTGCTTATTCTTTCCTCGTTTACATTTGGAATGTTGGCCGTTTTTCTGGCACTTTTCATATCTAAAAAAAACGGAAGAGAATCTATTTTGGGATTGATCGTATCCGGAATTGTTGTAGGCGCATTTTTTACCTCTTTGATTGGAATAGCTAAGTACTTAGCAGATACAAATAACCAACTGCCCCAAATAATATTTTGGCTTTTAGGGAGTTTCTCATTTGTTACGTGGAATATATGGCCTATAATGATTGTTATATCGATTTGCATTTTAGTTATTTATCTTATTAGATGGCGATTAAATATAGCCTCATTAGATGAAGAGAGTGCTGTTACACTCGGAGTAAATATGAGACTCTTAAGATTAATAGTAATATCATTATCTACCATAATAACGGCCGCGAGTGTTAGCGTGGTTGGTATGGTAGGGTGGATTGGTCTTGTAGTTCCACATCTTGCTCGATTGCTTACAGGGAGCGATAACGTTAAGGTTATACCAGCTACCATACTTATAGGGGGTGCTATATTGCTTCTGTCAGATGACCTGGCACGGAGCTTGATAAATGGAGAGATACCTATAAGTATTATAACGTCCTTAATGGGAACACCAATATTTATCTACATTTACAGAAACCGGGGAATAAAAATATGAATACGCTTAGCGTGGAAGGTTTATGTTTCAGTTATCCAAATAAAAGTGTTTTAAAGAACATATCATTCAATGTCGAAAAAGGAGAGATTCTGGTCGTTCTGGGTCAAAATGGATCTGGTAAAACCACGCTTTTAAAATGTATTGTAGGGATACTAAACCCGAATGAGGGTAAGATTAAAATCAATGATTTAGATGTTACCAATCTTACTTTTAAAGAAAGGGCTAAATTAATTTCTTATTTACCACAGGAAGATTCAATGAACTTCGCCTATAGAGTTATAGATGTGGTTTTAATGGGTAGAGCTCCTTACATATCAATTTTTGGAAAACCCTCTTTTAACGATATGAAACTTGCAATGAGATCATTAGAAATGCTTGATGTGAAGCATTTGGCTAAAGAAATTTATTCATCTTTAAGTGGTGGGGAAAAGAAGCTTGTGTCACTTGCAAGAGTTTTAGTTCAAAAAGCAAAAATCTTGGTGTTAGATGAACCAACCAATCATTTGGATTTCAAAAATCAATACTTATTTCTCAAGAGAGTAAGGAATACTGTAAAGAGTGAAGGCATTTGTGCTATAGTGAGTCTACACAACCCAAATTTAGCGAGCTTTTTAGCGGATAAAATCCTCATGCTTAAAAATGGTGAAGTAGTTGATTTTG
>WFYS01000049.1 GCA_015490005.1 Desulfurellaceae bacterium | reverse complement strand
AATTGCCCTTTGTCTGTTTGTCATCTAAGGTTGTAGGTGATATGTATCCCTCAAAGCCAAGAATGGGTTTTATACCTGCTGATTTTGCAGTTTTGTAAAACTCCAAAGCTCCGAACATGTTGCCGTGGTCTGTGAGGGCAACGGCGGGCATACCGCTATTTTTTGCTTTTTCGACCATATACTTTAATCTACTTGCACCGTCTAACAAACTATACTCAGAATGGTTATGTAAATGCACAAAAGCCATTTTTTATCCTCCCCCGCAAATTAACCTATCGAACAAGGTTTTCTTAAATCCAACATTTTCTACCCAAGTTATTTATACCATCTTGCTCTGTTGGTTCTCAAGTTTTTCTATTTTACAATTATATAATAATTTTGGATTTAAAAGTTAGGAACACAATAAGATAGTTTCTTCAATTTATCCACTAAAAATGCTAGGAAAAACACACTACTAACAAAATTTACTTTTCACTTATAGTTTTTTGGGAGGGAGTCAGATTACCCCCCCCCCTTTTTTTTATCTTCTAAATAAAACTTAAAATTTTTTCAAATTAAGTTCTACTCAGAACTAGATAAACTTTCTGATCTAGTATTTTTCTCTATTTGTATAAGTAATGGAATCAAAAGAAAACCCAACATAATTAGTAATGAACCTGCAAAAGTAGCTAGGTATACGAGTCTTTCAGACTTAGCTTCTGCTTCAGATAATTTAACATTTTGAATTTCTTGTTTGAATGCATTAATATAATAATTCGCTGCATCAGTTATTGAAAAATTTGCCTTATCCTTATTTTCCTTAATGTAATCTTGTGCATCGTCTAGAAAATCAGAAAGTCCATCCATGAATTTATCTCTATACTTTTCGTCCATATTAGTTAGTTCATTAATAAAAAAATCATAAGCCTGAGGAGAAAACCCATATTTTTTTACTATTTTTTCAACATCATCACCATATTCTTCCTCTATTTTTCTTCTGCTATCTAGAGTCTTGTAATTATAACTGCTGCTACTTTGAGACGTTGACATAATTTCTTGTTTAAAAGAAGAAAATTCTGGTACTTCAAAGCCTTTTCCACCTCCAAAAAGAAATTCCAATCCAGATACGATGGCTACTAACAAACAAATAGTTACAATGACTATAGAAATTACTTTAGCCACCGAAAAAATTTTCCACAAAAGCTTGTCTAGAGATCCGTACATTGCACACCTCCATTAGCAAATATTAATATAATTCAAAACATTTAATGATAACATACTTGGGATAAAAATCAAATATTTTTCACCACCCGACTTGCTAAAATACACCACCAACGCTTACTAAAAGTGCACCACTTTTAAGAACAGACTTAATAAATATATCAGATGAGATTATGTATAATGAACCCGGAAAAAAGGGTATTTACATAAAGTTGTACTACCATAAGCAGAAACATTCATGTCTATTGCATATCCCGAACTACCTCTATTTCTTGCTCTTTTCCTGTGCTTATTTAATATACATTTATCACTTTACTGAAACTTATAAACAATTTTTCGATTTTCCTATCATCAATAAACCTTCAGCTTCGTCAACTTTGCCTCGAAAACGCCTATTACATGCCACAAGCGGGCGAGGAGTGGTATCTGGGGTGGTTTCTTTGAGACCCAGACCAAAATATCTTTAACCTTGTTCTTTTTAACAACCTTACCGTCAGAATTGAGTTTAAAAAACCTCAACTTCACTTTTAACGCCTCTGTTTTACCCTTGTCCCTTCCTAAATCATCCAAATTGATTGTTTCATAAGTTAGAGGCCTAATCAAAACCTTATACATGTGTTTTGAAACAACAATATAGCGCACATAGGTTTTGCCAAGTTCATATTTGTGTGTCAAAAAGAACAGATAAACACTCAAAGGAGAATATAGTCCGTTCTTTTGATATAGCTCATAGCTCTTTTTATCGCCATTCTTTTCATAGACAACCTTTGCGTGCGTTGAATTATCAAATCTCACAAAAATAAACTTTTTTTTCTTTTTGGTCTTAGACCAGCTTTTGTAAAAGACATCTCTGAAGGTTTTCAAATTAACAGAGTCCATTATTTCAACATTGAGCCTATACAACAGCTTAATTATAGAAACCGTCTTGCCTTTAAATAGAATGGTTAGATTATCGTTGTTAAATGATGCCTTGAGAGTGCCCTTGCCTACAACAAGACCACTGAAGTCTAAATTATACTGGGCCTCAAAATTCTGCTTAATTATTTTACCGTAAGAAAGAGTTGTACAAAATAAAACAAACAGTAACGTTATAACTAAATCCTTTAGCTTCATGTATGTATGTTATACAATGACAAAGCTATATTCAATCAAAAAATCACACGTCGAAAAGGATAATCAAGAAAGTCTAAACTGATAATCCAAGAAGTGGGGAATTTAAATGACCCAAAGGCGGGGAAATTTGGTTGACTTTAACATATCAGAAAGCCTTTTAAAACGACTCCCTAGTATAAGCTCCCCGGTTAACAAATAAGCTAACGTAATAGAAATACTTACTTACCTTCTTAATCATTTTAGGAAAAAACTGATAATTGCCAGATAAGCCTAAACTTTCTTATGGGGATCTCACCTTATCAAAAGAGAACTTTTAAAATGGTAGCCCCAAGGGGAATCGAACCCCTGTTTTCGGCGTGAGAGGCCGACGTCCTAACCGCTAGACGATGGGGCCAAAAATCACGGTTCTTTTATACTGATTTTTAGATGTTTGTCAACCCATTGATTTCCTTGGTGGAGACGGCGGGATTTGAACCCGCGTCCAGGCGTGCGTCACACCCAAAGGCTTTTACATGCTTAGCTCGCTCTTCATTCCCCGCTCTGACGGAAAAAGCGAGCCAAACCGCCAGGCAGGTGCCTGTTTATTTAATAATCCAGCTACTGAGAACAGGCAAACAGTAGCTTTCGGTGCTTTGACTCTAAGGGCTGTTTACACTCCAAAGCACCAAAGGGTGTAAAAGCCCGCTGCTTTTTAACTAAGCAGCTAAAGCGTAATCTGCGTCTGCGTTTCTTTTTTGGTGTCGGTTTTGCGAGCAGACACCAGCTCGGCATGACCTTTGAGTACTAAAACACCCTGTCGAACCCAGTTTTCGTCCCCTCAACGCATATATAGTCTATGCTTATAAAACGAAAAATCAAGGCAAAAGAGACACGACTTGATTAAAATAAGTTTTAAAAGTAATATAGATAATATGTGGTTATTAATAACCGTATTTATGATATCCACAATCTTAGTGATTTCTTTGTACGTAAAACACATAAAATTGAAGGTAGAAGAAGATTTAGACATATATAAATGCAAAGATTTCTTGTTGAATAAAACCGAGAAAACCGCATTTGACAAGATAAACAAGATAATAAACAGAAATAAATTGAACCTTTCTGTTTTTCCAAAAACAAGACTAGCAGATTTTTTATGGACATCAAAAGAAAATAGAAACAGTTATCTCAAGATTCAATCAAAATTTGTGGATTTCTTAATAGTAAAGGAACCACATCTACATCCATTTTTGGCTGTCTTTATTGAAAACAAAGAAAACAAACCCAAAATGAACTCATTAGAAATTATAGAACCAATTTTAAAAAAGTCTGGTGTTAAACTTTTAAAAATAGAAGCAAAAGTAATATTTACAAACAAATTTGAAAAACTAATAGAGGAGGCCTTGAAATGACTATTACAAGAGAGCTCTTAGAAATCATTGCCTGCCCAAAATGCAGGGGAGAATTAAAACTGTCTGAAGATGGGAATTTCTTAATTTGTGAGAATTGTAAGATTAAATACCCTATTGAAGACGATATACCGATACTTTTGGTGGATGAAGCCCAGCCATTAGATGAGTAAAACACTGATTTATATTTCTATATGCATACTCTCATGGTCACTCATACCTGTAGCTTCAAAAGAAGTCTTAAAAGGAATGAACAATTTTGCCATGCTGTTTTTCTCTAATCTAATCTCCGCAACTGTTATGCTATTTTATTTAATAGCCACATCAGGGGTAAAGAAAATTTCCCAGTACAGCTTAAAAGAATATTTGGTAATGTCATCATTAGGATTCTTAGGCAGCTTTTCTTACTACATCCTATTATACAAAGCGTTCTCATTGTCTCTAGCTCAAGAGGTATTCATAATCAACTACACATGGCCTATTCTAATTGTAATTTTTAGTGTTCCTATACTTAATGAAAAGCTCAGTTTAATTAAAACAATCTCAGTTCTTATCAGTTTCATTGGAGTCTTAACAATAATCACCAAAGGTCACATAATGGACGTTAGATTTACAAACGTTGAAGGTGATATATTAGCTCTTCTAGGCGCTGTATGTTTTGCCCTGTTCTCTACGTTTGGTAAAAAGGTAGAATATGACCAAATTATAGCTATTTTTGTTTATTTTGCATCAGCAACAATATTCTGCACAACTACAATAGGTTTTTTTAAAATCACAGAACTTTCTGGAAATGTACTGTTTTGGCTTTTTATCAACGGACTTTTTATCAATGGTATATCATACATCTTTTGGTTTAAAGCTTTAAAATCTGCACAAACTTCATTGGTGTCAAATTTGGTCTACTTAACACCTGCCCTATCATTGATATTTATCTCTATATTTTTAAAAGAAAAGATACACACCTATTCCCTTGCCGGGTTGATTCTAATATTGCTCGGTATTGGAATGCAAATGTACAAAAACTCTATTTGATGGGTATGTTTATTTCCAAAACCTCTATAGAGTTATCCTTCTGAAGTGATACATCTATCTCCTTTGGGTCTATGTCTACATACTTAGCCACTACCTGAATCAAATCTTTTCTCAAATCATCCAAGAAGGGAGCTTTATTTGACACCCTCTCGTGAGCAAGTATTATTTGCAGTCTATCTTTCGCCTTCTGAGCCGAGCTTTTTTTGTTTCTTCTGAAAAAATCCAAAAACATGGTTACTATTCCTTAAAAAAGTTTATTATGGTTTCTATTATTCCTTTTTTCTTCTCAACTATCTCTATAAATGGAACATCCTTACCCAATATTCTCTGAGTTATATTCTTATAAGCCTTACCCGATGGGGAATCTGGATGCAAAATAGAAGGTTCTCCTATGTTGGTATAACTAACAATATTACCATCTTCTGGAACAACGCCTATTAACGGTATACTCAAAACCTGCAAAACATCGTCTTTACTCATCATATCGCCCTTTCTAACTAGCACCGGGTTAATTCTGTTTATAATTAAGCTCATATCCTTCTTTTCATTGGCCTCTAAAATTCCTATAACTCTATCGGCATCCCTAACAGCTGAAATCTCAGGTGTGGTCACGATAATAACCTCATCAGCAGGCAGCATGGCATTTTTGAAACCACCCTCGATTCCAGCAGGTGAATCTAAAATAATATAATCAAACTCTTTTTTTAATTCATTAGACAATTCCAAAATTTGCTCAGGCTTTACCGCTGATTTATCCCTTGTCTGAGCAGCTGCAATCAAGAACAGATTATCTACACGTTTGTCTTTAATTAGAGCCTGTTTAACTTTGCAGACTTTCTCTACAACATTAACAACATCATAAACTATCCTATTCTCAAGACCCAAAATCATATCCAAATTTCTCAGTCCAATGTCCAAATCAATAGTAACAACCTTTTTGCCAGCCAAAGCTAAACCTAACGCTAAATTTGCTGTAGTTGTAGATTTACCAACACCACCCTTTCCAGATGTTATAGTCAACACTTTTCCAGACATAATTTCACTCCCATTAAGATTTTAACCACTCATCATAACCCATTATAACTATAACGCCAGCATCAACAAATGCAACTTCAGGCACAATATCGACACGTTTCTTTAACAAGACATTTTTCTCTGGAGACCTTGTTATATAATCACCAATTCTTATTTGTGGGGGATTCAAATCAAAGGCAAACACAACAGCCTCATTATTACCACCATAACCAGCGTGTGGAACTCCGTACAGTTTACCTAAAACAAATATATTACCAGTAGCATAGATGTAGGAGTTGGAGTTTACGTTTCCAACAACAACCAAATCACCGTTTGTCTTAATAGATTGCCCGCTCCTTAAATTCCCTTTAAAAGTGGAAACCTCCTTTTCCCCTCTTTCGTTAATCAAATGCGTTTTACCTATTTCTATGACAGGAACATTTGCATCTAGACCACTTCTATTCTTGACAACAACAGCATTTACGAAGATTTCCTTGTCTTTTAAAAAATTTATTATATCATTGGCATATTTTTTATTAAAATCATCAAGCTTTAGTGTTACTACAGAATTTTTCATGTATTTGGAAGATACGGCTAGCAAACTCTCCAACTCAGCAAACGTCTTTTTTGCGTCATTGCTGTTTATACTTATTTCAAACCCCAGAAAGTTTTTGCCCTTAATCTCAACTTTACTCATTGTCTGGTTAAATACCATATAATTTGTTATAATTCAAGCGTTAGTTTGACAAAATAGTTATTTTAACCTAAATTAGATTGTGGAGGTTTCGTATGATAGTTGAACACATACAGACAAGCGTAAAAAAAGAGGCTACAGAGATTACAAGTATAGTAGCAAAGTATGTAAAGGATATTAAGTCAGGTGTGGCAATAGTTTATGTGCCCCACACAACTGCTGGTATAACAATCAACGAGGCATTTGACCCATCTGTAGTAGAAGATATGTTAAACGAATTAACAAGGCTTATCCCTTACTCGTCCCACTACAAACACTTAGAAGGAAACGCTGACGCACATATACAGGCTTCAATCATTGGAAGCAGTGTAATGATACCAATAGAAAATGGAGAATTGGCTTTGGGCAAATGGCAGGGTATATTCTTCATGGAGTTTGACGGTCCGAGAAATAGAAAATTCTTTATCAAGATAGTAGAGGGTTAACTATGAAGTACTTGATTCTGTTAGGGGACGGTATGGCCGATTGGCCGATTGATGAATTGGACGGAAAAACTCCCCTGGAATATGGAAATACGCAAAATATGGACATCATCGCAAGCGGAATTAGAGGCATGGTAAAAACCGTGCCGGACGGCATGCATCCCGGAAGCGACGTTGCAAACATGGCTGTTTTGGGCTATGACCCCAAAAAATACTACACAGGTAGAGCCCCCCTTGAAGCCGTAAGTCAAGATATACAGCTCAGCCCAAACGACGTTGCATACAGGTGCAACTTTGTGAATATAGAAAACGGTATAATGAAGGACTTCTCAGCGGGACACATACCATCTGAAAAGGCAAAAGAACTAATAGAGATCTTAAACAAAAGTCTGGATTTTGAAGGAATAGAGTTCTACCCCGGCGTAAGCTATAGAAACTTAATGGTCTGGCGAGGGGGAAAAAAGGACACCACCACACCACCACACGACATATCAGACAAAGAAGTTAAGCCGCACGTGCCAAAGGGTGAAGCCAGAGAAATACTAATCAAAGTAATGAACAAAGCGCAAAGGGTTTTAAAAGACAACAAAGTCTGGGGTGAGGCAAATGCTATCTGGTTGTGGGGTGAAGGAAAAGCCCCATCGATGCCAAAATTTAAAGACAAATTCAATAAAGATGGCTGTATGATTAGCGCTGTAGATTTAATGGTTGGACTTGGAATACTCGCTGGTTTACACATACCAGATATTGATGGCTTGACAGGCTTTTTAGATACAAATTTTGAAGGAAAAATCGATACTGCATTTGATTTTTTGAAAAACGGAGGAGATTTTGTATACCTACACGTTGAAGCAACAGATGAAACTGGGCACATGGGTGATGTTCAAAAGAAAATAGATGCTATTGAGTTATTCGATAGAAAAATAGTCGGTGAGGCAATAAAAATGGCCGATAGCTTAAACGACGAATTAAAAATCGCAGCATTACCAGACCATCCCACCCCAATCAAGATAAAAACACACACACCAGAACCTGTTCCTTTTGCCGTTTGGACTTCAAAAAATAAAAAAAAGGCCGATAAATATAGTGAAAAGTCTTGTAAGGATGGTATTTTTATTGAAAAGGGTTACATGTTTATTGAACAAATCCTATTTGGAGAGTAAATATGGTTGGTCCAATTGATGTACAAAATGTCATATTAAACGCCACGGCTCAAGGACAGCTTAACCAAAATCCTTTAACTCAGGCCGCCCAAGCTGAAGGTTTTAAGAAGTTGATTGACACAAAAGAAAAACAGGAAAGAACAACAAAAGTTAAAGAAAGTGAAAACACTCCTCATAACACCATAGAAAAGGACAAAAAGGAGCAGAAAAGAAGAGCAAAACAGAGAGAAGGTCACATAGACTTAAAAGCTTGACAAATGAAAATTAAGATTGAATTACTATTCAAGCAAGATTAACGAGTATAGGGCACTTTCTGAAAAATCTATCTCAGTAATACTTGTTATTTCTATTCCTAAGGCATCAACAGAAGGTCTTACTAGATGAGCTTTAGAACACCTACCACCTTTTTCTACAGGGCACTCGGCACACAAATTACAAGAACCTGGAAACAAAGTGTAAACAAACGGATATTCTCTAAAGAGAATTTTTTCTTTATCAAGTAAAAATTTAATAACTTCCCTTTTTTCTTTCTCAAACTCGTTCATATCAATTAAAAATTTAAATGCAAGAGACCTTTTATAATAAAAAATCCATTCCTTAGTTTCTTTCCATGAAGGAACAAATGGAGGACACGAAAGCCTTTTTTCATACATATCGCACGTTCTGCATTTCCAAACAGGTCTTGGAGAGACAACGATACTTTCTGTTTCAATAATTTTCTTCCAAACTAACTCCATATATGTTTTTACAAAGTTTTTTCCTCTAATTCAACCAAAGAATTAACTAATTCAAGCAAATAAACTAAACATATCTTTATATTTCGTTATTTTGACGCCATTTTACTTGACTTATGATTTTTTGGGTATATATTACATGCGGCATGAGTAAGAAGAGACTTGTTTTAACACCTAATCCACCCAATAGGACATTAGGTGTTATATTTATAGTTCTATTTGCGATAGCATTTATATTTGGCATAGCTTTACTTGTATTCGGAAAACAAACCAATCGATTCACCTACAAAAATGGCATTATCCTTTACAACGTTAACAATGTCCAAGAATTAAAGGAACGGCTTTCGCTGTATAAATATCTAAATAAATATCCCTTAGAAGTAGAACCTTACCTACTAAAAAGTTTACCAAAGGATTTTTCTAAACTCTCTTCAGCAGAAAGAAAGAAATTATTCATAAAAGTGCTGATTCCCATAGCGGTAACTGTAAATATGAGATTTATGCAAGAACATCAGATGTTTAAAAATGTAGCAGATAAAATAAAAAATAATGAAACTTTGAGCAGTATGGATAAAAAAATATTAGAATATGGCTACAGAAAATATAGGTGTCATACGATAAGAGACTTACTAATAAAATCTGGCGGTGTACCAGTTAGTTTACTTATTGCTCAAGCTGGCATAGAATCTGGATGGGGAAAGTCGCGTTTTGCCACTTATTATAACAATATTTATGGAATTCACAAAAAACATCCAAGACCAGGTGATATTGTTGTGCATTTCAGAAGTTTGTATGATTCTACTGTGGAATACATTTTAAACTTAGACAGAAGTTCAGCCTATAAAAGGTTTAGATTAGCAAGATATAGGATGGGTGATTATTACAACCCATACAAATTAGCAGAATATTTATCTTTGTACTCAACAAAGAGATTTGAATATATAAAACTCATTAAAAATGTTATAACAGCAAACAATCTTACATCTTATGATAAGAGATTTGAATCAATCATAGTAGCTGAAGAAAGCATCAGGCAACCTAATTTAGAATAAACAATAAATCCTTGCTTTAAATCAATCCATTTATTAAAATATCAAGCAAAAAGGGAGAGTAAAGCAATGGGTTCTTTTATTGCGATTGCTACTGATAAAGACGGCAAAAGCATTTGGAATGGCCATTTTGGAGTATCACCTATCTATTCTATATTTGACGAAAACGGAAATTTAGTTAAGCAAATTAAAAATCCATACTCAGATGATAAACATCACGATAATCCAAGCTTAATTGTAAACCTACTCAATGACATAAGTGTTTTTATCGCTAGAAATATGGGAAAGAAATCAAGGGAAAGGCTCGCTAAAACATTAGGGGTTAAAAGCATATTGGTCAATGCTAAGGATATTTATGAGGCTATAAATTATTATCTGGAAGTTAAAAAGAATATAGATGTGTTCGAGAGATGCACAGAAAAGTATGAAAACTGGTTTGACAAATACAAAGCCATTTACGAGAGCGAACTGAATATGCTAAAGGCATTAACGACAAAATTTACCAGAGCTTTAGAAATAGGTGTAGGAAGTGGCAGGTTTGCATATCCTTTGGGCATAAAAGAAGGAATAGAACCATCCATAAAGATGGCAGAAATTGCTAAACAAAGGGATATAAAGGTTTATCCAGGATTTGCTGAAAGTTTGCCCTTTCAAGATGAAGAGTTTGACTTTGTATTATTAGCAGTTACTATATGCTTCGTTAGAGACCCAGTGAAAACTTTAAAAGAGGCTCATAGAATTTTGAAGAAAAACGGCAATATATTGGTTGCTATAGTCGATAGAAACAGTCAAATTGGAAAAGAATATTTACACAAAAAGGAAAAGGGTAAGTTCTATAAAAATGCAACATTTTTCTCAACGGATGAGGTTTGTTATATGTTGGAAAATGCCGGATTCGATGTTGCCAAAATATATCAAACATTACTTTCCAATTCACTAAAAGAAATAGATAAACCTCAAGACTTTAAAGAAGGCTACGGATTAGGGGGTTTTGTAGGAATTTTGGGTATAAAATTATGATAGAAGTGCTACAAAAATCTATATCAAATACCTTTTCTATTGTTCTACTAACATGCATAGTTGTTTTATTTGTTGTGTTAGTTGTTTCTTGGATTTACCTACCTTTTGCTGTATTTTCTATAAAGAAAGAACTGAAAAGGATTAGGAAGTTAATTGAGGAAAATAAAATTAGACTTGACTAATAATGAAAGTCGAATATAATTTTCAGCATGAAGCTGATTGATGGTGAATTAGAAAAAAGCTATCTGGTTGACTCCATTGACGGCGGTTGTATAGCTAAAGACAGATTGTGGAAATTAGGCATTATTCCTGGCGTCATAGTAAAAATAAAAAGAAAAGCCCCTCTAAAAGGCCCTTTTATGATAGAAGTAAATGGTGCGGACGTTGTCATAGGCAGAGGTATAGCGTTAAAAATAAATATTAGGGAAATTTAATGAAAACAGTTGCTCTCATAGGCCAGCCAAACTGTGGCAAGAGCACACTTTTTAATCAACTTGCTGGATACAAAAGTCTTTCAGCAAATTTTCCCGGAGCAACGGTCGAATATACAAAAGGTCAAACCTACATAGGGGATGAAGTTGTAGACGTTATAGATCTTCCTGGGACTTACTCTTTAAGCTGGTATGATGATGCAGAAAAAGAAACCGCTAGAGCACTATTCTCAGAAGACATTGATGTCATCGTAAATATATTAGACGCATCAACACTCGTTAGAAGCATCGAGTTAACAATCGAATTAATGTCTTTAGAGAAACCTATAGTAGTAACACTAAATATGATGGATGAAGCATTGAAAAAGGGTATATATATAAACGTAAAAAAATTAGAAAGTATACTTGGCGTCAAAGTAGTTCCTATAATAGCAAAAAAAGGCAAAGGTATAAAGGATTTAATTGAAGCAATAGGAAATGCTCAAAAGCCTGCAAAAAGATGTGTATATTCTAAAGAGGTAGAAAAATACATAAAGATGGTCATGGAGTGCATAGATAAAAACAATTTAAAAAATGAATGGCCTACAAAGCTAATGGCTACAAAGGCTATAGAGGGCTTTGAAGCCTGCCAGAAACCTCTTGAAAACTCAGTTTGCAAAAATGCGCTTAAAGAGGCAAAATTCGCCCTGCGAGATGGGCTTGTAATTGTGCAAGAGAGACATGCACTGTGCATGGATATATTTGAAAACTCAGCTGTTGTTAAGAAGAAAGAGAAAAGAACACTTGAAGATAGATTGGATAACATACTTTTACACCCATTTTTTGGTTATTTATCTATGCTTGCAATCTTCTTTTCTGTATTTTATATAGTGTTCCATGGCGGCGTACCAGTTGAAAACTTTATAATAAACATATTCAATAATGTAGATACATTTTTAGAACACTCCTTATCTCAACACAAACTTATCCTTGCAATAGTTAAAGGTATAGTTGATGGCGTAGGAGCTGCTTTTGGAATAGCTTTTCCATATCTCTTACCGTTTCTTTTTCTCATTTCACTACTTGAAGATATTGGGTATCTACCAAGAATTGGTTTCCTACTTGATTCAACTATGCACAAAATGGGGCTTCACGGAACTAGTATAATACCTTTTATATCAGGTTATGGCTGTAGTGTACCTGCAATAATGGCAACGCGAATATTGAAAAGCAAAAAAGAAAAAGTTATTTCGGCATTTTTAGCATCCTTAGTCCCATGTTCCGCTAGGACTACCGTAATTATGGGACTTGTTGGATATTTTATAGGGTACGGATATGCAATACTACTCTATGGAATCAATATACTAATTATAATGATAAGCGGAATGATATTAAAAAAACTATTACGTGGAGTGAGTCCTGAGATGGCTTTAGATATACCCCCTTATAGGCTCCCTACTTTCAAAACGTTAATACTAAAAACGTGGCATAAGGTAAAAGACTTTGTATTCTTGGCAGTTCCGATATTAATTGGTGGCAGTGTTGTTTTAACGCTTATATCTTATTATCATCTAGACAACGCAATTAATGGTGTGTTCAAACCATTAATGGAAATATTAGGGTTACCTTCCTCTATAGCAGCAGTACTACTTTTTGGAATATTAAAAAAAGAGCTTACTCTTCTTATGTTATACCAAGCGTTAGGGTTGTCCAGCCTATCTCAAATTCCTAATGCCTTAACACCAAATCAAATGCTTATCTTTACAATTTTTGTAATATTCTACATACCATGTTTGGCAACAATAGCCGCTATAAGAAAAGAGGTTGGTTTAAAAAACACTATCTATATTTCAACAGCAACACTACTGCTTGCAACGTTTTTAGCTTTTTCCACTAAACTCCTAATAAACATTTTATGAAAATAGAAGTATATACAGATGGAAGTTACTTTGAAAAGCACTCCACGTGTGGATGGGGAGTATATATTAAATCTGAAAAAGGACAAATAAAATTCTCTGGCTGCTGCAATTGTGACAATTCACTTTACGTGGAACTCTTAGCTGTTTTAAAAGCTTTAGAATATATTGAATCCTATGTTTATGACGTGACTATAATCGATATATTCACAGACTGTGATTTTATAGTAAAAGTCGCAGATTCATACAGAGCTAAAAGAGGAGTAATTTACAGAACAAAATCCACATTGAGGTATAAAAAATTAATAAATCAGATATTAGGGTATACGTCAATTTTTAATATAAAATGGAACGCAGTAAAATCTCATAGAGGCATAAAAGGAAACGAAATTGCAGACACTTTGGCAAAGAAGGCTGTATTCCTCAATTTAAAACAAAAAAGGGAGGGCTAACCCTCCCACAGTGATTTTTCACTAAAGCTTAAAGCTTTTTCTCCTTGAGAACTTGAGCTATTGTTTCTCCAATAATACCAGGATTCTCAATTACATGAACTCCAGCTTCTCTCAAAGCCTCATACTTTGATGCGGCCGTTCCACTCTTACCCATAATAATAGCACCAGCATGACCCATTCTTCTTCCTGGAGGTGCAGTTCTTCCTGCTATAAATGCAAATACCGGTTTTGTTATAGCTCCACTCTTTATAAACTCTGCTGCTTTTTCCTCCGCGTTGCCGCCTATTTCTCCAATCATCATCATAGCTTCAGTTTCAGGATCTTCCTCAAATAACTTAAGCCAGTAAATATAGTCTGTTCCTACAATTGGGTCTCCACCAATACCAAGACACGTAGATTGCCCTAACCCTGCTCTTGTAATCTGATCAGATACTTCGTAAAGTAGAGTACCACTTCTAGACATTACGCCAACACTTCCCCTCTTGAATATGTGACCTGGCATAATACCTATTTTAGTGGCCCCTGGGCTAATAATGCCTGGACAGTTAGGTCCAACTAAAGTTACACCTTCTTTCTCAATAACACTTTTAACCTTAACCATATCGTGAATAGGAATACCCTCTGTTATGCAAACAACTGTTTTTATTCCACTGCCTACAGCTTCCAAAATTGCGTCAGCTGCAAATGGAGGTGGAACGAAAATCAAACTTACGTTAGGATGAGTCTCTCTAACAGCTTCCTCTACGGTATTAAAAACCGGTATACCTTCTACCTCTTGACCACCTCTACCGGGTGTAACACCTGCAACTACCTTAGTGCCATACTCTTTACAAGCTTTGGCATGGTAGCTACCCTCTTTTCCTGTAATTCCCTGAACTAACACCCTACTTGTTCTATATACGCATACAGCCATGGGTTACTTCTCCTCTTTATCTTTTTTTTGTTGTTTACTTTTGTTTATATCAGCCTCCGTCTCCCTTGAGAGTTCAGATACCATCTTAGCTGCTTCTTTTAAGTTTTCTGCAACGTAGAATCTCATTCCGCTTTTCTTCAAAGTTTCCATTCCTTCTTCTTTGTTGTTCCCTGTTAGTCTGACTACAACAGGCATGTTAACTTCTACTTTCTTCAAAGCCTGTATGATTCCATTTGCCACCTTGTCACATCTTACAATACCGCCAAATATGTTAATAAACATAGCTTTAACACTTGGGTCTCTTGTAATTATCTCAAACCCTTTAGCAATAGTTTCTGGTGTAGCTGCGCCACCTACATCCAGGAAGTTAGCCGGCTCACCACCAGCCAATTTTATAACGTCCATAGTAGTCATAGCCAATCCAGCACCATTAACCATACAACCTATATTACCTGAAAGTCTGACAAAGTTAAGACCTGCTATCTTAGCTTCTAATTCACTTGGGTCAGACTCAGTCAAATCCCTCATCTTGGATATTTCTTTTCTCCTAAATAGCGCATCATCGTCTACGTCCATCTTTGCATCAACGGCCAACAAATGACCAGATTTAGTTACTACGAGAGGATTTAATTCAACTAAAGTACAATCTTTTTCAACAAAAACTTTATACAGTGCGTTAAAAACCTTCGCAGCTTCTTTCTCCTGGTCAACTAACTCTAAATCGTATTTTAACCTTCTTATCTGGTAAGGTAATAGGCCTGTAACAGGGTCTATCGGTATTTTGATTATATCTTCTGGATACTTTTCAGCAACTTCTTCAATGCTCATGCCACCCCTTTTAGAAGCTACCACTGTAGGTTTGGAAGTAGTTCTATCAATCGTTATAGAAAAGTATAATTCCCTACCTATATCAGCAGCCTTTTCTACGAGCAATTTTCTTATAATTACACCCTCAGGCCCTGTTTGTTTAGTAACTAATTTTTTTCCAAATAAATCCTTAGCAACCTCTTTTACCTCATCTGGGGTTCTTGCTAGCTTGACTCCTCCTGCTTTTCCTCTACCACCTGTTAAAACCTGAGCTTTTAACACTACTGGTAACCCAAGTTCCATAGCTACCATCCACGCATCATCGGGGAAATAAGTTACTCTTCCTTCCGGTACAGGTATACCGTACCCCGACAATACCTCTTTAGCTTGATACTCATGAAGTTTCATCAACTACCTCCATTCTTAAAATTCTTTTAATCATTTTACCAACAAAAACCACATAACTGCTAAAGTCTACACAATCTAACAGTAAAAATCAATTCATTAATACTTGTTTTCTAACATGCTAACTATTTTTTTTCTATAATCCACTATATCTCTTCTCAAAGAGGCCAATCTTGACATTTTTTCATCTATTTTCTCTAAATGTTTATCCAAAATTTCAACTAATTTTGGCAAAATATTTATAGGTTGTTTATGCTGGTTGTATATATCTGCTAACTCCATCATTTCCTTTAATGTTAGACCTAAATCCTTGAGTTTTAGAATAAACTTTATCCTCTTAATATCTTCGTCAGAATAAAACCTAATACCCTTTTCAATTCTAAGTGGAGGGTCAAGTAGTCCCAATTCTTCATAGTACCTAATGGTTCTCGGTGTTATACCTAGCCTCTTGGAAACCTCTCCAATTTGGTAATATTCTTTATTGTCAATTTCAGTCATAAATTACGCCTCTTTTACAATTTACGTAAACTTACTATTGGAAATATATTAAATAAGCTTAAACGTGTCAAGAAAAATATGAGTGTTAATTTCTTTTCTCTTGACATTTACGTAAACTTTATTTATATTGGCATCAAGAAGTAAATCTTTTTAAAGGGGGTTAGAAAATGAACGTTTTGGTGTGTGTAAAGCAGGTTCCAGATATGGAATCTAAATTCACTGTAAGCAGCGACGGCTTATGGTATGATCAATCAGACCTTACTTACAAAATTAACGAGTACGATGAGTACGCCGTAGAGGAAGCGGTAAGGTTAAAAGAAAAGGTAGGTGACGTTACAATCACAGTTCTATCTATTGGACCTGATAGAGTAAAAGAGGCAATAAGAAAAGCCTTGGCTTTAGGTGCAGACAAAGGAGCTCATATTAAAGACGACGAAGCTCACCTTAAAGACCCATTTCAGATATCTACAATCATAGCTAACTATGCAAAGGACAAAAACTTTGACATCATCTTCACTGGCATGCAATCTGAAGACAGAGGTTCTGGACAGGTTGGTGCTCTAGTTGCAGAAATGTTAGGTATGAATTGTGTAACAACCATAGTAGGTTTTGAATATGCAGATGGAAAGGTTAACGTAAAAAGGGAATTAGAAGGTGGAATTAGAGCAAAAGTTACAGCAAGCTTACCGGTAGTTTTGACATGCCAATTGGGTCTAAACACAGTTAGATACCCAACCTTACCAAACATAATGAAAGCGAAAAGGAAAGAACTAAAAGAATTTGAACTATCTGAATTCTTGAACACAGATTCTAAGGTAGTAACACTCAAAGCATTTGTTCCTGAAAAGAAGAAGGGTGGCATTGTTCTTGAAGGTGCATCGGATGAAATTGCTGACAAACTTATTGGCATACTTAAAGAAAAGGCAGTTATTTAAGGAGGTAAAAAATGAAGTTATTGCTTGTTGGTGAATATAAAAACGGTAATGTAGATGAATCTTTCTATGAATTAGTTGCATTTGCTGAGAAATTAGGGGCAGAAGCAGTTGCATTTTTTGTGGCTCCAACTGACATAAAACCTGAATTTAATGGCAAAGTATATGTTGCAGACGTTGAAAAAGCAAAAGAATACAATCCAAAAGTACACAGAGACTTGGTTTTAAAAATAGCCGAAACAGAAAATCCAGACTACGTAGTTCTTAGTCACTCATCTTACGGTTGGGATTTGGCTCCAAGAATAGCCTTTAAATGGGACGCTGGTCAGATTTCTGAGATAGTAGAAGTTGACAACGATGGCTTTGTGGTTCCATTCTGCAACGCAAAATTAAGAAGATTACTTAAACCCAATACAGGAAAAGCTGTTTTAACCCTACAAAGTGGTGCATTTGCCCCAGCAAAAGCTGGTAGTGCAACAGTTGAAACTGCAGACGTTGACACTGCAGACGATGGATTAGAGTTCACTGGCTTTGAAGTAGTTGAAAAAGGCGGAGTAGATTTAACAAAAGCTGAAATTATAGTCAGTGCTGGAAGAGGCGTTGGAAAGAAAGAAAATATAGAAGTAGTAGAAAAACTGGCAAAAGCTCTTGGCGGTGAATTAGGTGCAAGTAGGCCTGTTGTTGATGCTGGATGGTTACCAGCTGAAAGACAGGTTGGAACAACAGGTCAAACTGTGGCTCCAAAACTATATGTAGCATGTGGAATATCTGGAGCAATACAGCACTTAGCTGGAATGAAAAAATCCAACTTCATAGTTGCAATCAACAAAGACAAAGATGCACCAATTTCTGAAGTTGCCGACGTATTCGTAGTTGCAGATTTATTAGATTTTGTACCTGTCCTTACCGAAAAACTTTCCTCTTGATTATTTATCAATTTTGGGTTAGTCTTTACTCCAAGTAAAGACTAACCCACTTGGTGGGTTTATAGGAGGTTGATATGCGAGAGGTCTACGTAGTAGAAGGGTTAAGGACACCGTTCGGTAGTTTTGGTGGGGCATTAAAGGATGTAAAGGCTCCTGTTTTGGCTTCTGAGGTCATCAAAGAAATGATGAAAAGAACCGGCTTATCGGGAGATGATTTTAACGAGATAATAATGGGCGAGGTTCTCCCGGCAGGTGTAGGTCAAGCTCCGGCAAGGCAAGCCGCAATTTATGCAGGCTTACCTTACAAAGTCCATGCCATGACAATAAATAAGGTTTGTGGCAGTGGACTAAAAGCCATTATGCTAGGCGCCCAATCCATCATGGTTGGAGATTCGGACCTAGTTATAGCAGGTGGAGCTGAAAACATGTCAAGTGGGCCTTATTATTTAAAAAAGGCTAGATTTGGTTATAGGATGGGAAACGGAGAAATCATAGACGGAATGGTCTATGATGGTTTATGGGACCCTTACAACAACATTCATATGGGAGTAATGGCTGAAAATATGGCAAAGAAACATGAAATATCAAGAGAAGAACAAGACGAATACGCCATAAGATCTTACAAAAGAGCCCAAAAAGCTACAGAGGATGGAATCTTAAAAGAAGAAATAGTACCTATATCAATAAAAACTAAAAAGGGCGAAACTATTGTAGATAAAGATGAAGATCCATATAAGGTTATTTGGGATAAGGTTCCTACATTAAGACCTGCATTTGTGAAAGATGGGACAGTTACGGCAGCTAACTCATCTACAATTTCTGATGGAGCTGGAATGTGCATTTTGGCAAGTGAAGACGCTTTAAAAAAGTACAATCTTAAGCCTCTTGCAAAATTGGTTGCGTATTCTACAAACAGCTTAGCACCCGAAGAATTTCCGGAGGCCCCGGTTGGAGCTATTGAAAAGTGTGTTAAAAAGGCGGGACTAAAATTAGAAGATATAGATTTATTTGAGATAAACGAAGCATTTGCAGTTGTAGTGCTTATCGCTATAAAACACTTAGGCTTGGATATCAATAAAGTTAATGTCAATGGAGGCGCTATATCTATAGGCCATCCAATAGGAGCAAGTGGTGGTAGATTAGCGGTTACTGTAGTTAAACAAATGAAAAGACAAAACGCAAAATACGGTCTTGCTACTCTCTGCATTGGCGGTGGAGAAGCTGTTGCAGCCATTTTTAAAAATGTATAAGGAGGCAAGAAATGATTAAGACAGTAGGTGTTGTTGGTGCAGGTCAGATGGGCAATGGAATTTCCCATGTTTTTGCGCTACACAGATATAAGGTTATAATGTACGACGTATTTGAAGAACAACTTAACAAAGCAATGAAAACTATTGAGAAAAATTTAGGCAGACAAGTAAAAAGTGGAGCAATAAAAGAAGAACAGATTAAACAAACACTGGATAATATTAAACCTACGACTAATTTAGATGATTTTTCAGAAGTAGACTTTTGCGTAGAAGCGGCTCCAGAGAATGAAGAATTGAAAAAGGATATATTTAAGAAATTGGATAATATAGTAAAAAAGAATGCTATTTTAGCCTCAAACACATCTTCTATCTCTATAACTATGATTTCTGCTCAAACTCAAAGGCCAGACAAGGTTATAGGCATGCACTTTATGAACCCTGTTCCTGTAATGAAGTTGGTAGAAGTTATTAGAGGAATTGCAACAAGTGAGGAAACGTATACAACCGTTTTGGAGCTTGCAAGGTCTTTAGGAAAAGACCCAGCTTTAGCAAAGGACTACCCAGGCTTTATTGTAAATAGAATACTTATACCAATGATAAACGAGGCGGTTTGCGCTTTATATGAAGGAATAGCAACAAAAGAAGACATAGATAAAGGCATGAAATTGGGTACAAATCAACCTATGGGACCATTAGTATTAGCTGATTTTATTGGACTGGATACAGTCTTAGCTATACAAAATGTTCTATATAACGGCTTTAAAGACCCAAAATTTAGGCCTTGTCCTCTTCTTGTTAAGATGGTTGAAGCTGGAAGGTTAGGTAGAAAAGTAGGCAAAGGTTTCTACGATTACACCTGAAAAAAGGAGGGTTAAATGGACAAGGTATTATTAGAGGTAAAGGAAGGCATAGGATATTTGACAATAAATAGACCCGACAAGCTCAATGCTTTAAATAATGAGGTATTATCTGAACTAAACAGTACTATAGAAAATATTAATAAAAGCAACGATATTAAGGTAGTTATCGTTACAGGAAGTGGAGAAAAAGCGTTTGTAGCTGGAGCAGACATAGCTTTCATGAAAAGCTTAGCGCCGAAACAAGCTGTTGACTTCGCTAGATTAGGGCAGGAAATACTTTTCAAAATGGAACAATCAGAAAAACCATTTATAGCTTGCGTCAACGGTTTTGCCTTGGGTGGAGGTTTTGAATTAGCTCTAGCATGCGATTTTATCTATGCCACAGAAAATGCTAAGCTGGGGTTTCCTGAAACTGGATTGGCCATAATACCAGGGTTTGGAGGCACGCAAAACTTATCAAGATTAGTAGGTAAAAATATAGCTAAAGAGTTTATCTTCACGGCAAAAATGGTCACTGCAAATGATGCAAAAAATCTAATGATAATTTCTGAAATATTCAAAACAAAAGAAGAAATGATTAGTTATGCTGAGAATACCGCAAAGCAAATCATGAAAAATGGACCAATCGCTGTGGGATTAGCTAAGAGAGCCATAGCAGATGGTTTTGATTTAACAAAAGAAGATGGACTCAAATATGAGGCAAGCCTATTCGGTGTGGTATTTTCAACAAAGGACGCAGAAGAAGGGTTGACAGCTTTTTTAGAAAAAAGGAAACCCAATTATAAAAACAATTAAGGAGTAGTGTATGGATTTTAGATTAACTGAAGAAGAGAAAATGGTTCAGGATACTGCACGAAGCTTTGCTCAAAATGAGCTCAAACCTATTGCTCCAGAAATAGATAAAAATCACAAGATTCCAGACGAGATATTGAATAAGCTAGCAGAATTAGGATTCCTTGGAACATACATTCCCGAAGAATATGGCGGCGCAGGATTAAGCTTTCTGTCCTATATAATAGTGGTAGAAGAAATCTCAAAGGTTTGTGCTTCCACAGGTGTATTTATCTCAGCCCACACATCACTAGCTTGTAACCCAATCTTGGAATTTGGAACAGAAGAGCAGAAACAAAAATATCTGGTACCTCTTGCCAAGGGAGAAAAAAAAGGGTGTGTTCTTTTAACTGAGCCCGAAGCTGGAACGGATGCTGCAAATGTTTCAACAACTGTAAAAAAAGAAGGAGACTTCTATATAGCTAACGGCAACAAAATATTTGTCACAAATGGTGGATTTAGGGGTACAGGAATCCTAATAGCTACCCATGATAAATCTTTGAAACACAAAGGCATAGATGCATTTATACTTGACCTTAAAACAGACGGTGTGGAAATTTTAAGAAACGAAGAAAAGATGGGCATCAGGGGAACATATACGACGGCGTTTGTTCTAGATAACGTCAAAGTGCCAAAAGAAAATTTGTTAGGCAAAGAGGGAGAAGGTTTCAAGATTGCCATGGACTTGCTTGACGGTGGCAGAATAGGCATTGCAGCCCAAGCGTTGGGTATAGCAGAAGGCGCATTTGAAAGGGCACTAGAATACTCAAAAGAGAGAAAACAGTTCGGAAAGCCCATTAGTGCATTCCAGGCTATTCAGTTTAAACTTGCAGACATGGCAATGAGAATAGAAGCCGCAAAACTGCTCGTCTATAAATCAGCATGGATAAAAGATAATTTAAAGAAAGGACTTGCAAGCTACAGTGACCTTATAATCAAATCCTCTATGGCAAAGGCTTTTGCATCAGAAACAGCAACATATGTAACAAAAGAGGCTCTGCAGATTTTTGGTGGTTATGGTTACATAACAGAATACGAGATGGAAAGGTATTATAGGGACGCAAAAATCACAGAAATTTATGAAGGAACAAACGAGGTACAAAGGATAGTAATTTCAAAGAATCTATTAAAATAATCTTAAGAGGGGGGTCATCCCTCTCCTTTCCGTGTATTTAATCCAACTTAAAAAGAGGTGATGGGAAATGGAAGTAGTAGGAAGGATTATACTTGCAATCCTTATAGCAGGTAGTTTGGGGTATTTCTTCTGGAGAGTGTATTACTTATATAACCTTTTGAAATTCACACAACCAGAAAATAGATTTGACAATCCAGTGAAAAGGATATCAAACGCTATAAAGTATGGTCTTTTACAATTATGCCACTTCAAGGTTAAAGATTTGGATATAAACTATGCTGGCATAATGCATGCTATGTTATTCTTTGGTTTCGTTGTATTGCTACTTGGTGAAATAGAGCTTCTTATAAAAGGTCTATTTCCAGGGTTTAGCTATGAGTTTTTAGGTAAAACAATTTACAACATCTATCTTTTTTCTCAAGATTTCTTTGTTTTGGTAGTTTTGATAGCCATGGTTATGGCTTTCGCTAGAAGGTTAATATGGCATCCGAAAAAATTAACATACCATGGAAGTGCATATCTAATATTATCTTTTATCTCTATACTTATGATTACCCTTCTTTACATGTCTGCATCTGATATGGCAAGGGCAGGTGCATACAATCCATATCAACCATTTTCAGGCTTTCTATACAACGTTTTGCACATAAAATATTCGCCTGTTGGTTATCAAATAGCTTACTGGCTCCACGTAATAATCTTGCTAACATTCTTAGATTTCATACCGAATTCCAAGCACTTGCATTTAATAGCCGGTATACCAAACAACTACTTTTCAAATCTTGGTCCTTCCATGGATTTAAGGGAACTTGATTTTGAGGATGAGGAAGCAGAGAGTTTTGGAGTTACTAATGTAAATGAGCTTACATGGAAAGAAGTACATGACGGATATGCATGTACAGAATGTGGAAGGTGCGCCCATGTATGCCCAGCAGCAAATACCGGAAAATTATTAGTGCCAAGAGAAATTGTTATAACTATAAAAGAAAACCTCTTTGAGAATGTAGAAAATTTAAAAGAAAACAAAGAGTTAACACCTTTAACCACAGAGGAATTTAACAAGGAGCTGCCAGAAGACACATACGTTGAATATGGAGTGCAAATACCGGAAAAAGCCTTATGGCAGTGTACGACGTGTGGAGCTTGCCAAGCTGTCTGTCCTGTGAGCAATGAACACATAAGGTCAATGGTAGACTTAAAAAGATACTTAGTTCTCACAGAAGCAAAATTCCCAGAGAAGCTTACTTT
>WFYS01000048.1 GCA_015490005.1 Desulfurellaceae bacterium | reverse complement strand
TTTAGTGTTTGTGATTTTTGTATGTCCTTAAGAATGTTTTGTCGGTAAACAATATCTTCTTTTTTAGTTAGTCTTTTTAGTAGTAAATCTTTTATAGGTTCCTTGGATAACCTTGAAATGCCATCGATGATTAAGTTTATCCTTAAATCGTTTATAGCATCTTTGCTCTCTTCGACGAGCTCCCCTGTTGTTAAAAATAAGCCTTGAAACTCCATTTGCAAAAAGTATAACACTGATAAAAGGCTAACTCAAGTTTAATTTGACAAAATTTATATTGATTGTTAAAGTTCAAATAATAATTTTAAGGTGGTGGTCAAATGAAGATATTAAAAATTTTATTGCTCTCTGTTTTAGTGCTATTTTTGGCAGTTCGATTCGATTTTGCAAAAACATCTTTTCAGAAAAAGAATTCTGCTTATAAAGCTTTACGCAAAAATAATTGCATAACAGAATTGACACTAAAATCTGAAATTCTCTTTTCCTTCAACAGCCACAAGTTAAAATCTAATGCTAAAAGAGCTTTGAATTTAATATTAAATAGGCTTAAGGGTAAAAATTACAACAGGATATTGGTTGAGGGCTATACGGACAATATAGGTTCCAAGAGTTACAATCTGAGGCTTTCCAAAGAGAGGGCTCAATCTGTTGCTAATTATTTGATTTCAAAGGGTGTTCCAAAAAATTTGGTTGAAATTGTTGGATATGGCGAATCCCATCCTATTTATCCAAACGACAGTAAAAGGCACATGGCATTGAATAGAAGGGTTGTGATAAACATTTACAGTAGCAACTGCAAGAATTCCAGCACCAAAAAAGAAAGTCTGTATGGTGTTGTAGAGGTTCATAAAAACGATGTGTACGTTGTTGTAAAACCTAACTGTAGGTGCAGGCAAAGTTATAGGGTGTTGGGTGATTACAAGGATGTCTTGAAGGAATATGCAGGGCGTGAGGTTAGGGTTTTTGGTAAGGTAAAAAGATTCAGTCCGTGGAGTGGCGAGATCTATGTTGAGAAGTTCTATTGATTTTCCACAAATTTACTGAGTGAGAAATAGAGCAGTGGTATAAGCATCAAAGAAAGCATTGTTGATGCAAATGTTCCAAAAATAAGTGAGATTGCTAATCCGCCAAATATGGGGTCGTTTAGCATGGCAACAGAGCCAAAAATAATGGCGAGGGCGGTTAGTATGATAGGTCTGAACCTTACAGCGCCGGATTCTATTATTGAATAGGACAGAGAGAAACCCCTTTCTCTGTAATGCCTTATGAAGTCGATCAAAAGCAGGGAGTTTCTTATTACAATCCCAGCGAGCGCTATTACACCTATCATCGATGTTGCTGTAAATGGCTGATGTAAGAGCCAATGCCCAGGAAAGACACCAATGACCGTTAAAGGTATTGGGCCCATGACAATTATCGGCAGAAGAAATGATTTGTAGTAGCCAACAAGTAGGAAGTATATAAATATTAAAGCTGCCATAAAGGCAAAGCCTAGATCTCTGAACACGTCTAGAGTTAGGCGCATATCCCCACCCCACCTAATTTGATAGGTGTTTATATCTTTGGGTTGTGAGTGGAAGAGCCTAAGATTGGATGTTTCTATTTTGATGCCATTTGGCAGTTTCTTGCCGTCCAACTTTTTGTTTAAGTAAAGAATTGCATAAACCGGAGATGACTTGAGCATATCGGCACTCACGTAGACTACTTCGTGTTGATCTCTTGTGTAGATCGGCTGATCGTAGTAATCTTTTTCTACTGTTACAAGCTCCCTCAACGGAATTTCCTTTCCATTTGCCCCTTTTACGTATAAATCCAAGATCTGCTCCAGGTATCCCCTCTTGCTTTTTGGTAGCCTAACGATTATGTATGTGGGTTCTGAAGCGTATCTATCTGTGATCCAGCTGACTTTGTATCCGTGAACGAGTTTGTAGAGCAGATCCGCAATCTTGTAAGGTGGCACGCCCGAATAAATTGCCTTGTAGTAATTGATCTTAAACCTGTATTCCTCAAATGGTGGATAGACTGAGCTATCAACATTTGTTATGCCATAGGTTGTTTTAAACTCATTTTCTATATAATTTGCCGTTTTTCTTAGTATCTCGTAGTTTGGCCCATAAATTTGGGCTAAAACTTGAGCCCTTGTAGGTGGCCCCGGTGGATTTTCGAATATCATGATTTTTGCATCTTTGAACTTTTCTCTAAATTTGTTGAGTTTCCTGTCAAGTTCCATCACTATCTTGTGTGCTTTTGGTCTATTTTCTTTAACAATTTTTACCCTTATTTGAGCGATATTGGGCGTATTGAGCATCTCATAGCTTCTCATTAGTGCCCCAAAGTCAAGCGGTGCCGTAATACCTGTGTAGATTTCGTAATCTTCAACATATCTGTCGTTGCCGATAAGCCTTCCAACAGCTTGTGCTACCCTCTGGGTTTCTTCCAATGGGGCAGAAAGTGGTAATTTTACCTCGACCAAGAAAGTGTTAACATTGCTGTTTGGCAACATTTTGAATTCAACACCCAAAGGACTTAAATGTCCGTTTATGCCGCTTGGTCTCACAAACTGCCACGCAACCATCATTGTAGATCCAATTACAGTGATAAATACGAATAAATATAATGATTTCCTTAAAAATGCTCTCCTCACAAAGGGAATAAATGTTGTTTTGTATAGCTTTTCGAGGAACGGTTTTTTCTTTCCTTTTTCATGATGTTTGTTCTTCATCATCTTGTTTTTGAGTAGATAAAATGATCCGTAGGGAACTATGGTGTACGCCAAAAATAGAGATGTTATCATTGCTATAGGAACGTTTATTGGAATTGGTCTCATAAACGGCCCCATCATGCCCGAAACAAACGCCATGGGAATGAATGCCAAAACAACAGCTATTGTTGCAATATTTGTTGGATTTCCTATCTCGTTTGTCGCCAAAATTATCCTGTTTTTGAATTCTCCAAAGCCGAGATGGATATGTCTGTGCAGATTTTCAATGACAACAATGCCGCTGTCGACCAAGAGCCCTAAAGATAAAATTAAAGCAAACAGCGTAATTCTGTTAATACTTTGGCCCAAAATATAGCTTGCAAATAATGTAAATAGTAGAACAAATGGCACCATGACGGTTATAATTAGTGATTCTTTGAAGCCTAAAAATATCAAAAGTATGAAGGCAACGACGATGACAGCTATTGCTAAGTGTTCAAGAAGCGTGTTCACAGCCCGATTTGCCTTGCCCGCATAATTTCTCATTACCGCTAAACCGACATGTTCAGGAAGCATGGCCTTTTTTATTGCATCCAATCTATTGAGTACATCTTTTGCTACAAATACGGCATTTGCTCCGGTTTTTTTGGCTATAGTTATTGTCACCGCATTGTGCAAATTGTTATAATTCTTTTTGCCAGAAGCCTTGCCCCAAGCAAATGTTGTTGCATAATTGACATCTGCTGCACCTTCATACACACGGGCTATATCCTTTAAAAAAATGGGTTTTCCTTCTCTTACGCCCACTATGACATTGCCAACGTCTTTTGCGTTTTTAAACAGGTGCGTTACAAGAATAGGGTGTCTTTTGTTGTTATTAATTATACTGCCCGCTTGGACAAATACACCGCTTGACTTGAGCATGTTTATCAAGTCATTAAGGCCTATCTTATACGACGCCAGTTTTTGAGGGTTTATCTCCACATTGACAGCTTTGGGCGCGCCGCCAATTATGTAGTTTGTTCCCATATTTGGAACGCCCCTGAGTTCCGCCAAAACCTTACACGCCAACTTTCTCAGCTGATAGGGTGATATGTCCTTTGAGTACAGTGTAATCGTCATTATGGGTATATCCTCAACACCGATGGATTTTATTATGGGTTGATATGTTCCCTTTGGCATTCTATCGTAATTTCGCATTATTTTGTTGTAGAGCCTCATTAAACATACCTGCTGATTTAACCCAACTTTAAATTGAACGGTTATTACAGCCATATCATCGATTGCGTAGCTAAACGTGTGGTCAACGCCGTATATTGAGGCTACAATGCCTTCCAACGGTTTTACAATTTGGTTCTCCATCTCAATTGCAGATGTGTTTGGTCGAACAACAATTATGTTTGCAGCCGGTACTTTGATTTCTGGATTATACATTCTTGGCGTAATGAGCAGCGCCCCTATTCCTAAAACGGCTATTGTTATCATAATTAGTGGAGTAATTTTGGAGTTGTAGAAGCTTTTTGCCAATCTGCCGGCTATGTTAAGCTTTTCGTTCATTTCAATTTTGAATTGTTTTCAAGATAGTATGGTGGGTTTACAACAAGCCTTTCACCTTGATTTAGGCCACTTAGCACTATGTATCTTTTGCCTATTTTTTCACCTAATCTTAGCATTCTAAAGTGAGTTTTATTGCTTTCATCCAAGATAAAAACCCCTTCTACGCCACCCCTTTCTATAACTGAGTTTTCAGGTACTGTGATCGCTTTGATGGGTTTTTTGGCAATTAAAACCTTTGCGAATTCACCGGAGTGTATGAATCTGAATTTTGGTATGATGATTTTTACAAGATGGGTATGGGTTGTTGGGTCTTCACTTTTCTGCATGTATTGGGGAGAGCCATAAATCTTTTTTATTTTGATTTCTACGGGTATCTTTTTCACCTTGAGAAAATTAGCAAACAGTGAGTCTGGGATATTTGCTTGTATTTGATAAAAATTTGAACCCTCAACAACGAGAAGTGGTTGTGATGGAGCTGCTATATCGCCATTTTGGACGAATTTTTTGCTTATATAGCCATTTATTGGAGAACGTACAACTGAATAACCTAAAAGTGTCTTAATATCTTTTAGTGCAGCTTTTGCCTGTTCAAAGCTGCTTTTTGCTGCGATGAACGTTTTTTCTGATACAGCA
>WFYS01000047.1 GCA_015490005.1 Desulfurellaceae bacterium | reverse complement strand
GGTTTATAAGCCCTTTTGTTGGTAGGTTGGACGACATATCGCACGATGGCATGGAGCTGATTGCTGTTACACGTGAAATTTTGGATAATTACGATTTTGACTGTGAAATAATAGTTGCAAGTATCAGACATTCCTTGCACGTTGTTGAGGCGGCGCGTATGGGTGCGGACATAGCAACAATACCCCCAGATGTTATGGAGAAGTTGTTTAAACATCCACTGACGGATATTGGTCTTGAAAGGTTTTTAAACGACTGGAAAAATGCCTTTGGAAAATAGGATAATTGTTGTTGCAACGAATAACGAGCATAAGCTAAAAGAGATCAGAGATATTTTGGAAGGCTTTAAAATTCTGCCGGCAAGAGAGTTTGTGGAGGATTTTAACCCTGATGAGACGGGCGATAGTTTTTGTGAAAATGCGCTGATAAAAGCAAGGGCACTAAAAAAATACGTGAATTATCCCGTTTTGGCTGATGATTCAGGGTTAGAGGTGTTTAGTTTAAATGGTGAACCTGGGATTTACTCTTCTCGCTACTCTGCTGAGGGTACAGATCAGGCAAATGTTGAAAAATTGTTGAATAGGCTTAAGGACAAAGAGGATAGTTCAGCGCGTTTTGTTTGCTGTATGGTCTTAATCGTGGGTGAAAGGATTATACAAAAAGAAGGCTATGTTTACGGTAGGATAATAGATGTACGAAAAGGTAAAAGTGGGTTTGGCTATGACCCTGTTTTTATACCAGATGGATTTGAGCTTACCTTTGCCGAGATGGAGCCTTCCGAAAAAAATAAACTTTCTCACAGAAGGATGGCTTTAGAAAAGATAAAAGCCGAACTGGAGGCATTTAATGTTTAGAACTTTGTTTGTAATTATATTTGCTATTTTTTTGAGCATTAACTCCTATGCCGTGAATCCAAAACAATATGTTGGAAAAAAGAAGATACCTGTTCATATAACGGCTAATAAATTGACTGCATTTGACAAAAAGGGAATATATCTATTTGAAGGTAATGTTGTTGCAAAAAGGGGCGATGTTACGTTGAAATCAGACAAAATGAGGGTTATTAAGAACTTAAAGACTGGTCAGATTGATAAAGTTATTTGCACGGGTCATGTGATAATAACAAAAGAGGATAAAAGGGCAACTGGCGATAAGGCGATCTATGGGGCTAACAAGTCAATAGTAACCCTGATTGGCAATGCTAAAGTGGTATCAGGTAAAAACAACATTAAAGCGGATAGGATTGTCTATTACCTTGACAAGGATTACGTGGTGTCCCAGGCTGATAATAGTACTAAACGGGTAGAGGTTACGATCTATCCGAATAAGAAGGAAAAGAAGCCACATACGAATAAAAAGGAGAAAAAGTGATGGTTAGGACGAGGTTTGCACCTTCACCGACGGGTCATTTGCATATTGGAGGATTGAGGACAGCCATATTCAACTACCTCTTTGCAAAAGCAAACAACGGTGAGTTTATTTTAAGGATCGAGGATACAGACAGGGAAAGATCGGAGGATGAATATACACAGGCGATTTTGGAAGGTTTGAAGTGGTGCGGGCTTGAGTGGGACGATATTTGTTTTCAAAGCAAGAGAAATGAAATTTACGAAAAATATATGAACAAATTGATTGAGGAAGGCAAGGCTTATAGGTGCTACTGTTCTAAAGAGAGGCTTGAGCAGTTAAAAAAAGAGCAGTTGGAGAGGGGAGAAAACCCTCATTACGATGGTTATTGTAGAAATTTAAAAGAATATCCTATTGATAAGCCGCACGTTGTTAGAATAAAGTTGCCGGAGGAAGATATAGATTTTCACGATCACGTTCACGGTGATTTGCATTTTTCTTATAAGGAGTTTGACGATTTCATCATAAGGCGATCTGATGGGTCGTTTATGTACAACTTTACAAACGTTGTGGATGATATTGAGTGTGGCGTTACGCATGTGATTAGGGGTGATGATCACCTGACTAACACTGCAAAGCAGATTGTTTTGTATAGATTGTTGGGCAAAGAGCCACCTGAGTATGCCCACGTGCCGATGATTTTGGGTGAAGATAAAACGAGATTATCAAAGAGACACGGCGCTAAGAGCGTTTTAGAGTATAGGGACATGGGGATACTGCCAATAGCTTTGGTCAACTACCTTTTAAGGCTGGGCTTTTCATATGGCGATAAGGAGATTTTTACATGGGGCGAGATGGTTAAGTACTTCTCTTTGGATAGGCTCAACAAATCTGCGGCTGTGTTCAATCCCGAAAAACTTATCTGGGTGAATGCAGAGCATATGAAGATAATGGAGCCTAAGGCTATACTTGTTCATTTAAAGGATTTTCTTGATAAAAAGTGCTTTGAATTTTCAGATGATTACTTAATTGAAGCGATAAAAACAAGGCAGACGAAGGCTCAAACGTTGGTTGAGCTTGCAGATGAAATTAGGTTTTACTGCGTTGAGCCCCAAGGGTACGAAGAGAAGGGGATAAAGAAGTATTTGAAAAATGGTGTAGAAGAGCCACTTGAGTATCTTTATAAAAAACTAGAGGAAGCTAGTTTTTCTGATGAGGAAAATTTAAAGAAGGTATTTAAGGAAACTATGGAGCGATTCGAGCTGAAAATGTTAAAGTTAGCCCAACCGGTTAGAATTGCTTTAACCGGTAGAACCATTGGTCCAGGAATTTATGAGATGCTCATGGTTTTGGGTAAGGATGAAAGCCTAAAAAGATTTAGAAAACTGCTTGATGTCGTTTATTGAGGTTAAAGAGACCTTTAGGATTTATAAAGAAAAACACGTTTTTTTGTGGAGCGCGTTCTTAACTTACCTAACAGTATTAAACATCGTTCCTTTTTTATATACGGCTATTTTTATTTTATCCAAGATTCCCTTCGTAAAAGAAAAAGTGCCGTATATAAAATCTATGCTTGTTAAGATAATACCAGCTTACTCTGGACAGGTTTCCCATTACTTCGATGTGTTTTTGAAAAATTTGTCAGGTATGGAACTTCTGAACTCGGTTATATTCTCACTTTCCATGATAAGTTTGATTTTGGGTTTTATGAAAGCAATACGGTTTATTCTATCATCGTCAAGAAAATTCAATTTTTTAAAGGGAGCGTTTTTCTTTATCCTGAACCTTGTTGCCGTTGCAGCTATTATTTCCATAGTTGTGGCTTTGAAAATTTTAATACCATATTTTGTTCCTCATGTTGCAAACCTTATTTATGTCAAAATATTACCTTTTATAATCTGGTTTATAATGCTTTTTTCGCTGTTTTATGTTTCAAAACCAAAAGAGGTAAAATTGAAAAATGTTGTTGTTAGCGCCTTTTTTACGACTGTGAATGTGTTTTTGCTAAAGCTTGGTATGGGTGCATATTTTTCTTTGTTTTCCTATAATAAAATCTATGGAGCCGTTGCTATTGTTCCCTCTGTTCTTTTGTGGTTGTTTTTACTTTGGAATGTTATACTGTTTGGCACTATTTTGGAAAGGACTTTAAAAATTTAGATGAAAGGTTTATTATTTAATAAAAGTGTTTGTAGGAGGTGTTTATGAGAAGAGCAATGCTTAAGAAGCAATTATACATATTTTTTGGTTTGATTTTTTTTATTGGTTCAACTGTATCTGCTGCTTGTTTACCGGATATCAAGGATGTTGCCAAAAAGGCATTACCTGCGGTTGTGAACATCAGCACGACACAGGTCGTTGAGGCACCAACAAGTCCGTTTTTTAACTTTGGTCCAAATGACCCGTTTAGACAGTTTTTTAATCAATTTTTTAACAACTTCCCTGTAAAAAGAAAAATTCACGCTTTAGGTTCCGGTTTTATCATCTCAAAAGATGGCTACATATTAACGAACTATCACGTTATAAAAAG
>WFYS01000046.1 GCA_015490005.1 Desulfurellaceae bacterium | reverse complement strand
GCCGAAAACGCCCCTAATCTCGGATTTCCGTGAATTGACCTTGCGGTCAATACAGGAGTTGCGGGTTATCAAGCCCCCAGGGATTTTCGGCGTTTGGCTAACTCATCACGCCCCTGAGTTAACCTTACGGTCAATTCACTCACTGGTGTAATGGTCGGGGCTAAGACGTGTTTATCACATGAATTTAGATTACAGTTGAGTTTTATGAATTGACCTTAAGGTCAATTCAGAAGGTTGCTGGGTGGGACTGAAACCCTTAAATAGTCTAACCTTCCTACTATCAAGTAGCCTAGTCATGTGTATCACACTCCTGTGGTTGTCTCTCCCTCGCGGGTGGGGGGCCCGCGGGGAGGACGGGTTTGTTTTTTATTTTCTACGGTCCTATTCGAAGTGGGACGTGTTTATCACATGAATTAGAAGAAGAGGGTGTTCACGCTACGGCTCCCACTTCTCCTTGATTTGCAAGTACTCTCTGTTAATTGCTGCTTCGAGTGCCGCCCTCCAGTCATCGCTCAGCTTTATGTATCGTCTCGGCCGGTTTGCGGGCGCTTTTTCCTTCCTCGTCTTTATTAGCCCAACTTCCTCCAAGTAGAAGAGGAGGCGCTCCCATTTTTTCTTAACTAATCCGGGGTTCTCCCAAAGAGCCTCGGCCAGGGCAATGTTGCACATCTCCTTTTCCCTACACATGCAGTACCCGCTTTCTTCGTGCCTGGCGCAGGCACCCCCATTCTCCTTTAGAATTCGCTTGAACTCTTCAGAATTGTCCAGCACGGCGATGAGCTTGAACAAAGTCGTAATATCGCTCGCCACCTGCACACCCCCAGGAAGTTGTTGGTTGTTAATATTAAACGCACCTGAATTGACCTTGTGGTCAACTCACTATTTAAGCCTGGTGCCCGGGCGGGGACGGCCTTTCCCCAGGATTTTTGTGAGTTGACCTTAAAGTCAATTCACCCTACTAACTATCTCCAACACACCCCGTAACAGAACACCCCCTAAAACAACTCGCCGAAAACACTCGCCCAGCAGAGAAAACACTTTCCTAAAACAGCAAAACGCTCTAAAACCCGAAACAGTACTCTTACAGGCCATTCTACCGAAGAAACCCCATAATAATCCTTTTCGCCCGGCTAATTTTGCAGGGTGAAACCGCCAGGATGCTATGGGGGCATGATTAGCACCCTTTGATTGGAATCAACGATAAAAAACTTCTCGTATTGTTCGATTTTAAGGTTTGGAACAAAAAGAACTCGATATTTTACAAACTCAAGGATTGGACAATACAAGTTCTTTCTTCCCATTGATTCCAATCAAAACCTGAAAAAGGTCCTCTCCCTCTTAAGTCGCGCGAATCCTTGGGGTGAGAAAGTTCTTTTAGAAGGCTTGCGCGCGCGTTGCACTGCTTGGGGAGGCGAATGCTACAAGTAAAGCGCGTGAGACGTTTCTCTTCTGGGGAGGAGTGGTCTGGCGTGGTTTTTGTAAGGGGGTTCTTGGTAGTGAAGAGGAGGGAAGTAATCAGTAGAGCTATCTGCTAACACGCATGATGTTTAAAACATTTAAAAAAGAGTTCTGTTTTATGGCGATGGGGTGGGTCATGTTTGTCCCTCGGGCTGTTCGTGAGGTGGGGGAGGCTTTCATTGATGAGGGGTTTCACCCGTACTTGGTGGGTGGTTCGGTTAGGGATTATCTTCTTGGGAATTTTATTAGGGATTATGATATGGTGGTGGATGTTCCTGATTTTGATAAGTTGATAGATGTGCTTTCTTTGGGTGGGGATTGGATTATTGTTCCTTTGTCTCCGACTTGGGGTGTGGTGCAGGTTTTGGCGGGGACGTTTGTTATTGATGTTTCTTTGATGAGGAGTGGGTTGCGTGATGGTTTTCCGGTGTTTGGGCGTGGGGTGTTGAGGGATTTGATTCATCGGGATTTTACGGTTAATGCGATTGCTTATGATTTGTTTTCGAGGGAGTTTGTGGATCCTGTTGGTGGTCGGCGGGATCTTAGGCGTAGGGTTATTAGGACGCCGTTGGCTCCGCCGAAGAGTTTGGGTATGGTAGGTGTTGTCCCATTTTGTTAGTTACCTCTCACTTTGATATTTTTGTCTTAAGGGCTATGTGTGTCTTGCACTTTTAAGTTTATTTGAAAAAGTATTCTTATTACTTTGTTTGTAATTAATATTTAAAAACAAGCCACGCAAATTTCACCAACTCTCCCCCGCGAGGAGGTTTGAAGTCTCGGCGGGACTTTCCGAGTTAGGAGTTAATAAGTTCCCTCTTCAATAACAAAAACTACTTTTCGCCTTTTCTTAAGTTTCTTTATGAGACCTTCGCGCTCAAGTTTTTTAAGAACTTCATAAAGCTTCTTATTCCCAAAGGGCACCATAGTCTTGAGTTCCTTGGGAGTATTGTATCCTTCCCGAATGAGCCGGAGAATAAGCTCTTTCTTGGCTTCATCGTCTGCAAGTAAGTGGTCTCCTTGGAGACCAATCTCTAAACTCTCGATTTTCATAATTAAGCTGTCCAATGTTTTCATAAAGGAATTAAACCTTAGTCTCAGGTCTTGGATGTCGACCTTATCGGCCTTTTCGTTGAGGACCTTGAGGACCTCACGAAGCTCATCATGTACCTTGATATTGTCCTCCTTGAGAGCCTTGAGCTCAGCCTCGAGGATCTCAACCTTGGACTCTAAGGCCTTCACTTCATCTGGATCAATGCCGATAATCCACCGCCTAAATCCCACCACTATCCTCACCAATTCCGTAGTGCTTAGGGTAATATTGATGTAAAGGTTTGATAATAGTATCGAGGTTTGTATGGTCACTCTCTACTACATAGAAACTAAAGAATATGTAGGAACCTTTAATAAGTTGATTTGAGATACAGCTATTGGGGAGGAGAAGTGAAGTTCAAAGTAATCCTTGAGCCTCAGCAAGAAGGGGGTTATGTGGCTTACGTTCCAGCACTTCCGGGATGCTTTAGCCAGGGTGAAACAAAGGAAGAAGCCCTCAAGAACATAAAAGAGGCCATCGAGCTCTACCTCGAAGTTCTTGAGGAGAAGGAGCTCGGAAAAACAATGAAGAAGTTCATTCGCTCGGATAAGAGCCAGATTGTTGAGGTGTCCTTATGACAAAACTTCCGAGGGATGTCTCCGGGCAGGACGTTATTAAAGCCCTTCGCAAGATTCTCAGTGATTCCTAACGAAGTTAATGAGATTAAAAAGTCGATTTCATTAGTCAAAGCAGTCTCATTTGAAACCAACCAATCTCGGAATTTTCAAGTGATGAAGAACTGAAACAGGCAATTTTATCGGTGGTTTCAAGTGGAGAAAGTGTAACAATTTCAGAATTGCAGAAATGTTGGAGTGATTGTTCTATTTTGTGTCAATGTTATGGACAAGAGTTAAAAATGTGTGTTCTTAGCTTATTTATGAGAGTGATGAAATACAGGATTGTAAATATCGTAGTTTCAGGCAACTTGGGAACTAAGGTCATTCTCGAGAATCTGTTATTTGAATTAGGTAATTTTTATTACAATCCGGAGAGTTATCATGGGGGTTATCTCAAGTTGAGCAGTGGTTTGACTGTAACAATTTACAGAACTGGGAAATACATAATGCAGGGGATTAGAAACATTGAGGGAATTCAAACTTCATTTGAGGAGATGAAAAGAATCCTAAGTAGGGTTATTGATACTTCTAGAATTGAAAAGCCCAAAATTCAAAATATTGTTGTTAGTGGTGAAGTTGGAAAAATATTGAACCTTGGAAAACTTGCAATAAGCTTGCCATACAATGTTGAATATGATCCTGAACAATTTCCCGGACTAATAATCAGAGTTAGCAAGAGTCTGACTGTGTTGCTCTTTTCAACTGGACGGTTTGTGATTGTTGGAGCTAGGGATATTGATGAAATTGAAAAGACAATAGAAGAACTTGGGAAGATTTTGGAGGATTAGTCCACTTTTTACAATACATCTGTGCACAAAATAGTACACGATAGTTTTTTAAGGATGTACAAAATAGTACTATTAGTGGGTGACGATGACATATTGGTTGTGCATAACAGATGTCGGAAATTGGGAAATTATCAAGGAAAAGAATATTTGGGGAGTAAGCAAAAGACATGCAAACAAGTTGATGTCAACGAAAATAGGGGACAAACTGGTATTCTATGTTAAACAGAAACCGCCGAGTGATCCACCAACGATAAGGGGGATATTCAAAGTCGTTAGCAAACCATTTTATGATGAAAAGCCAATATTTAAAGCTCCATCATTGCCATTTCTCCAAGACCCCCAAGAGATTGGTGAGACGTATCCTTGGAGGGTAAAGATCGCTCCAATAAAAACAGGGTACCTTGAGTTCAAACCACTAATTAAGCAACTAAAGTTCATAACAAACAAAACTTCAAGAGGATGGGGCGGACACTTGATGGGAAAAGCTATGCGAGAAATTCCAGAAGAAGATTTTAAGCTAATAGAATCTCTCCTGTAACTGGAGCGGAAGAACATGGCCTCACAGAAAGAAAAACATTTTAAGAGAAAAGAAAAAGTGCTTGGACAATTTTTTACTCCTCCAAAAGTAGCTAAGTTCATCGTTGAATTTGTAATTGACCACTTAGAAAACCGGGATACAAACCTTGCATGTGATCCTGCATGTGGAAATGGTGTTTTTTTGAAGTACCTCAAAGAAAAGGGATTCAAAATTTACGGATTTGACATTGACCCCACGATCAAAGATAAAGCGCCAAAAGAAATAAAAGACAACATAATAATCACAGATGGACTCCTGGAATTGCCACATGAAGGAGAATATGACGTTGTTGTAGGAAATCCTCCCTTCTCAGCCAAGTATGGGAGAATAACAGACAAAAACATTTTATCAAAATTTGAATTGGGGAGAGGGAGAAAAAGCCAAGCAATTGAAATACTATTTCTAGAGAAGTTTTTTAGATGCGCTAGAGAAGGAGGCATTATTGGAGTGATTCTTCCTTTTGGAATATTCTCAAATACAAACTTGAAGTATGTTAGGGACTTCCTCTTAAAAACTTCCCATATTCTAGCAATTGTCGCCTTACCACGCAACATTTTCAATGGGACCACTGCAAGAACTGCAATTTTATTTGCCAAAAAGGGGGGACCACACGAAGGGGAAGTTTTAATGGCTAACATCCCATCAATCCATCATCTAACAGTATCAAAAGTCAAGATTACAGGAAAGAGAGTAGAACCGGTTGACTCGATCTTGTATCCGGAATTCTATCTGCAGAATCATTTAAAATTAGAAAACAGCATACAATTGGGAGAACTAGTTGAAACAAGAAGTGGACAAACAGAATATGGGGAAAAAAGGAAATTTTCAAAAACTGGTATCCCCTTCATCTCAGCAAAAGTCGTTACTCCCATAGGAATTGACTTTATGAAGGATAGAAAATTCGTTCAACCAAATTCAGAGATGGACAAGAAAAGTGCACATGCACATGTTGGGGAAATAGTCTTTGTCAGAGTCGGTGTTGGAACAATTGGAAGAACTGCAGTAATCACATCAAAAGAAGAAGAAGGCCTTGTGGATGACTGGAGCTACATCCTAACTGTTAAATCAGACAAGGTGAATCCATACTACTTGGCGTTCTATCTACAAACCCCAACAATCAAGGAACAAATATTGAGATATGCGCGCGGAGTTGGGACAGTAACAATTCCACAGCGAGAACTGAAAAAGATCCCAGTCCTAATACCATCAAAAGACTTCCTCAAAAAATGTGAAAAAGCCTACAAGGAAATGATAAGGCTAAGAAAAGAAGGAAAGATCCGCGAGGCAAAGATGATACTAAACAACATTGAAAAAGAAATTGAAAAGATGATCAAAAGCAAGATTTCAAATCTATGATTTCAAAAATTCCATAATTACATCTCTATCTGTTTTAGATGCTACTGCAAATATTTTCAACAAAGATAAGACTAACCATTTAAACTTTTCTTCATCAAGTTTCACATATACCTCACGAATGTTCTCTACCGATTTTTCAATAATGCCTGTATCCCCAACATATTTTAGTGGAAAGCAAGCATAAATCATGGACTGCAACCCTTTCTTCTTTTCTCTAGTCTTAGTCTCAACAAAAATAAAGGGCTCTTTCAAGCTAACAAGAGCATCTTGTGGAACTACAAAATTTGGAAGAGCTTTTTCATAATAATCAAATTCCAAACTTCCTTCCGAACCAGCATCTTTTTGTGTTCCATCTTTTAGATCCACTTTTCTAAGTGTTTTATGTAGATACTTTACAAGGTCTGAGAGATATCTCTTGTTTACACCTAAATTAAACAGCTCGCTGACTCTACTTATCTCTTTAATTTCCTGTTTTAAGTCACTTTTTTGAAGTATGCCAACATCACAAGCGAAATCAACGAGCTTCTTGAGTTCACTTTCAGAATTGTTATCCTGAACCTTGTATTTAATCTGCCATTCAATGTAACTATTCTCGTAGTCCTCTTCATCTTTTATTTTCCTTTTTTCAGTTATCACAATCTGATTGGACACACCGAGGTTACGTTTTTTTATTCTAATATGACGACCAAGGGGCAATCTCAGTGTAACAATTCCACTCTCCCCATCATAAAAAATTTCAAAGATCACAAACATCCCTCCTTATTATAAGTGCCGATAATACTCCTCAAAAATTTAACAATATCATCCTTATGAGTCTCTGACGCTATGATAAATGCTCTCAATAGTTCCTTCATCAGATCCAATGGGACCTCATATTTAACAACTTCATTACGCCTCGCAATTCTACCTGCTAAATTCGGCTCAACATTTGTAAGAGGAATGCACACATAAACCATAGATTGGTAACCCACAGCACGTTGCTTATGCTTCAACACGATCTCAATAAATTCTCCAGAAGACAACTCCTTTTTAGCAACAGGATACACATCCTCGTAAATATTGAACCCATAAAGCTCATCCTCGGTGCTCTCTCTCTTTATTCCTCTATCTTCAAGATATGATTTAACATCGTCAGCAAATTTCAGAAGCTCATCAATGTCTTTATCAGTGAGAATGCTACACTTATGTGCCAACCTAACTATCCTAGATAGCTCATAATCATAGCAACCATCCTTCGCATAGGATATTTGCCATTCAATGTAATAGTCCCTCAGAGCCTCACCAACAGGGAAAGGCTCCTGCCTTGTTGATACTGGAACTCCAACTCCCTTCTCAATCTTTTTCACCCTAATTTTCGATGTAGGACGCGTTATTGGCAATCCAATTACAATCTTACCATTTTCAAAAGAAACACTAGCTTCTACACTAGCCAAATGGATCACCCCCAAATATTATCAACACTAAGTACTAATGCTTTATGATCACCTAAACTTCACTCTGAAACTACTAATATTTTTTTCTTACCTCTCACCAGTCCAAAACCTTTTAAAACTCCCTTTTCGGAATATGTAATAATATGGGATATTTCGCACATGGAGAAATGGAAATGGGCTGGGCAAAGGATGTTGATTACGACAGCTTGAACAAACTGATTTTAGAGGATTTAAAGCAGAACAGGAAAAAGAAAAGCCGGGCGGGGGTTGCAAGGGACGTTGTGTTCTTGATGGTTTTAAGGAACGGTTGCAGGGTCTCCGAAGCAATGGAGTTCTTGTATCTGAAGGCTAAGGGTTATGATGTCAGTGGAGTGAGGTTGAGAAAGCGCAGCACGAAAGAATACCGCCCCATAAAACTCCCACGGGAAATAACTGACAAAGACTTGAAAACATATTTGGGATGGCTCTCAGTATGGGCCAAGCAAGACTACACGAAAGAAGACCTGAAAAATGATATTATCTGGAGAGAGTTTCATAGGCAATTGGCAAAGGCTGCAAAATTCCTCTACCCAAACCCTTTGCAAATAAATACTACAACCCTGAGGCATGCGTGGATTAAAAAACAGCTTGCCAGTGGAGTAAACTTGAGAACAATTAAGAAAATAACCGGACTACGCAGGTTTGACCACATTCTTCGTGATTTTGATGAACATGAACTCCTCGGCTGATTTTTCTTCTCTCAGTCCTCGGAATATCTCATATTTTAACATAATCCGTACAGGGAGAAGAGGTTGAGTTAAGGTAAACATCAACTCGAATTTTGCAACTTTGCACTCTCTAAATACTTTAAACACTTCCTAAACATAAACAAAGCATTTCAACAACTTTTTTTAAAACTTAAAAAAGTGTTGTTATTTACTCTTCATTACAGTAAAACATTATGAACTGTTTGTTCTTGGGTTTTGTCATTGTTGCGCCTTGTTTTTTCGTGCTAAAAATACCTAATTAGAGACTGGAACGAGTTGATGTCAAGCTCAACCCGAGCGGTTGCATCTTCATGCAACCGGGAATGTATCACAAGAATTTTGGTTGAACTTAGGTTTAACTTGAATATTCTTCTTTTTCTTGGTCATCCGCACTTTCTAATTTTCTCTGAAGTTGCTTGTTGTAATTCCTTCACATCTTAGACATCAATGAAAATTTTGATGAGCATGTCAATTGATGTGATGTGAACTCTACCTCTAACGACAACACAGCTTCCATCCTTAGCGTTGATATTGCCTCTCAAAATAACAAACAAGTATTCATGCTCAGGGTCTTGAGGGTGCGGTCCTTTAGAACCCCCACAACTGATATTGTTTTTCCATCGTACTTCAGGGAGTCTTTCCACAGTTCATAAACGGAAATTGGTTTTTCAACGTAATAATACGCAAAAATAACGGCAATAATGATGATAACAATGCTCACGTGTACGAAACGTCACATAGTCATACGCCCCAAACAGTCATAACCCACATCAAATAGTTAAATTTTCTCTCCAACTAATGTTTGACCCTATTGGTAAACTTTGGGCCAAAAGCTTACCGCCCACACCCAAAAGCAGTAAACTTTAATACAAAAAACGCAAAAAAGTTTACCATAGAGGAGATGGTAATTATGTGGTGGCCCCTCCGAGCATTCACCCGAGTGATAAGCCTTATCAGTTTGTTCAAGGTCCCTACCTGCCCATTAAGACCCTCACCGCTAAGGAGTACGCGACACTTCTCTACACCTACGCAAAGACCGGGGATATCACTGCTGTGAAGTTTGAGGAGCTCCACAAGCTACTAAGCAAGCTTTATCCCTCTTACCATGAGATTGATGTTATCCCCTCAAATTCTGAGCCTAAGACCCTCCCCGTCTCAAAGTTCTCGACGGAGATGGAGGTCTCAGACGATGCCAACGCTCCAGTTATCGTAAAGCTTGTAGCCCCTCTCCTCTCATATGTGGGGCGGCAGGATTTTACCCTCACCCTCGCCTCAGCCCTCGCGAGGCTAGGAGTGCACCCTCTCAAGTCTGCTGAAATCCTCGCAGCCCTCCTCGACGACAAAAGGTTTACTGAGCGCAGGAGTGAGAGGGATAAGAATGAAGTTCAGGAAGCCAAGCAGAGGGTTCAGGCTTGGACTTACGCATACAACAACGCCTGGCGTATCCTCCGCGGCAAGACTCTTGAAGAGGCTTTTCCGGGTATCAAGGGAAAGTTCATCGAGGTACTTAAGGAGAAGTCGGGCAAGTTCGGTGGGGTCATCGCTGAGTCTTGGTGGTACGCCCCCTCAACTTCAGGAGACAGACTTAGGGGTGTCCCTGCCCTCACGGATATGATTGCCACTGCCATTGAGGCTATGGAAAAAGCGCGTGGTAGATCCATCAGTCCTGAAAGTGCCCGCGAGCTCGCTTGGCAAAAGGTTCAAGCTATCATCAGAGCGGCCCGGCCCAAACGGCGCAAGATTGAACAGCTTACTCGGCTTACGAGGGTCTATGTTATCGGCACCCCTAAACTTAAGGAGGTTCACCGTCCCTTAGATAAGAGCCCACCGCAGATGTACCTTTCTCTCAAACAAAAGCTCAAAGAGAAAAATCCAACGCTTTACTCAAAACTCTCCAACGATCCACCAGCATTTAGAGTTGAGATTATCCCGGTAATCTTCCAGGCTAGGGATGGAGTACTCTACAAAGGGACAAAGATGATTTATTACTACCTCACGCGTGAGGAGAACGAGAATGAAGGGCAAAAACAGGAAAAATGGGAGAGCTTTGCAGTTGAGTACGTCCAAGGTGTCCCCCTTACGGCAAAACCTATTGAAGTTCTCAAGGCGGTGTTTTATGAGGGAACAGCCTTCCTCAAGCTCTACGTTGAAGGTAAGATAATCGAGGGCAACATCGAGACAGTCATAGACACTCTGGTAAAGGGCGGCATCACTACAAGCTATGAAAAAGAGGTCCTCCGCAAATACTTCACGTGGATCTCTCAAAGCTTTAGGGGCACGGCTTACCTCGCCCCTGGCATCTACGAGAACAACGGACGCTTTGAGGCAATTCTCCCGACAACAACCGACCACCTGCTACCACACTCCCCCCTAACCTCTCTCTTCGTGGACAGGCTCAAGGAGTGGGCACAGAAGGTTAGCAAGGAGGAGTATGAGAACTTCCTCCAGGGCATCATCAAGTACAAGGAGTACCTCCCCATTTCAGTCTATTACGCGGCTATGGGCTACCTCGGAATTGCAGGATTTCTCAGCTCTATCCTCGACGTTACAGGGAGCGTTAAACCCGCCCTACTCCTCCTCGGCCCGAAGGGGACAGGAAAGAGTCACTTGGCCAAATTTATCGCGGTTAACGCTTACGGTTCCGAGGTGTGGGGGCCCTCAGCGTACCGCTCTGATTTCCGTTTCGATGAGCTGTTCAGCTCCAGAACATTCCCCTTGCACTTCGATGATATTCACGAGTACGGTAGTCAAAAGCTCCAGGACCTCAAGGCCACCCTAACGGAGAATACCCTCACCTTTAGAGGTAGAGGTGTGGGTAGTGTTAAGCTCTATGAGCTCGCTGCAGTCCCTATCTTTACTGCAAACGAGATGGTTGAAGAGTTTGAGAACGATGCGGCCCTCCTCGATAGGCTCATAATTCTAGAGATCAGTGAGAAGCTTCCACCTGCAAAGAAGAGAGAGTACCGCGAGCACTTAGACGACTTAGTGGGTATCAGCAGGGGCACGGTTTACACTCACCACTTCGTTAAGGAGTTAGTGGATGTTGCCAAC
>WFYS01000045.1 GCA_015490005.1 Desulfurellaceae bacterium | reverse complement strand
ATTAGAAACTTTGAAGCTCTCATATCGTCGCTAAAAGGACTAACGTACAACAAGCTCATACAGATATACAAAATCTTAGATTCCACTGGATATGAGGCCAATTTTAACAATGTAAGGTTGTTTATATTGGATAGAGACTTTAGAAAGACCGTTATAAATAGTTACAAAAAGAACAAACAGAGTAAAGCAAAGCAAAAACCGTCAGCACTTCCACACAAAGAGTTTAAAAAAGTGAGAGAAAAAATTGCTGATGTGCCTGTGCTTTTGGTGGTTGGAATTATGAATGAGAAAAATGCAAAACCTTCAAAAGAAAAAATCGCAAAAAGGGCAGGAAAGGATCTGAAAAACATAAAGAAGCAATTGAAAAATGGAAAGAGTAAGGTAAACGTAAATTTGAACCCATACTTCAATTACCTATCAGAATTAAAGGATAAGTTTTTACAAAAGAGAATCAATTACAATCAATTTCTATCGGGCAATAAATTCATATTCAATTTAATGAAAAACAACATCTTTCCTTACATAGATAGAAACAAGGCTCAAATGTTTGTTAAGAAAGCACAAGAACTTTATAAAGAGGCAGAGAGCTTAAGAAATAGGGCTCTAAATGACTTAAAAAATTTAAACAATCAGATATGCGCAAGGGATAACATGTTAAATCAAATAAAAAAGGCTGAATACGAAATAAACGTCTTCGAGAAAAGAAACAAATGTTTGTACTACCACTACAAACTCAATAACCTTTTCAATTTGTCAAATCAAGGGAAACTTTCTGGCGGAGAGTTCGAGAGGGTATTTAACGAGTCTATCGATTGCCTTGAGAAAACCTCGTTGATTATTAATTATGTAGGCGATAAGGAAAACAGGCTGAATAAACTATTTGTCGATTACTTAAGGAACTTTAATGTGCTAAGCGACACGTTCGACGAAAAAATTGCAGAATATGCAACATACGAGGTTTTCGATCCCTATAATATGCGATGTATAGAATACTACAGAGAGCATATCCCTCAAGCCACAAAGCTCTTGAATAAAATGGATAATACGCAAAACCAATATGTAAAAACGTACGATATAGTAATGCAAGACAAAGACTTCTTGGCTCAACAATTGGGTTATTATAAAAGCCTATCAATACTTGTTTTTGAGGCATCAAGGATTAAAAAGAGTGTCTTCGACATCTCTTTAGCACCTAAGTTTGTTAAAACCATGAAAAGATTGGATTATCTTATAGAAAGGGCTGTGCCAAGCGATTTAGACAACGGAAGAGGAGCAGATGAAAATCAAATAAGGTGGATAAGATCACAAGTCGAAAGCTTTCCGGGGTATAAAAGCCTCAGTTATTACAAAAATCTAAGGGACAAAGCAGTTCAGCAACTGCAAAAGTGTAAAGACTTAAACAAATATGAGGATAAATTGAATTCTTTGTATGAGAAAATGAGTAGAATTGCATCAAAGTTAAGATTGTGGCCATCTGACCTAAAGTTAGCCTATGAGAACTATAAAACAAACTTCGACAAACAGATGAATTCCTTTGCTAATCAAAACAGATACTGTGGCAATTCATTTAGAACGGATTTCAAGCAGGCAAATGCAATTTTAAAGAAATGTGAGCTACTGGAAATAAAGATAAAAAACAGATTAGATGAATGCATAGCAAAAAGAGATCAATGGACATGCTCAAGATACATAAACTTTGCTCGAGCTTTGCCGTTTAAGCCATCATTTGATTTGTCAAGGTATGAAGCAGAATTCAACAGGATTGTTAAAAAGGATAGATACTTTGCACCGCCTAAAATAACAAGGATAATGGTAAATGGTAGAGTGGTAGAGAAGTGGGTAGCATCACCGTACCCATACGCGGTGAATATAACAGCTTATTTATCCAACAGTTGCAATTCTAAAGAGTGCAAACCCATTAGTGCTGTTTTGGATTGTGGAATAACAAAAACAGCTTGTGCAATTCAAAATCACACTGCAAGATGTGGTTTAAGACCACCACACCCCTTTAACAGCTATTGCAAACTAACAATAAAAAACAGATCGGGATCAATAGAAAAGAGTTTTATGCTGGACTATGAAGATTTTTTAAGGAAAGCCGCGCAATTTATGGATAGATTTGGGCAATATTATTCAAGCAACAAGAGCTTAAAGAGATTCTTATTTGGTTCAGACCTTTCTTTAGAGTGGCTAAAGATATGCAACAACAAC
>WFYS01000044.1 GCA_015490005.1 Desulfurellaceae bacterium | reverse complement strand
CCCTTGTGTTTTTGTTCTCTTCCAAATACTTTTGTCTTTCTTCTTTAAGTATTTTCTCAACCATACCCTTGAATTCCTCTGCCAATTGTGTAAAAATCAAATCGTTCATGTTTTTTCCTCCTTTGAAGGTTTTTATTTTCTTTCAAAGAGGGGTTATAACATATAACCCCTCTTTCCTTCAAAGGGGTGACACAATTTATTTTACACTACCAAACTTTTCTATACCATCTTATAATTTTGTATTTGGTTTATATCCAAAATCATTAATAGGCTCACTTACATCAGCATACGTACTAACAACATCACCATCTTGCATAGGTAAAAATTCTTTTTTTGCTTTTTTACCAAGTGGGATAAGGGGGGTCGTGTCTCAACATTTGACATTCATACCTATTTATTTTACGCTCAAAAACTCTTCTATAATCTAAGCTTACACCTGCTTGTTTTAGAATAGCTCTTAATGTTCCTTCAGGCAAGTCTGTAGGGTGATTAGGAATTGTGGTATATCTTTTTGTTTTTGGGTTGAACCAAATTTCATGGCTTCCGGCTGCCTGTCTTGCAAATTTAAAACCCAGTTTCTTTAGGCTTTTAACAACATCCCTGTATTTGAATCCGGATAATCTACCCATTTACATACCTACAACAATAGGTAATTCTATTTGTGTTAGTTTCTGCTGGGGTAGTTCATCTCCCTGTAGCTCCAGTAATTTTTTGGCTATGTCCCTTGCTATTTCTAATGTTTCGGCTATAGTCCTGCCTTGTGCTACCAATCCTTGAACATCCTCGGATGTTGCAAGATAATATCCTTCCGGCAATTTTTCTATTTTGAGCTTTATTATTCTTTCCATTCAGTCACCTCCTATTTTTTCTGTCAGCAAAAAGACATCCAACCATTATTACATTTAAATTGTTGTGAGTCGTAGTGGTCACGTCTCAACCCTATTCAACAGCTTCAATATTTTATATTGTACCCAATTTTACCTTTATATACTTCTCACCCTGATACGCTTCGCTACAGGGTAAACAGGGCTGGCAGGGTAAACATTTGACATTCATGCCTCTTTTCACTCCATTTTACTGCTTGTCTTTTTGACATTTTAACAATATTTCCTCAGACTTCATCAATTTGTTTTTATGTTTCATTGACTTTTATTTCTTGTGAATTTTTTCAGCATCATTTCTACCTCATCCCTTACAAAAAACAGAACCATAGCAGCACTTATCACTATTTCCATAATGAGTTTATAAAAATTTTGAATATTTGCAAGTGGAAACATAAAAATATAGACATATATGATTGAGAAGATAGTGGGCAGGATTATTTTTGGGCTGAAAAGGTGCGAAATTTTGTAGTGAAACTTTAAATCCATTGTTAGGGTTATAGCCCAAACAATGCCGACTATGCTTGAAGCTGCTGCAATACCGGCTTGCTTGAATGCTCCCATAAGCAGATAATCTCCTGCTGCATTTAAGAGGATAAAAGGAATACTAAGAAGTGTTAATCTCAATGTGTGCTTTTTTGCTATGTAAATATTGGCAAGCATTGCGTTTATGGGGGTTGTGAGAATCATTGGAGCATAACCTATAAGAGCGCTTGATGTGTTTAATGTTGATAGATGTGTGAATTGTCCTCTTTGATAAACAATTGCAATTATCCAAGGCGCTGCGGATATTGAAAAAGCGGCAATAGGAGAAAGAGCATTTATAATTAATTCATTGACTCTTCTTGCCTTGTCTTCTATGGAAGCATCGTCAATCAAAGAAGCACTCTCAGAAAGACTTGTAAATGATGAACTGATAAGACCGGTTGATGCCAGGCTTACTATCACAGTCACCATTGTAAAAGAATAAGTCAGTGCTGAGATAGTACCGACAGGCAGAATTGAAGCAAAGGCTTTATCAACTATGTTGTTAATGTTTCCTACCATTATTGATATAAAAAGCGGAGAAGCAAGATAAAAGGCTTTCAACACCTGTGGAGTGAACGGTTTTGAAAACGGGAAGGCTGTCCATATACGTTTTCCAAATAGATATGAAAACAGAGCGATAAATACATTGCCGATAACAAAAGCCATAGCATAGGCTCCTGCGCCCATTGTTGGAGCTAATAACACAAGTGTTGGAATTGCAAAGATGTTAAATGTAAAAGAAGCAAAGGCATATTGAAAAAACATCCTCTCTGCGCGCAAAAAAGTGCCGAACATATTGACTAATCCGGTGAGCAGGGGAAGGATGGAGAATATTTTGAGATATTCAGAAGCCAAAAGAAGGGTTGATTGGGGGAACCCCGGAGCAAATATCCTTACGAATATAGTTGGGAATAAAAACAAAACAACACCGAAAATAATGAGAAATATTGAGATAAAGCTCAAAAGACTTCTTGCAAATTGCCTTGCACTCTCATCACCGTTTTTTGATTTTTCTTCCAAGTAGAGGGGGATCGCTATGGTTGCAAACGAACTTGCTATAATTGTCGCAATAAATCCTGCCGGCTGCTGGGCTATAATCACCGCGTCGAAAGGTCTTGTTGTCCCAAAGAGCGCACCGGTTATCATCTGTCTGACAAACCCAAGAAGCTTCGAACCAAAAGTAAAGAGGGTTATCCAGATGGTCCCGGCAACGACGGTTTGCTTTTTATTTATAGAATCTTGAAATTTGGATTTTAGACTATTCATTGCGTTTCCTTACTTTGAGTAAAATAATGGGTAGGAAGGTAATAGGTGTTGGGTGATAGGTGTTGGGTGATAGGTGTTGGGTGATAGGTGTTGGGTTTTGGGTAAGAGAAAGAAAAAGAGGTGATGGGTTGTGGGTGATAGGTAATGCCTGGACATTTTGAATCATTACATGAAGATGATTTTGGATTTTGAATTTTGGATTTTGGATTGTTATATGAAGATAATTTTGAATTTTGGATTATAAATTTTGAATTATTGGTCATTTTTATTCTCTGTCAGCGTTTTTATGATTTTTGTCAGGATATTTATGATTGAATTTATCTCTTTGAATAATGTGTCTTTGTTTGAATAATTTTGGATATAGCCAGAATCGTTTAGCAATTTTAACCAATACAGCGTTTCCCTTGATTCTTTGCTTGCCCCGTGAAATGAAGTTCTCATCTTGAGAAATTTCACAGGGTGAACAATCGACATTTTATAGATGAAATCAGATTTACCTTGCGCAGCCTGAGATTCTTCTACCCTGTTAAATAACACTTTAACCTCTTTTTTAAAAACATTTTTCCATGAGATGTTTTTAAGTATTTTTCTCTATGTAAAGCATCTTGCTGACTTAAACAAGCTTCATAATAAATTAATTTTAAAGGCCTTCTGTTTTTTGTAGAAAATACTTCACCTTTTTCATGTTGTTTTAATCTTTGTTTTAAATCTTTTGTATATCCTGTATAGAATTTGTTATCTACCAAACTTTGCAAAACATAAGTGTAATACATTGCACATTCCTTTTTTGTAAAATTTAACAGGGTAAATATTAGCACCTATACTGGTTCCACTTCTAAGTATTTGTTTTGACAAAACATATTCATTTTTTGCTATTAAAAATTTATACAACTCTATAATCTCAAGAGCAAATTTATAACTCTTATCTCTAATTAGGTTCTCTTCTTTCATTTCTTCAATTTATAATCCGTAATCCATAATTTAGAATCCAAAATTTAAAATAATGCTTCTCCTATTCTGAATATCTCAGTCCAGAATTAACTCATCCAAAATCTTTTTAATTTGTATTTTTAAAGTGGGCAAATTGTTTTGTATAGTATCCCATACAGACTCAACGTCAACACCAAAGTAGTCGTGTATTAGCACATCTCTAAATCCTGCAATCTCCCTCCACTCCATTCCCGAATATCTTTCTTTTACCTCTAATGGTATTTTTTTGGATGCTTCACCAATAATCTCAAAGTTTCTGATAACTGCATCAATCAACATTTCATTCTTAAGAAATTCTTTATCAGAGATATTTTTTGTGTAATTTTCAATTTTTTCTATGCTTTCTAATATATCTTCGAAAAATAAGATAAAATCTCTTCTATATTTAGACATAAATTACTTCATTCATGATTTTTTCTTTTATTCGAGGTTTAATCGAGTTATGCATAACAAGATCTACTTTTCTGTCAAATGTTTTTTCAAGATAATGCTTCAATCTCATATAATTTAGAAAATCTTTGTGGTGCTTATCAAAATTTACAAGTATATCAATATCGCTATCATTTGATTGTTCACCTCTAACCACAGATCCAAAAATTCCTATTTCTTTTACATGGAATTTAGATTGTAAATATTGTCTGTTTGTCTTCAAAAAAGATAATATATTTATCATTTCATCGTTTTTATTTGAAATAATGGGATTGGGTCGCAACTTTTGGTATTTACCCCCTTTTTAGTTTTTCGATGCCCATTTTTATTAGTTGCAAGACAATTTTATCCTTTTTCATTCCTTTTTCAAATATTTTGTTAGTTGGGGAAGTATACCGCCCCCGCTTGTCAAGACAATTTTTTCTAATTTCTTATTCCCTCCTGCCAATATTTCACCTTTCTTTAATTCATAAACTTGACGCACGAATAAGACAAACGAATTATTTGTATACATCTTTTCTGTGAGCTATGCGGATGACAAGTATTCGTAAAACACTATTTTCGATGTTGCATATTATACGATAGTTTCCAACCCTATATCTCCAAAAATCACCCAATCTTGAACCCTTCAGCGCTTTGCCAATAGTTCTTGGGTTCTCTAAAACGGATAAACGCTCCCGCAAAAAAGATGTGATACGTTTTGCTGTCTGTTTTTCTAATTTTTCTAACTCTTTTTTTGCCGACTCTTCAAACTCAATCTTCCAAGCCAAGCTCTTTTTCCACTTCTTTCAATGTATATGTTTTGCTTTTCCCTGACCTAAGATCAATTAGACGTTGCTCGGCGAGGTATAAATCTTCAATCTCATCTAAATGCTGTTCAATGGATTCTTTAATATAATATGTTTTGCTGCGTCCTGTTAGTTTTGATAACTTATTCAACCTTTCTTCGATATCCTTTGACAATCTTATTGAAACAGGCATAAAATCTTCCTCCATTTTTATGCGATACAAGTATTATAGAAATATATTATGGTAATGTCAAGAGAGCGAAATAATGGGTAAGAGGGTGGTGGGTTGTGGGTTTTAGGTAT
>WFYS01000043.1 GCA_015490005.1 Desulfurellaceae bacterium | reverse complement strand
TATAGTTTACAGATTGGGTAGCCGTGGGTTGAGGGTATAGCTCCATGAGGGCATAAACCTCCTCCGGTAGTTCTATTGAAACCTTTAACCCCAGCTCCTTTGCATGTTCAACTGTTATTGGGTAATCGTGTGTCCATTTGCCGCTCGATAGCTCTGTTGCTATCTTGTCTGCTTTATTTTCGTCATAGCCTTTTTTCATCAATAATTTCTTTACTGTCTTATGCATTTGTTCAAGTGCCTTTTCACTCATGTCTATCTTAACAAGTGTTTCATCGCTTATGTCTTTAATGTCTTTTATTTCTTTAATTTTCTTGATTGATGCCGCGGGTTCCCCACCCAATTGAGGGTCAACAGGCCCTAAGACTGCGTATGAATCCATTAGAATCTCATCCGCAGCAAGCGCAATTAGCGTTCCGCCCGACATAGCGTAGTGGGGAATCATGACTCTAACCTTTGCTTTGTGGTCTGCTAAAGCGTTTGCAATCTGTGTTGCTGCTAAAGCTACTCCTCCAGGCGTATGAATTATTATATCGATGGGCATATCGCTTGGTGTGATTCTTATGGCGCGCAGTATAGCCTCTGAATCTTCAATGTCTAAAAACTTCATTGAAAAAAAACCAAATAGTGATTTGCTCTCTTGCCTGTGAATTAACGTGATAACCCGAGAATTATTCTTTCTTTCTAACTGTTTAATCAGCTTTAGCCTGCTTCCTTCCAGTGACTGTGTCTTAAAATAAGGATAAAACAGTATAATAAAGAAGATAATCCAGAATAATTGCCCAATCATTGTGTCTAGAAGGTGCATTCTTTCCTCCCAAATGTTTAGTAAATTTTAACAAAAAATAATTTAATTTTCAAAGCAAAACAGCTTCTTTTTGTTTGACATATTGGTCATAAGTTTTATATTTAGAACCCTTATGTATGTTGGGTTTTAATCTTTTGAAGAGTGCTATTACTTTTAAATCTCCCATTTTTAAGACTTTCACATCTGCCTCAGCCAGTCCATTTAACTGTTTTAGTTTTCCTGACAATTCTTTAACTCAAACAATAGAAAACTGACACATGGAAAAATTAATTCACTTGTTTGGATTGTCAAGGTATTTTTGTGAATTAGAAAAAATTTTTAGCTCATATTTTATTGTGATAGATAAAAAGGAAACATTTTGGTATTAAAAACTTTACAAATTCTTAATATAGTATTAAACTTAAATTATGATGAATAATTCGGGGGGGGGTGGATATTAAATGGAAAATGACGTTAACCTTGTAAATGCTTTTTTGCTCCGCAACAATCACGTTGCTTTAGCCATTGTAAGTGCAAGTAACATTTTAGAAGCCACAGATGAATTTGCCTCTGTTTTGGGTTTTGATAAGAAAAACCTTTGCAACTTTCCTTTAGAGAAAATTTTCCGCACTCCAGATTTAGAACATATAGTTGCCTCGATTAAAAAAAGGGAAGGCGCGCTGTATAAAGATATAGAGGTGTCGACATCTCAAGGTGGCGTAAAAGTTGCAGATTTGTTTTTAGAGAATTTAACGTATGACGGGAAAGAGATAAGTGTTTTACATTTAGTTGATATGACAAAACGGGCTGTTTTTAGCAGCTTCTATAGAATGCTGAGTGCAATAAACAGGTCTATAATTCACAATGTTGATATGGAAAAGTTCTTTGAAGAGATATGTGAAACGCTTGTAAAAATAAAGTATTTAGAGCTTGTCTGGGCTTTGGAATTTGAAGAAAACACAATAAAGGTTTTGGCATATTCTGGAATCAGCAAACATGTGGAATATGCCATAAAAGCACTCGAGAACTCTTTAAAAATCGGGAGCCCTGCCCCAATTTTCTCATCTATAAGCGATGGAAAGATAAAAATAATCAAGAATGTATTAGACGATGAAGAGATCAAACCATACAGGGAAGCTCTACTAAGCCAGGGGTTTAAATCTGTCTGTTATATCCCAGTCAAAAAGGATGGCGGATATAAGTGTGCAGTGTGCCTTTACTCCTCAATACCCTACTTTTTCGATGATTACATCATGCCAGTTTTAGAAGAGATGCAGCTTGATATGAACTTCTTTTTGTCAAATTTAAAGGAATTAACGTTTAAAACATATTTTATGAAGGCATTAAATCATCTACGGATTGGGTTTTGGTAACAGATATTGACGGTGTTATACTTTATGCAAATGAGGCTGTTTCTAAAATCTCTGGTTATGATATAAGTGAAATTTTGGGCAATAAGCCATCGATTTTTAAATCTGACAAGTACGATGAAGAGTTTTACAAATCTCTTTGGGAGACGATCTTACTTGGCAAGGTTTACAAGGGCGTGATAATAAACAAAACAAAGAAAGGCGATTACTATCAACTTTACCATACAATTATTCCGATTAATAAGAATGGTGAAATAACACACTTTATAGCCATGTCGAAAGACTTGAGCCGCGAGGTGTATTTGGAAGAGCAGGTTAGAAAGTTTAAATACTACGACCAATTGACTGGACTGTTGAATACAGAGGGCTTTATACGAGAATGCGAGGAGACGCTTAGGAACATAAAGGCAGAAGTTATAAACTACGCCGTTTTGGTTGTTGATATTTACGATTTTAACAGGGTTAACAAAATATACGGTGTTTACACGGCAGATAGGATTTTAAAAGAGATCGGACGAAGATTGCTTAGGAAAAACAAGCTTGTGGGTAGGCTGGGTGATGATGAGTTTGTTCTATTTATTGTTTTTGATGATTTGAGAAGAATAAAAGAAGTGGTAAGAAATATCATAGATGATTTCAAAGACCCTATACAGACTGATAATCAAAGTATTGATATAGGGGTAAATATAGGTGTTGCAGTGCATGAAGTTTCAGAAAAAGACGAATTGAGAAGCCTAATTTCAAACGCAAATACCGCTGTGAACTTAGCAAAAAAACAAGGCAGGGGCAATTTTAGATTTTTTAACGAAACAATGAATCAACTGATACAGAGGGATTTTGAAGTTCAGAGGTTGATTGCAGAGTCCCTGCAGATGGGTTATTTTACCTTTCATTTGCAGCCAATCTATAGAAGTGTCGATAAAAGCATAGCTGAGTTTGAATCGTTAGTTAGGATTGAACACCCGCATAGAGGAATAATTTATCCTGGCGAATTTATAGAGTTTCTCGAAAGTTCATACTACCTCATGGATTTTGAAAGATACTTGCTTGACTATATGATTAGATATTTGGTTCGCATAAAGGAAGAAAATGGATTTTTAGTGCCGTTGGGCGTTAACCTATCAATGGAGAATTTAAACTCTGGCAGGACCGTAGATTTGCTCAAAGGAATAAGTGATGAATTTATTCCGTATTTAACACTAGAGGTTACAGAAAGAATATTTTCAAAGGACATAGAGAAAGCCAAAGATATGCTGTTTTCACTTAAAAAGATGGGGTTTAGAATCATGATTGATGACTTTGGAACGGGCTATTCTTCACTAAGCTACATACATAAGCTGCCTGTGGATGCCATAAAGATAGACATTAGCTTTGTTAGGGAGATGATGGAGAATGTAAAGGTTAAAGCATTGGTTAAAGAGATAATTCACATGAGCAAGGTTTTAGGCATAGAAACTGTAGCTGAGGGAGTGGAAACAAAAGAACAGGTTGAATTGTTGAAAGAATTTGGTTGTGATTACTTGCAAGGTTATTACTTTTCTAAGCCGCTGCCTTTTAATGAGGCCAAAAAATTAATTGTAT
>WFYS01000042.1 GCA_015490005.1 Desulfurellaceae bacterium | reverse complement strand
TTTTTCTTCTTTCCTTCTGTTTTGTTCTTTTTTGTTACTTTTACTGAGTTCCACATCAATCCTGTATGTGGTCTAAAGACCATAAATTTTAATAAATTACCACACAGACACAAGAATATTTTAAGTCCCGATTTACACAGTTTGTGGGAAAGAGCCTCTCTATCTGACATTTCAACACCGTGCATTTCTCTTACCTGCTTTTCTATATCCCTTAGACTCATGCCTCTTGCATACATGGAAATGATTTTATCGTCAATGCCGGATATTGTGGTTTCCCCTTTGGGGATAATTTGAGGTTTATAATTGCTGTTTCTATCCCTTGGTATGTTAAGGTCTAACTTGCCGCTGTCGCTTCTGACACTCTTTTTGTAGATTCCATTTTTTGATGTATTCCCTTGGGTTTCAATATGCTCTTCAAGTTCGCTTTTTAGCATATTTTCTATCATATTTTTCATAAACTGTTTGGTTAGGGAGGCTAAGTCTTTCTCGCTCTTGCAGTTTTTGCTCAGTTCTTTGAAATCTATCTCTTGTAAATTACACTTAAAGAAACTTCCACACCCAAAACAAAAAGGCGGATTACCCAACAGAGGCAACCCGCTCTATTTATAGGCTTTGTTCTCTGTTAACTGCTACTGAACCATCATCCAGTAGTCTGACCAGCTTCCATCCTGATTTTTAACTTTATAATGTATTTTGTTGTCCTCGACGGAGAGCACCCTGTAAAGCAAATTATCATTCTCATCAACCACATCCATATAAACAGTAGCGTTTGGATTGCTTGGGTTGTCAGGGAAAAGCAAGCTACCAGCTGGGTCTACATGCACACTTTCCCAATCAGCATCGTTATTATTTGGATTAGAGCAGTTATCGAGCTTTAATTGGATTGAATCGCCTGAATTAACCTTAAGAGTGCAAGTGGAGTTGTCTTTTGATAGAGTAACCTGTTTGCCGTTATTGTTTTTAAGAAAGTTTATTAACCCTAAATACACGCCATAACGACTCTGAACTTCTGGAATATTGTACAGGTTGTATTTGGCGGTTTTGTTGTCATATTTAATCGTGCCGTTATCGTAGGATAGTATGGTGTGCGTACTACCGTCAGGGTCTTGCACATGTATTTCCAGATTTTCAGTTTGAAGCAATTTGGAAAATGGTTCTCCTTCATATATGTTAGTCGAACTTCCTGTGGAAGAAATTACGCCGTAATCAATAATAGTCTTTCCAGTTAAATCAATTGAACCGTTGTCGTTAGTGTCTCCTGCTAAAGCGTGCAGAAAAGCACCAATCTGTGTGGCGTGTTTAGCGTCAGAAAAACTCCCGGTTTTTCCGAATTGATAATTATTAGCAACAAGGTCCATAGGGGTAGTTGTGTATTCGTTGTTTGGAGAGTCGTAAGGTGGATTGTATATATTAACAGTGCCTAAATCAAGATCGCCAACCTTGAAATCTAAACTCAACTTTGTAGCTATTCCAGAGACTTTTATGTTCGCTATTCCATTTGAATCGGTGACACCGCAGTTATACTCATCTGAAAGAGAGACATCGCACACGGTAATGCCTTTAACGGCGCTCGCCTCAAATTTTACCGAAAGTGTTTTCACATTAGGCGGTGGCTTGGGTAATCCGTATTCAGAAAAAATATCTCCGCTACTCCCACCGCACCCGGAAAGCAGGGCGACTAATGAAGTTAACGCAACGAATTTTCCGAGTTTTTTTAGCTTCATCGCTTTACCTCCTTTCACAAGCGATTTTCAATTTCGAATCGCCATTCTATCCCTCATCCAAAATTCAAAATTCAACATTAGTTATTATTCTCAGTTAGGTTGTCCTTCTCTTTGGCGTAAACCTCTTTTATAGCCTTGGCGAACTCTAGAGAAGAAAAGTAGTTGATAAGGGAGATGTAGTAAATAGAGGCTATTTTTCCTACGAAATACTTAATTTGGGCGGTTAAGTCAGGGATGAGAAAATCTTTTTCGGCATTTATATGTTTTTCAGTAATCATTACATTGTCTTTATAAATGCAAATATCACTTCTTACGATATTTCTTGGCAATATAAACCCAATGTGCAGCAAAATCCTTAAGAGTTGTGTCGATCACAAAATCAGCTTTACTTTTGTTATTCACTACTCCCCAGCCAGTATCAAAAAGAGCTTTCTGGGTTATATATATATCGCCACCACTTGTCAAGACAATTTTTTCTAATTTCTTATTCCCTCCTTCCTTGTTAAATAAAATTCAATATTTTTCAATAGATAGGGATATGTTTTATT
>WFYS01000041.1 GCA_015490005.1 Desulfurellaceae bacterium | reverse complement strand
ACGCTGGATCTATACGGCAAAGGCGAATACGAAATCGACACGGGCATTGGATTTTTCAACCACATGTTAGAGGCATTCTCAAAACACTCATGTATTGATTTGCAAGTTAAGGCAAAGGGCGACTTGGACGTAGACTTTCACCACACAGTCGAAGACGTAGGTATAGTTTTGGGCCAAGTCTTCAAAAAGGCTTTGGAGAATAAAACGATTACCCGTTACGGTTATGCTGTAATACCAATGGATGAGGCACTGGTTTTATCAAGCGTAGATATATGCAACAGGGCATACCTAAACTTCGATTGCAGGCTCTTTGGCAACATAGGAAACTTCGATAGCGAGTTAATTGAAGAGTTCTTTAAGGCGTTTGTGAACAATGCTTCTGTTGTTTTGCATGTAAAACAGCTCTACGGAGCAAACAAGCACCACATAGCAGAAGCCATCTTTAAATCATTCGCATACAGCATCAAGATGGCCATAAAACCCTCGAGTGAGGTAATGTCCACAAAAGGAACTCTATGAGGGTAGCCACCGCAACTTTTGGATGTAAGCTCAACCAATACGAAACACAGCTCATAATCGAACAGATAGAACAAAGTGGCATAGAAATTGTCAATGTAAATGAAAAGGCGGATTTTTTTATAATCAATTCATGTGCTGTAACATCAAAGGCATCTAAAGAGGCGCGGATGCTTGCCAAAAGACTTTCAAAGATTAGCCCTGTTATCTACACGGGTTGCGATAGCTATTTAGAGGAAAACTTAAAAGGCAAAGTAATCTTGGTGGGCAACAGTTACAAGAACAACATATTAAAGGTTATAGAAGAACAATTTGATGATTATAGCGAAGGGACAAAGTACTACCCATTAACATCGACAATACACGATTTTGAAGGAAGAAGCAGGGCGTTTGTCAAGATACAGGAGGGCTGCAACAACCACTGTACGTACTGCATAATCCCTTTTCTGAGGGGTAAAGAGAGAGACAAACCCAAAGAGTTTGTAATAAAGGAAATCAGACGATTGATAAACAAAGGCTTTGCGGAAATTGTCCTTACAGGAACAAATATTGGTTCGTACGCAAGTTTTAAGGAGCTTCTTAAGGAAATACCAAAGATTGGCAGTGATTTTCGGATCAGAATCAGCTCCATTGAGCCGATGTACGTGGACAGCGAGCTAATTGATATCGTTGCGGATCTAAATTTTGCAAAGCATTTGCACATACCGCTTCAATCTGGCTCGGATAAGATCCTAAAGCTCATGGGAAGGGATTATAAAAAAAGTGACTTTGAAAGGATTGTCAATTACTGCCACAAAAAGGGGATTTTTGTGGGAACAGACGTTATTGTGGGTTTTTTTGAAGAAGACAAAGAGGCATTCAAAGAAACGGTCGAATTTTTAAAAGACCTGCCTGTGAGTTTCGGCCATGTCTTCAGCTATTCCAAAAGACCTTTTACGCCCGCTGAGAAGTTAAAGGGTTATTTACCCCGCGGCCCTGTGGTTAGGGAAAGGAACAAGATTTTGAGGGATTTATTTGATAAAAAGCGCAAAGAAAGTATAAAATTCCTTGTTGGGAAGGAACTTGAATTGGTTGTTGAGACAACAAAGGTGAGAAACGAGCGAGGTGAATTTTTCAAGGCCATATCGAGCGAATATGTAAAGGTTTTGGTTAAAGATTTCAGATCAGGGCTTGTTAAGTGCAAATTGAAGGATTTTGACGGAACATACGGATATGGAGAATGGCTAAAGTAAACACAATTGGTGATAACCAGCTTATATTCTTAGGAACGGGCGGTGGCAGGTTCACCGTCTTTAATCAAATCAGAAAATCGGGCGGTATCTGGTTTAAGTTAAACGGAAAGCTTTTTGCAATAGATCCAGGCCCAGGGGCACTCGTTGAAGCTATAAAGCACAAGCTTTATCCATCCAAACTTGCCGCAATCTTTTTAAGCCACAGGCACCTGGATCATTCAGCAGATATGAACGCTGTAATTGAATCGATGACAGAGGGTGGGCATAAAAAGAGGGGCATTGTCTTTGCGCCAACGGAAGCCACAGAGGAAGACCCTGTGATCCTAAGTTACAATCGCAAAAACTTTGAGCTCGTCAACCAAACCGAATTTCACACCTACGAGGTGAACAATGTCAGGATAGAGGTAAAGTCAAAGCATAAGCATACGACAGAAACCTACGGTGCTATATTTTCCCTTGGGCAACACAATTTCGCATTCATCCCAGATACGCTCTACTTTGACGAACTGCCAGAACTATACAAAGCCGATATTGTTATAATGAACACGGTGTTCTGTCACGAGCGCCCGGGGTTTTTGCATCTATCGTCAGACGATGTTTACAAATTTTTAGAAAAGCATCGACCAAAGAAGCTCATAATGACCCATTTTGGGCTCTCTTTTTTAAAAGAAAAGCCGTGGGAGGTTGCAAAGAGAATATCCCTCGATACGGGTTGCGATGTTGTAGCCGCATACGATGGCATGGTGATTGATTTATGATAGGCATAATTGCAAACCCCAACGCTTTAAGGTTTAACATCAAAAAACTAAAAAACCTGTTAAGGAAACTAAAACAAAACGGCCTAAAAACAGACGTATTCTTCACACAAAGAGCTGGTGACGGTAAAAAAATCGCTGAGCGGATTGACGGCCATTACAGAATCATAGCAGCCTACGGTGGTGACGGGATTATAAACGAGGTGATAAATGGTAATCTGAAAAGATCTGCACTTTGCGTCCTGCCTGCTGGAACAACAAACGTTTTGGCAATAGAACTTTACGGCAAACCGTCTTTGAATAGAGCCTTAAATGCCCTTATAAATGGTAAAACAAAGAAAGCCTATACAGCAAGTATAAACGGGCGTAAATTCATTCTCATGGCAGGTGCTGGGTTTGATGCAGAAAGCGTTTTTGCCGTTAACGAAAAGAACAAGAAGCTGTTTGGCAAAATAGAGTATGTCCTTTCGGGCGTTAAAGCCTACTTACAAAAATCCCACTGTTTCACAATAGAAATTGAACGAAAAACATTGGAAGCGCTCTGGGTAATAGTATCAAATTCAAGAAAATACGCAGGGAATTTTGACATATCCGAACAAACGGATATATTCACACCGATCTTGGATGTATTCTTCTGCCCATGCTCAAACAGAACAGCAATGCTTCCATACTGCAACTTGTCTTTATTCTCCGGATTTCACGCATTTACACCATTTGTTAAGCACTTTTGCACGGACAAGCCCATAAAAATCAAAGGTGAGCCACACATACAGATAGACGGCGATTACTTTTCAAAAACAAATGCAATTATCAAGTTAGGCGATCCGATAGACATTGTTGTACATGAGAAGGATAAAGGAAAACATTAGGCTCTTTGATTACATAAATTTGGCCTTCTATATATTCATGCTTATATTGGTTTTAATCAACGCAAAAGAAATACCTATAACCAAATCGATACTGCTCATGTACATATCTATTATTGCTGGTACACTATTCTTAATAGCAAACGAGCATATAAATAGCCTGTTCAGATTTTTAAGGTTTTTTTATCCGTATATCTTCATTGGTTTTGTATTTGAATCGCTGGGCTTCATTGTGCCCTTTGTAAATCCCCACAACAAAGACCAAATTTTAATAAGCATCGACAGACATATTTTGGGAGGCAATGCAGCATTTATCTTTAATATTTTCAATATAAAAGGCTTCGTTGACTATTTGCAAATATCATATCTTTCATACTATATTTTGCCCATCGTGATAATTTTTTATCTCTACCAAAAGAACGAAGTTAAACGTTTAAGTTTCACTCTATTTGCCCTGTCTTTGGGCTACTACATCTCTTACTTGGGCTATATATTCCTACCAGCAATAGGTCCAAGATACACACTAAGTTATCTAACACACATGCCGCTTCACGGTGGAGCCGTATTTAAAGCTATTCATCCTATCTTAAACTCACTAGAACACATAAAACAAGACTGCTTCCCCAGCGGACACACGGAGATTTCACTTCTTGTATTTCTATTGTTTTGGGAAGAAAATAAAAAAATAGCCCTCTCGATTCTACCTATAGTTTTATCACTTATACTCGCGACTTTAGTTTTAAGATACCACTACTTTGCGGATGTTATCTCTGGCGTAGTTGTCGCATTCTTTGTCTATTTTGTATCAAAGGCTATATTTTATCCAAAGAGAAAACCTTCTTAGAGTTTTCAAAGGCAATTTTAGATATTTTTAATGGGTCTTCGTTTAAAATCTCAGCCATTTTCTCTATAACATACCTTATGTACATGGACTCATTTCTCTTGCCCCTGTTTGGCACTGGAGCAAGGTAAGGCGCATCCGTTTCAAAAACAACAAACTCAAGGGGCACATCCCTTATAACATCTTTTAAAATAGAATTCTTAAACGTCAACACACCACCTATGCCGAAATACAAACCCAAATCAAGGCCAACCTTCAGCAGTTTTTCCCTACCAGAGAAGCAGTGTATAACGCCTTTCATGCCCTTTTTAGAACTCAAGATATCGACCATATCGTCATCCGCATCGCGGCAATGTATGGAGACAGGGACATTGTTATCAATGGCCATATCCAAAAAGTCAGAAAACACGTTTCTTTGTTTGTTTCTAGGAGAAAGGTCGTAGTGGTAATCCAAACCAATTTCTCCAATGCCAACACACTTTTCGTTTTTTAAGTGTTTTTGAGCAATATCAAAGGCCTCGCTATTCGCCGTTTTTGCATCGTGGGGATGAATGCCAACCATATAGAAAAGCAGATCGTATTTATCGCATAGGGACTTTTCGTTCTCAAAGTCCTCTTTAACAGTGGATGGCATAATTATGGCCTCTATGCCTTTTTTACGAGACCTCTTTATAACCTCATCCCTATCGCTATTGAACTCCTCCATATCCAAGTGACAATGGGTGTCGATAATTTCATACATAACGCAATTCCCTCAAGCACCTACTTCTAATCGTTTTTACATCTTCGTCATTCACAATGATTTTTCCGCTCCTCATCTTGTATTCAAGCAAATCCTCCATAACACCGCTACAATCACACTGCCTGCTCTCAGTTGTAAAAGGCACTACTTCGCTCTTAAAACACTTTTCGCACCTCAAGAAACTCTTCGAGCCAGAGATCTTGCCTTTCTTAGCTATGGGCTTGCCCTCTATCTCAACTATGTCCATCGAAAAGTCTATTGTTGTGGCACTGCTAATGCTCGTTCCTACACCAAAGCCATCAGCCACATCCACAATCTCCGCCACCGTATTTTCATCCAAACCGCCACTAACAAATAGCTGAACATGTTTTAGTCCTCTTAAATCCAACTCCCATCTTAGTTCTTCCAAAATCTTCCTCATGTTGCCGCGCCTTGATGATGGTGTATCAAGCCTGACACCGCTCAATCTTTTACCTAAAGCCTCTGCCACTCTTATGGTCTCAAGTTTCTCATCACCAAACGTATCTATAAGAACAATTCTCGACATATCTGGGTTAACAACCTCATCGAAATATTTAGCGGCTTGCAATGTATCACCAACAAGCAAAATCAACGAATGAGGCATTGTGCCTGATGGCTTCATGTTAAGCCTCTCAGCTGCGGCAACCGTTGAAAAACCATCGCAACCACCAATGTACGCTGCACGTTCAATAGCCGGTGCAATTGCTGGATGCATCCTCCTTGCACCAAAGGAGAGGACCGTTTTTTCTCCTGCAACCTTTTTAATTCTTGCAGCCTTTGTTGCAACACCCGATTCTTGACACAAGAACCCTAAAATCGCCGTCTCATAAACAGCAAATTCAGAATATTTGCCCTCTATCTCAATAACAGGTTGATTTTCTCTAAAAATACCGCCTTCCGATATAGCTCTTACATTAACCTCCTTGCCCTCTAGAAGCTCCAAAGCCTCATCTAAACCGCAAAAAACTGCCCAATCGTAGCCCTTAGGCATACCTTTAACTGTAATTTCAGCCTTCACATTCTTATCCAAATCTTTTGCTTCAATTATCTCAAGTGCTCTTTCAAAGTATACGTCAGTAACCTTGCCAGCCTTTATAGTATCCTCATCGGCTATAAGCATCTTTAACCATCTCCTTTTTTAAGTTAACTTTACACTCAAAACGTTTTCAAACTGATTAATAGCACATTCCCTCGATTTATCATCCAAAGCAGAAACGCAGTTCAATGGGATTTCAACCTTATAGCCGCGTAGAACGGCGCTTGAAGCCGTATACAAAATACAGATGTTAATGACACAACCTGTAATAATCAAACAATCCACACCCAAGCTCTTCAAAAGATCATCCAAGCTCGTCCTAAAGAAGCCGTCGTATGTTGTCTTTTTTACAATAAAATCGCTCTCTTTCGGAGAAAGTTCATCTACAATTTGAGCGCCCCTTGTCCCTTTAACACAGTGTTTAGGCCAAATTTCAAACTCATTATCATTCTCTGTATGGGAATCACAAATATAGACAATAGGCGTGCCTAAAACCCTTTCTTTATCTAATAAAAACTTTATATTTGGAATAACCTTTTTATTTTCTTCGACCTTCAAAGGTGCACCATCCAACGTAAAATCATTCAGCATATCAACTACCAAGACCGCTTTTTTCATCTTTGCCTCCTTGGGCCAAATATAGTAGTACCAATTCTAACGATATTGGCACCCTCTTCAAGCGCAATCCTGTACGTATCAGACATACCCATCGACAAATACTCCATCTCGACATTCTCTATCTTCATACCCTTTATATCGTCAAACAACTTTTTTGTTAAGCGAAAATAAGGCCTTGTTTCTTCAGGGTTATCAACATTTGGCCCCATCGTCATCAGACCAACAACTTTAACACGGCTCAGTTTTGCTATTTTTTTTACCAAATCAACAACATCTTCAGGATAAACACCCGATTTCTGGACCTCTTTGGCAGAATTAACCTCAATTAAGACAGGCATTACCTTACTCAACCCCCTGCATCTTTTATTCAACTCAAAGGCAAAGTCAACACTGTCTACAGTTTCAATCATATCTACAATTTCCAAAACCTTTTTCTTTAAAAGGTCGTGCTTCTGGGTCTTTGTTGAACCAATAAAATGCCACTCGGCTTTATTTTTAACAAGCGGATAAATCTTTTTTAGCTCACTAACGTAATTCTCGCCAATAACCCTTATTCCAGACTCAATAGCCTCATCTATCTCTCTAGCCTCGCGCGTCTTCGCCGCTGCCTCTAAAATTGCCCTTTCACCAACCTCTTTTAACAATTTATTCACATTATCCTTTATGGCCATACACCTACCCTCCGCTTGGCAATATAGCACAATAGAAGAGAAATTCAAGCATAGCGATTGACTTATGAGATATGTTAATGGTATCTTTTGCAATAAAAATGACAAGGAGGCATAAGTTGAGCGTTTTTAAAGTGAACAAGACTATAGAAGAGATAAATGATAAAATAAAACGCGGTGAGGCTGTTGTTGTAAATGCAGAGGAGATGATCGACATTGTGAGAAAAGAAGGAGCAATCGAGGCTGCAAAGAAGGTCGATGTAGTAACAACTGGGACGTTTGGGACAATGTGCTCAAGTGGAGCGCTATTAAACTTCGGTCATACGGCGCCAAAAATCAAGGCCGCCAAGGTCTGGCTAAACGACGTTGAAGCATACGGTTCTTTGGCTGCAGTAGACTTATACATTGGAGCGTCGGCTGTCAAGAAAGGCGATCCTTTAAACGCCGTCCACCCGGGTAGATTCGAATATGGTGGAGGACATGTTATTGAGGACCTAATAGCAAAAAAACCCGTCAAACTTTCAGCTGAAGGCTACGGAACGGACTGCTACCCAGCAAAAAGAATAGAGATGGAGATATTTATAGATGATCTAAAAGAGGCGACTCTCCTAAACCCCAGAAACGCATATCAGAACTATTCGGTGGCAACAAATTCGACGGATAAAACGATTTACACGTATATGGGCGTTTTAAAACCTGGCTTTGCAAACGCAACATACTCTTCGGCCGGCCAATTATCACCCTTACTTAACGACCCATTTTATCTAACAACTGGCATAGGAACACGCATCTTTTTGGGAGGTGGCGTGGGTTATGTCATATGGCATGGAACACAACACAATCCCAATGAAGAACGCAATGAAAGGGGCGTGCCAAAAACTGGCGCCGGAGCTTTAGCGGTTGTGGGAGATATGAAACAAATGAGCCCAGACTTTATAAAAGGAGCATCTATTTTGGGTTACGGTGTCTCTTTAAGCGTTGGCGTGGGCATACCCATACCTGTCTTGAACGAAGAAATCGCATTTTTCACCTCTGTTAGTGACGAGGAGATTAACGCATACATATTTGACTATGGCCATGATTATCCCTTAAAAATCGACAACAACTACGGATTAACAAACTACAAAGAACTCAAAAGCGGATTCATAACAATAAACGGCAAAAAGGTGCCAACGGCTCCGTTGAGCAGCTATAGTGGCGCAGTAAAAATAGCAGAAACCCTTAAGCAGTGGATTTTAGATAGGAAATTCTTCTTAACAAAGCCATCCGCACTCTTGCCACAATCTAAGGATTACGAACCATTAAAATACCTAAAGAAGTATGAAAAGAATCTATAGAGAAAGATTTAATTTAGATGGATACGAAGCGTGGGAGACAACTTACAAGAGAACAAATCTCTTTGTCAAGGCTTGCAAGGATCTAAGATTAGAAACCTTTGAGCTCGTTAAGAAGCTGTGGGGTGATTTGTTGGCATACATAGAGAAGAATAGGGATTTTTTGACGTCTCTTGAGCCGATAAAACAGGATAAAAAAGCACCAAAAATAGCAAAAAAGATGATAGAAGCATCGGGAAGGTCAGATGTTGGGCCTATGGCATCTGTGGCAGGTGCAATAGCAGAAGAAGTTGGACATCTGCTTTTAAAGGAGTGCGATGAGTGTGTAGTGGAAAACGGTGGCGATGTGTTTTTAAAACTGAATTCTGAACCAACTATCGGTATTTACACACAAAATACCTATTTTAAGGACAGCTTAAGCATAAAGATAAAGATTTCTAAAATTCCGATAGGAGTGTGCTCATCCAGTGCAAAAATTGGACCGTCACTGAGCTTAGGTAAAGCGGACCTATCGCTAATTATCGATAAAGACACGGCCTTTGCAGATGCTTTGGCCACTAAAACTGCCAATATGATAAAAAACGAAGACGACATAGAAACTGCAATAGAGTTTGCAAAAAGCAAAGACATAGAAGGGTGTTTATTCATAAAGGGTAAAAAAATAGGCATTTGGGGAAAAATAGAGTTGGTTTAGGAGGAGTTATGATTTCAAAAAAAGTGGTTTTGAGGTTTCCTGAAGAGATAGCAGGAAAACCCCTTGTTTCCGACATATGCAAAAAGTTTGACCTTACTTTCAATATTATGAGAGCGAATATATTCCCGAGAAAAGAGGGCATATTAACACTTGAAATATCCGGAGAGAAAGCTTCTTTTACTAGCGGCATTCAGTATTTAAAGGATAACGGAGTATCCATAAATTTTGTCGAGGAAAGTATAAACAGAGATGAAAATAAATGTTATCATTGTGGATTTTGCGTTGCCGTTTGCCCCACAGAAGCCTTAACTATTATAAATAGAAAAACTATGAAAGTAGACCTATTTAAAGATAGATGCATAGCCTGTGGTTATTGTGTTAGAGTTTGTCCTGCAAAAGCTATGAGTCTACCTGAAGAATTCTAATACTGCCAATCTATAAAGTTGTACATTATGCCGGCTTTGGCCGGTTCTACCCCCCTAATCTTTCTATTAACGGCAACAATAGCTGTTGGGTAGTATAAAAAGATGTAGGGATACTGACGAACAATTAGGTTATTGATTTCAAGATACAATTTCTTGGCCTTTTTATCATCAAAAGTCCTTCGAGTCTCTTCTATCAGCTTATCGACGCGCTTATCATGAAATCCTACAAAGTTAAATCCACCCTTAAAATCGCTCTTTGTATCCCAAATAGAATATTGATCTGGGTCTGCTCCCAACTGCCAACCTAATATCACAGCGTCAAAATGCCTTTCGTTCACAAAATTCAAAAACGCTTGCCATTCAAGCACCCTGATTTTCACGTCTATACCAATTTTTCTCAAATACTGTTGTATCATTATAGCAGCATACTTTCTTTCTGTGTTGCCTTCATTTGTGTAAATTGTAAATTCAAACCTCTTGCCATTCTTACCATACAACCATCCATCCTTACCTGCTGTATAACCAGTTTCTTTTAAAAGTTTGAGCGCATCTTCTGGGTTGTAATGACAAATTGTCTTGCCAGTAAAATAAGGAGAGTTTTCTGGGTAAATACAATCTGCAATTTTACCAAAGTTAAAAAGTATGGCTTTTTTAATCTCCTCTCTATTTATCGCCTCACATATAGCTTTTCTAACCCTGACATCTTTAAACATTTTCAGTCTCAGGTTAAATCCTAAATATGTATAACTACCTGACGGTTCAAAATACACCTTATAGCGCTTCATCTGTTTTTTGCCAAATTCATATTTATATTGCAATGGTGAAAGTGACAGCATATCCAAATGACCACTTTTAAGTTCAAGCAGCGCGGTTGTAGGATCAGGAATTATCCTATATATAACTTTATCTATATTAGGCTTATGCACAAAGTATTTATTAAATGCTTTCAATATCAGATATTGAGACGTCTTCCAGTCTTTTAGAATGTACGAACCAGTACCAATGGGCTTTCTATTGAACTCACATGTGGCAATATTCTTAACATTCTTTAGCAAGTGTTTTGGCACTACACCCATCATCCACGAATAGAGAGCTGGCCTAAATGGATATGGGTATTCCACAATAACGGTGTGATTATCCGGTGCATATATTTTTTTTATTATTTTGTACTTTCCGGAATAAGGTGTTGGTGTACGAGGATCTGTAATGAGTTTATAGGTAAATATTACATCCTGGGCTGTAAACGGTTTTCCGTCTTGCCACAAAACATTCTTCCTTAGATGGAAGACTAAAACTTTGCCATTCTCTTTAAACTCATAACTCTTTGCCAAATCACCCACTATGTGCATATTTTTGTCTAATTTCAACAAACCATTAAAGATATAGGAAGATATTTCTCCGCTAGATGAATCTACAGCAAGGAAAGGTATAAGTCTTTTAGGATTTGCGCCCAAAGAAAAACAAACGGCTGTAGCAAAGCTGTTATATGAGAAAAAAATAAAAAATAAAGCGATAAGTAATCGCTTCAACATTACTTTGTTATAGGTTTAGCATTAACTGGTATCTTAAGCTGTTTAGTAGGTTGTTGTGGTGTAGGAGCATTTTGCACTATGGATTTAGTCCCTGCTCTATAAACGATGTAGGAAATGCTTATAGAGTTAAGCATGAAAACAAAAGCTAAAACCCACGTAATCTTGGCCAACAGGCTCATTGTACCGGTTGGGCCAAATAACGTATCCGCTGCACCTGCACCAAAAGACACACCCATTTCTGCACCTTTGCCCTTTTGAACTAATATCAAGCCGACAAGCAAAAACCCTAAAATAACTTGAACAACTATCAATATCGTAAGCATTAATTTACCCCCTTAGCCCTTTCAAATTCATCTATAATCTTTTTAAACGTATCAGCATCTAAACTTGCAGACCCCACTAAAAAACCATCAACATCGTTAATTTGAGCCAACTCATAGGCATTTTTATCCTTAACGCTACCACCGTACAATATCGGCACGTCTTCAAGTAAGCCTCTAATGAATGAATGCATCTCGTTGACTGTATCTAAATCAGCAGGGACACCTGTGCCTATAGCCCAAACAGGCTCATATGCTACCACAACACTGTTTAAATCCACGCCGTCCAAAGCAGTGATAATTTGTCTTTCCACAACATCCTTTGCTTTTCCATCCTTTCTCTGTGTAAGAGTCTCACCAACGCAAAGTATAGGTTTTAAATTATGCTCTATCGCACTCACAACCTTTTTGCGTATATCAATATCTCTTTCTCCAAATATATGTCTTCTCTCAGAATGGCCAATAATCACATACTCACAGCCCACGCTCTCAATCATAGTAGGCGAAATCTCCCCTGTGAAAGCTCCCTTTTCCTCAAAGTACATGTTTTGAGCACCTAGTTTTATCGAAGTTTTCAGAAATACCTTAGATAACCTATCCAAAAAGACAAAAGGTGGGCACACGATTACTTTTGTTTTATTGTTTACAACCTCAGCCATTCTATTTGCAACAGCTTCAGCCTCATTTATGGTAAAGTACATCTTCCAATTGGCAGCAATAATATTTCTTCTCATTGTTTCATCTCCAACACTTCAACAGCAGGCAGCGTTTTGCCTTCTAATAATTTTAATGAGGCGCCTCCACCTGTTGAAATGTAACTCATATTTGCTGACTGTCCAGCCTTTTCAACTGCATCCGACGTATCACCGCCGCCAACCACAGTCAACGCATTTAAAGAGCCAATAATCTCCGCAATTTTATTAGTACCGTTGGCAAAGGATTTTACCTCAAAAACACCCATAGGACCATTCCACACAACAACCTTTGCATCCTGCAACACCTCTTTAAAAAGTTCAATTGAAGCAGGACCAATATCTAAACCCATCAACCCCTTTGGAATCTCCTGATATGGAGCAACACGATAGTCAACGGCATCTTCAATAGATGTTGAACAAACAAAATCAACGGGCAGATAAAACTTAACGCCTTTTGTTTTTGCCCTGTCCATAACTCTTTTAGCCTCGTCAATCAGCTCCCCTTCAACAAGGCTATTTCCAGTTTTATAACCCAAGGCTTTCAAAAATGTAAACGCTTGAGCCCCCCCAATAATAATCTTGTCGGCTCTATTTAAGAGATTTATTAAGCAATCCAACTTTCCAGAAACTTTAGCTCCTCCAATAACGGCAACAAAAGGTTTCTCCTCAATTGTGAATATTTTCTCAAAATAATCGAGCTCTTTCTTAAGCAAAAAACCGCCCACTGCTACCTTAGCCATCTCTGGTAGTGCATAAACAGACGTATGCTTCCTATGACACACACCAAAAGCATCGTTTACATACACATCAAGCAGCACAAGAAGCTTTTTGGCAAATTCCTGGGAGTTTTTCTCCTCACCTTCCCAAAATCTTAAGTTCTCAAGCAGAGCAACATCTCCATTATTCAAATTGCTTAAAGCTTTTCCTGCTTCTTCTTTCTCAAAATCGTCAATAAACACAACATCTTTTCCTAAGAGAGTAGACAATCTCTTGGCTACAGGTTTTAATGAGTATTTCTCTATTCTTTTACCTTTTGGCCTACCTAAATGACTTGCCAAGATTACCTTTGCTTTGTTGTCTATTGCATACTTAATGGTCGGCAAAGCTGCTTTTATTCTATTATCGTCTGCTATATTGCCGTTCGCATCAATAGGCACGTTAAAATCGCACCTTATAAAAACCTTTTTACCAGATATATCCAATTCGTTTAAGTACTTCACAATCCCTCTTCAGCCATTCTCAATATTAAATCTCTTAATCTTGATGAATACCCCCATTCATTATCATACCATGTCAAAATCTTAACAAGGGTTCCACCTATAACCATCGTTTCAAGGCTATCGAAAATACTCGAATACGGATTGCCGTTCAGGTCTTTAGACACAACAGGCTCATCAATGTACTGAACAATGCCCTTCATCTCCACTTCTGATGCCATTTTAACGACTTCGTTTACCTCTTCAATCGTTGTGGACTT
>WFYS01000040.1 GCA_015490005.1 Desulfurellaceae bacterium | reverse complement strand
GCACTCGCAAGAGACATAATAGCCGTAAAAAACATAAGATAAAACAGATTAAGCTTGTGGTAATAGGCAAGAAGCGCCAATGAAAATGTGCATAAAGCCTGAATAATATCGGTTGCAACCATTATCCTTGCACGGTTTTTCCTGTCAGCCAAAGAGCCTGCAAAAGGAAAAACCAAAACGGCAGGCAGGCTGAACGATATCATAACAAGAGCAACAACCAAACCCGAATGGCTCCATTTATAGCTTATCCACAAAAGCACAAGCGAATGAATGCCGTCGCCGATGCGGGATACGAAGCGGGATAGAAAGTACCTTAAAAAATAACGGTTGGAACTAAAAATATTTACCACAAAACCTTCTTCATCATAGAAACGGAATAGTTAAACAGCTCTTTTGCAAAATCGCCGTAAACCTTGATTCTGTTTGTATCTATCAGTGTGTTCAGATATTCAAATCTAACTGCATCCTTGCCGTCTAAGATATACGGGGCGACGCCGCAGAAGAAAAAACCCAACTCCTCAATTTTGTCTATATGCTCATCCAAAGGAGCATCGTTTAGCGGGATGTTTAAAAATACAACCTCGGCTTGGGTTGAAAGTCTTAAGCGGTTGAACGCGCTTTTTATTTCTTTAGATAGGTTTTTGCCAACATTGAAAACATTTATTGTTCCAAAGCCCCACGATGCACTGTACTTTGAGTCTATTAGACTTTCGTTGTCGTAAAAGAGATTGGAGGGTGTTTCTGTTTCAAAATCCAAGTTATCGTAGATTTTTTCGATAATTGCGCTGTGTTTTTTGGGCAGATAGACGAGTCTTTTTTCATACACAAGAGGCTTAAAGTACAAGATGCAGCTTTCCCTTTCTGATAATGGCTTTATCTCCATTTTTTTGTAGTTAAACTCCTTGGGGACCAAACCAAACGACACACCGCATGCCTTAGAACCGAACTCCTCGTTAATCTTCTGCGTTCCTGTATGGCTTGTTACGGGCTGGGAAAAAATTCCCTTTAGCCTCATGTTTGCAGCAAGTTCTTCTAATTTTTTGCGCATATTTTTGGCAAGCTTTTTTCCTCTGTATGCTGGGTCAACCGCTGCCTGCCCCAATTCGGCTACAGATTCGCTTGATAGCCTCTCTATTGCATAATGCCCTACAACCTTGTCGTATTTTTTGTCAATGGCCGTTATGGATATAAGTTCTTTGCTTTTGTTCATGGTTTCGATTACCTCAGGGTAATACATATCGCCGTTTGGATAACTGTATCCGTAGGTTTTGTAAATTAGCCTTGAGACTTGGTATGCATTTTTCGGTTTTAATGGCTCAATGTAAATCTCATCCGACGGCTCTTTTTCCTTTTCTTGCTCAAATAACATCTCGTATTGGGTTATGTCCTTCTGCGGTTTGTTAAACAGCAGCCTTAATTCTTTGCCCTCTTTTCCGTGATTAACCCATATGAGCTTGTTGCAGTAAGCTTGTATGAGGTTTAGGCTTAAGTTTTCTGTCTCGCTTAACTCATCGGTTTTGGACAGCGGTATGCCCTTATCAAAAAATGAGACGGTGAAGTATTTTTTGTCGATTTTTGCGATAATCTTTATCGTTTCGCTTTCTTTGTCTTCTTTTAAAAGCCTCAAAACGTAGGAGAACGCCTCTTCGGCTATTAAGTAAAAACGGTCTAAGTTTTCTTTCTCAAAGCCGGAAATCTTAGCTGATTCAAGTATAAAGGACTGAACAATCCTCAATGAAACCAAGTTATTCGGTGCTGATAACTCAAAGTTTATCATCGCTACCCCTATAAATATTTTTTGCAAAATATCCGCACTAAATAAGTTTACTATTTATATTTAGCAAAGTCAAAGAAGATAATTAAATTTAGGTTTAGTGGTTATATAATTTGTGCACTTGCAATTAAGTTGTTCTGTTTTCTGTCTTTATTTTTCTTTGTATATAATTGCGCTGTTAAATTATCAGAAATATACAAGAAATGTATGGAGCAAATAAAAAAACCAACCAAGGCTAACTGTCCTGATTGGCGTTATAACAGGCTTTAAGTGGTGCCGAGGGTGGGAATCGAACCCACACGGAGCATAGCTCCAAGGGATTTTAAGTCCCTTGCGTCTACCAATTCCGCCACCCCGGCAAAATTTTGTGGAGGCGGCACCCGGACTCGAACCGGGGATCAGGGTTTTGCAGACCCGTGCCTTAGCCAGCTTGGCTATGCCGCCCTTTTTTGTGTGTAAATAAAAATGGAGCGGGAAACGGGACTCGAACCCGCGACCCCGACCTTGGCAAGGTCGTGCTCTACCAACTGAGCTATTCCCGCTCTTGCAACGCTAATATTAATGAATTTGTTGACTTTGTCAACCGAAAAATTGCCTTCTCTTGTATTTTGATTTTCAATTTTTCTTATTTGTGTTTTTGAACTGTTCAAGTATTGAGAGAATTGTAGGTAGCAGTTGTTTTTTTCTGGATAATACATTTGGGAGGAAATATTCGTTTTTACCATTTTTTTTATATGGAAGTAGACTTTCGCAAGCATGAACTGTTGTCAAAAGTAAGCTATTTGAGCTTATGATATCGCTTACTAGTAGCATCGCCCAGTCTAATTGCTTGTTTTTCTTTGTGTTTTCAAGCTCGCTAAGTATTTCAACTTTCTTTTCGGGTAAAATTTCTAAGTTGACCGTTTCTGCTTGTCCTATACCAAACTTTACTCCATATTCTTCGTAAATCTTGAAATCTGCATTGACTATTTCCCCTGATGAGCGAGAATTTAGCGTTCCTGTTATTCCAGACATTTCTCGTCCGTATTCTTCTAAATCAACGTTAGCTATTTGTGAAAGTTCAAGCGCAATAATCTTATCTTCTTCTGTTGTCGTTGGTGATTTTAGCAATACTGTGTCTGACAATATGCCACTTAATAAGAGTAGGGCAGTGTCTTTGTCTAAATCTACCTTATGATGTTTGTAAAGTTGATAAACTAAACTACACGTGCTTCCGATGGGCTTACTAAAGAAGAAAACGGGATATGTGGTTTTAGTTGTACCGAGTCTGTGATGGTCTATTATTTCTAAAATTTCCGCTGTTTCTATACCATTAATAGCCTGTGTGGCTTCATTGTGGTCAACTAGGATTACCTTATTTGAGAATTTTTTAATTATGTCAGACCTCGTTACGATACCTACAAGTTTGTTTTCATCGTTAACTGTGGGTAATCCTCTGTAAGACGTTTGGCTGAGCAGTTCTCTTGCTTCTGATACATAATCTGTTTCTTTGACTGTTTTTACATTTTTGTTTAAAACGGACTTTACAGGTGAACTAAGGGTTAGTCTTCTTGCTGTTTGAGATGTGTCAAATGAGGATACAAATACACTTCCTTTAAAATTGGCAAAATCTATATCTTTTAGCTCCCTTTCAGATGTAATTGCCGTTAAAACAATGCATTTAAATTGGTTGTTTATTGCATAATTTAGGATTTTAGTTCTTTTTCCTACAATTAAAACCGTTTCGTCTGGTTTTATGTTTTGAGCGTAGTCTTTGAACTTGTCAAACGGCATTGCTCCTATGATTATTTGACCTTTGAATGTTGTTTTGTTCGCTTTCTTCACAAAATATCCGCCGAGCACCTTTTTAAAGTTGTCAAGGTCAAATAGATACGTTGGTTTTTTATCGATTCTGTCTGAGATGAAGAAGTTTGTTAGCTCGAAAACGCTGGTTATGCCTAGTAATTTATTGTCATTATCTACGATTGGCACAAGCCTTATGCCCTTTTCCTTAATTGTTTGCATAACCTCAAAAAGCGGTGCGTTTTTGTTAAGAGCTATTGGTGGTTTGGTCATTATATCAGATACTCTTGGATAAACGTCGTTTAAAAGAACAGGTGACTTGGTGTTTGCCTTTTTTAGGACAAAGTTTGTTTGTCTGTTTATGTTGCCACACCTTGCCGGTATGTAGGTGTTGTTTGTGTCTATTATGTTTTTTAATTTTGAATATGCAATTGCAGAACAAATTGCGTCTGTATCTGGATTTTTATGACCAATTATGTAAATCTTTTCCATTTTTTCACCTCTACATTTGTTTCAATAATTCAATTAATATAGCACCAATAAAAAAATTTAGACTGTATTTTAAGCTATAGCCTATTTTCATACGCTCTTTGCCTACATTTACGAAAATTAGTGTACCTGTTGATACGGCTAAAAGTGTGGATGTTTTTATTAGACTTGGATTGCCCATTTTTTGATATAGAAAAGCGAGACAAATGAATAGGAATATGTATAAAAAGATGAGAAATTTTGTGCTGTTTGGTATACGGTTTAACAGTAGTGTAATCGCGAAAACGAGTAATGGTAATTTAAAGGTCATATGAAAAATAAACAAAACGACCAAAATGCTTAAAAGTAAACTCAAAATTTCTAATAAAAGCCTGTGTGTGATTTTGTCAAAGTCTAACATGAAGCCGAAAAAGGCTAGTGGTATGAGAGCTACAAGGATTTTCAAAGCAAAACCGTTTAAAAGCAAGAAAGAGCCAACAGTAAACGCTGTTAAAACACCGATTGACGAAAAATTTTCAAAATGCTTATCTCTTTTTGCTAATTGGAAGTAAAAAAATAGGTTTATGAGTATCGATAGATAAAACACAATTATAGAAATACTCAAAAGTGGTGGCATTTAAACAAACTCTAACCAGTCTAAAAATCTTTCATTTTTTAGGTTGAGAATATCATCAAACTCCTTCAATAGTTTTTTTGTGATTTCTCCAGGAACAGGTTCTAATACCCGACTTTCAATCTGCTTTACTGGGTTGACTTTTATGCCCGTGTGAGAACTGAATATTTCATCTGCTTGCATGAAATCTGAAGGAAGAAGGTTTTCTTCTCGGGTTTCTATACCCATTGATTTTGCCACCTCTAAAACTGACATGCGCGTTATGCTAAGCAGTATATTGCCTGTTTTTGATGTTTTAAGAACGCCATCTTTTACCATGAACACAGATTCTATAGAACCTTCAGCAACGTAACCTTCGGTGGTTAGCGAAATTCCCAAGTCAAAACCTCTTTTCATTGCTTCCCTTCTAATTAATGCACCGTTTAGGTAATTTGAGCATGCTTTAGCCTCTACCGGCACAGTTTTTGGGTGTATCTTTCGCCACGATGAAAAGCAAGCTTTTAAGGGCTCTGTTTTCTTGAGCTCTGGGTCATCTGTTTCAGGTATTACAAATATGGCAATATCGATTGGGTCGTCAAGCACTAGTGAAATGATAGCCTGTTCGCTGAAATATCCCATAATTTTGACAAGTCCCTTTTTTATGTTGTTTTTCTTTATACTTTCTTTTATCGTCTCTTTAATCTTGTCTTTTGAGTAGGGTATGTCCATATACAAAAGCTCTGCACTCCTGAAAAAGCGGTCTATGTGCTTGTCAGCCTTAAAAATTGCTGTTCCTTTAGGTGTTTCGTGAAACCCCATGACGTCAAATATTGCACTCGCTCTGCTGAAACTGTGTGATAACAAGTGTACATTTGCATCGTTCCAATTCACGAACTTTCCATTTATCCATACTTTCAAATTCTCAAACATTTTTACCTCCAGATCAATACTTGTTTGATTGTTTTTTAATCCTCATATCTAAAATTTATACCAAAAAAATGGGTTAAATTAAACTACTTTTTCTTTAAAAATTTGATAAAATAAAAACATATGGAACTTTTAAGTTTATTTAAGCGAAATGATAAAAAACTTGGTGTTGCTTTAGGTGGCGGAGCTATTTGGGCGACCGCTCATATTGGTGTTTTAGAAGTACTTGAAGAAAACGGTATAAAAATTGATGGGATTGCAGGAACATCAGCTGGAAGCATCGTGGCTGCTTTGTATGCCTTTGGGTATAAACCTTATCAGATGAAAGAGATGGCTCTTAAGTTAAAATTAGGAGATGTTTTTCACTGGAAGATGTCTAAAATGGGTTTGTCTCAGACGGATAGGATAGAAAAGCTTATTATTAGTGCTATAGGTGAGAAAAAGATTGGCGATGCTAATATGCCTCTTTTTATTACAGCAACGGATTTAATGAAGGCTGAACAGTTTGTTTTTTTAGATGATACCCCTGTTCATGTAGCTGTGGCTGCGAGTTGCGCTATACCAGGCATTTTTGTTCCTTTTGAGTTTAATGGCATGGTTCTTGTTGACGGTTCTTTGGTTGCTGATGTGAATTGTAAGGTTTTAAAAACTTATGGGTTTGATGTGGTGGTTGGTGTTGAACTTTCCTCTTATGGGAAAGGCAAAAGGCCGAACAATATGTTTGAGGTGTTGCTTGAAAGTTTGCAAAGTATGGTTGAGATTAGAAATAAAGAACTGGAAAGCTTCGCTGAACTCATAATAAAGCCTGATATTGGCGATGTAGGTCGTTTCGAGATTGAGAAAACTCCACTATTGTTGCAAAAGGGTAGGGAGGCGATGGCTTCTGGAGTTCTGAAACTTAAAGATATTCTGTGATTGAGTTTTATATAATTGACAAATTATTCGCTTGACAATAGAATTGTGTTTGTATGTTTGTGTATGTGATTTTTGAAGGTAAAGTTGTAAAAAAAGGCGAGTCCTTTAAATTTTCTAACTTCTCTGTGATAGATGTAGATAACCAAAGAATATCCCATGATGAGATAAAACTCTGCGTAGAAAATAATTTTAAAGAAGAGCATGTTTTTGAGATAAAGGTTGATAAATTTTCTTGTACTGTGATTAGCCGCAAGGAAGAAGAGAATGAATTTTACGTAGATGGATTTGTTTTTGGCTCTGAGAAACCTAGGGTTGATGAGGCTCTTTTTGAGCTTTTTGATAATGTGGAAAATGCGCATATTGTTATTTACGGTGAGGGCGGGAATATAATATTCGCTAACAACTCTTTTTTGGATATAGTTGGAATTTCTTTAGATGAGATTCGAGGCAAGTATCTCTGTGACTTTATTTTGGAACCACACAAAAGTATATGCAAACATCATGTTGAGCATCGATTGTCTGGTGAGAAATTTAGTAGCAAATATTTTGGCGTTAAGATACCCGCAAAAGATGGGAATTACAGACTATTTTCTGTATATGGAAACAGTGTTGTTTTTAAAGGTAAGCCTGCAGGTTTACTTGTTGGGTTGGATGAAACCAATGAGACAAATCTTAAGAGGGTATATTCGGCATTAAAAAATATCAATCAACTGATTGTCAGGATAGAAAATGAGTATGAACTCCTTGAAGGTATTTGCAATGTTATAGTGGATGTTGGCTTTAAGGCAGCAGTAGTAGCACGTATAGAATCGAACTTATCTATTAATATAACACATAAAGCTGGAGAATGTGGTGATTTCTTTGAAAGTGTGAGGGCATCTGTGAATGGTAAATCTGAGCATGGAGGTGGGATTGCCGCTAAAGCTTTTTTGGAAAGAAAGATAATTTTAAATCCAGATACATATACTAACCCTCACATTGGTTATTGGCGTAAAGATTTACTTAAATGCGGTTTTATGTCTCACTGCGCAATACCTATACATAAAGATGGTAAGATTGAGTACATATTGATTGTTTTTTCAGGTGAAAAGAATGCATTTGTAGATGAGTTTCTTGACCTCTTAACTGAATTGACCGTTGATATAGAGTTTGCACTTAAAAGACTGGAAAAAGATAAATATCTAAAACTTATAATGAATGTTTTAAATAGGATTGAAGAGAGTGTTGTTATAACGGATTCGAAATGCAAGATGGAGTTTGTGAATAGAGCTTTTACAAAAACCTTTGGATATGAAATTAATGAGGTGTTCGGTAAGACGCCGTTTTATTTCCTTGATGGTGGTAGAGGTAGTTGTGAAGATAGTTTAATAATAAAGCATGCTTTAGAAAATGGTTCTGTCAGATTTGACACCTCTATTAGGTCTAAATCTGGTGAAGTTAGATACTTTGACGTTTCCATTGCATCAATTAAAAGAAAAGATGGCGAGATAAAATTTGTTGGTTTGATGCGCGATATTACTCATGGAAAGACCCAAAGTAGAAAAATAGAACAGCTTAATAGGCTTTATAAAACGCTGTTTTACTTAAATGAGGCATTGATATCCGCAGAAAACGAACCGGAAATATTTGAGAGCCTTTGCAAACTTGTTGTTGATTTTTTAGGCGCTAGTGTTTCTTTTTTGGTATTTAGATTTGGAGATAAGTGGAAAATGTCTTACTCTGCATTTTCTGATGATAAATTTAAATCTTTTGTTACTACTTTGAAAGATAGATTGGAAAAACTACCTCCTAATGGAGCTCATTTGCCTTTTATACGCGCTTTTAATACTGGTAATGTAAAGCTTGTTGACGATATGAAGAATGATGCGAGGATCAAAGGTTTCGTGGATTATGTTAAAAAATATAATTTAAAAAAGTGTTTTGCTTTGCCTATTCGTATAAAAGATAAAAACATAGCTGTTTTGGTTTCTGTTTTCTCTCAAGATGTTGTGTTTGATAAAGAGTTTTTGGGTTTGCTTAATCAGATAACGGAAGATTTGTCTGTCTCTATCAAGGTTATTGTGGATAGAAGATGGAATAAACTCATAAGTTTGGCTATGCAAAAAGGTTTTTCCTATGTCATTATTATGGATAAGGATTTTAGGGTCGTTTATATGAATGAAGCTGCTGTTAAAATGCATGGCTTTACTGTAGAAGAAATAATAGGAAAAAAGCACTCTGTTTTCTCAAGCGGGCTCCATGACTACGCTTTTGTAAGAAGATTTATGAAAGCAATGAGGCAGGGTAAAACATTTAGCGATGTTTTTAGCTATAGAACAAAAGATGGCAGATTGGTATATGGATATACCACAATTATTCCTTTTAAAGAGGATGGGGTTGAATATTATATAGCCGTTGGCAAGGATATCACCAAAGAAACCAATCTTCAAAAAAGGCTTGCCTACCTTTCAAACCATGATCCACAAACAGGTTTGCCGAACAAGGAAAATTTTATATCCCAAGCTAGGGATATTCTGAAAAAAGTGGAATATGGCAAGATTTTGGCTGTGGCAATTGTTGATGTGAGGAATTGTTCATACATTAATCAGGCTTATGGATATAAAGGTGGGGATGAGATAATTAAGATAACGGCTCAGAGAATTACGAATTTTATGGGTAGTTATGATTTGGCAGGAAAGCTATCGGGAGATAAATTTGCCCTGGTTTTGTTTGGCTATTCATCGGATGAAGATGTTTTGATAACTTTAACTAATTTGCTAAAAGCGTTGAATAAATCTGTAGAAATTAATAATGATGAATTTTCTCCATCGTATTGCATTGGTGTAAGTTTTTACCCATCTGATGGAAGTGATATTGAGGAACTGCTTACAAAGGCTGAGTTTGCCTTGGCTAACGCAAAGAGGGAGGGCGATAACGAAATTGGCTTTTTTAAAAAGAAATCCCAACAAAAAGCATTGAAAGTTATTGAACTTAAAACCAAACTTAATAATGCCTTTAATAATAAAGAGTTTGTTCTATTTTATCAGCCATATTACGATATAAGAACTGGTAGAATTGCCGGAGCTGAATCCCTTATTAGATGGAAACATAATGGAAAAATTATATCACCGGGTGAATTTATTGACGTATTGGAAAATTCAAATCTCATATACGATGTTGAGGAATATTTGATAAATCAAGCTGTCAAGACCATATCGGAATGCAAGAACAAAGTTCCAATATCGGTCAACATATCTGCTAAGAGCTTTAGAAGGGATTATCTTGTGACAACTATCAAACAGACGTTGAAAGAATACGGAGTGGATGGTAGATTTTTAACCGTAGAAATTGTTGAAAGGGTGTTTTTAGAAAATAGAAACTACACAAAAAGCATAATGAACCAATTAAAGAAAATGGATGTAAACATTGCAGTTGATGATTTTGGAACGGGTTACTCCTCCTTGACCTACATAAGGGAACTACCCATAGATATTTTAAAGATAGATATTTCCTTTATTAGGGGAATGATGGAAAATGAGAAAGACTTGAGTCTTGTGAGATTGATAGTTAACGTTGCTAAAGAGTTTGGTTTTAAGACAGTGGCAGAAGGTGTTGAGGTTGAAAAACAGCTTGAGCTTTTAAAGTCGATGGAATGTGACTATATTCAGGGTTTTCTGTTTAGCAAACCCTTAGAAAGAGAAGAGTTTCTATCGCTTCTTGACTAATATATTTTGCGATTCTATATGAATTTTTGTATCATGGAAAGGTGATGTATAAAAATTTGGAAGTTATAAATTTTATTATTTCAAAATGGAAGCCCAGAAGAAATGATAGGGAATTGTTGTCTGTCCTTGTTGATTATTTTAAAAAAGATGTTGTAGTTCTCGGCATTGTGGATTTGGTAGCTTTAGCTGACGGAAGAATAAGTGTTTATTTTGAAAGATATATTTCCGATAGGGTTGTTGATAAAGAAAAGTTAAAAAAGATAGGTATAATAAGATATTCTGGGGCTTTTAGAGAATCCTTTGAGCAAAGAAAATTGCTTATAATAAAAGATTATTCTGACTATAAAAACGCAGAACCTGCATGGAGGGAAGCGTCTTTAAAGAGTGTAGTAAGTATCCCTATTGAGAGAAACGGTGAAGTTTACGGTGTACTGCAACTTGCGAGTTTTAAGCCTTTTGAGGAAATTGAGAGCCATATAGACTTTTTAAAATACTGTGCTAACGCCATAGCTTTGGTTTTGTCTGAATCTTTTGATAAATACAAGGTTGAGCTTCATAAGAAAACTGAGGATATGCATGTTATTTTATCCTCTTCCTTAAAGGGTAGTATAAACAAGCCTATGGATGTGTGGTTAGAAGAGAACTTGAGAAAGATCTTAAGGCTTTCTGGGGCTGAAGTTACTGGGTTTATAATGCCTTCAGATAATATATACTGTGTAGTCGATAGAACAGGTGGATTTACAGCATTTTTTAATGGTATAAACGATAGAGTTAAGGATTGGATTGTTTATAAACTTTACAAAGCCAAAGTTAATAAAGCTGTTACATATAAGGAAATTTTAGATAAATTAGATTTGCCGCTATCTCTTGAGGCTAAAGAACTCGGTGTTGTAAATGGCCTATTTGTTCCTGTTGAATATAATGGGCATATAGTGGCCTCTTTTGCTTATGGGTATACGAAAGATATTGAGAATATAAATTACCATAAGCTTTTGCTTAGAAATGTGGGTTTTCATCTTGTGATGGCAATTTTTTCTTTTAAAAGGCTTAGAAGATTGAAAGATGTGTTAACAAAATCTGAGGAGCAGTTTGTTCGGTCTTTTATGAAGATGTCGGAGTTGAGGGATTCTTACACTCATGGACATTCAGAACGCGTTGCCTTTTACGCTAAAAAGATAAGCGAAGCTTTAGGGTATGATGAAAAAACAAACAATAAGCTTTATATAGCGGGTCTTTTACACGATATAGGAAAAATTGGCATTCCAGATTCTATTCTTTTAAAGCCGGGTAGGCTCTCAAAACATGAGTTGGAAATAATAAAATATCATTCCGTGTTTTCTTATGAAATGGTTAAGGATATTGACCACCTTAGGTCTATAGCGGAATGTATTAGGCATCACCACGAAAGATGCGATGGAAGTGGTTATCCAGACGGCCTTTTATGTAGTCAAATTGAACCTTGCGCTAAAATACTTGCTATAGCCGACGTGTTTGACGCTCTAACAAGCGAAAGAATCTATAGGAGCAAAAAAAAGTATTTGCCGGTTGAAGCTATAGAGATAATGGACGAAATAGAGCTGGATAAATTTATATTTGATAAGGTCAAGAATGTTTTGGTTGATGCATACTTATTAGAAAGTTCTAACGGGTTTAATTTGCCGAAGGTGAAAAATATTGAAAAAGAGAGAGCTAATATATTTTTTAAGGATTATCTAACGGGGACAGATAGGTTTATGGTTTTTTCTGAATACGTTAAGCAAAAAATAGAAAAAAGAGAGAAGTTTCACCTTTTTGGTTTGGATATAGTTGGCTTGGGTTACATAAACTACAAATACGGTGCTGGATATGGAAATAAAATGATAGAAACTTTATCTGAAGAGTTGATGAAAAGTCCTTATTTGCTGAGAATTATGCGTTCGGGAGCAGATTCTTTTATATGTTTGTGCCCGGCTGATAATGTAAGCACATTTTTTTCGTTTATTGAAAAAGTAGAAAAGAATCTTAAACATAAATTTTTGAATAACGAGCAAGATTTTAAAAAGTTCTCAAGTGGCTTGCTTTACAAAACACATGTGTTATACCCGGACGAAGGCGATACTCTTGAGGATTTACTTTACGTATTGAGGGTAAAATTAAAGAAGTTAAAGTTTATTGCTTATAATTTAGATTCTAAATAGCATTTGAATGAAAGTTCTTTTTTTGATATAGTTTTCATGATAATGAAAGGGGGTTTGTGATGGATTTAAAGTCATTGAAGGACTTGATGCGTTTTGTTGAAAAAAGTCAATTTGTGGAATTTGAATACAAAGATGATGAAATACATATAATGTTAAAAAAGAAAGAGGCGTTTGTTGGGGATAATATTGTCACACAGGCTCCTCAACCTGTAGCAGTTGAAACTAGAGAGCAGAAACAACAGTTGGATAAAGAAGTCGTTGAAGAGAGAATGGGTGAAAAGAAGGAAAAGGGGGCAAAGGAAGGGCTTGTAGAGATTAAGTCCCCAATGGTTGCGACGTTTTATAGGGCTCCATCTCCAACATCTTCCCCTTATGTTGAGGTTGGAGATGAGGTGAAGAAGGGAGCAACTCTGTGTATTTTGGAAGCTATGAAGATAATGAATGAGTTGGAAGCTGAGTTTCCTTGCAAGATTGAGCAGATATTGGTTAAAAATGGCCAAAAGGTTGAATTTGACCAGCCATTATTTCTTGTTAAGAGGTTGGATTGATGTTTAAGAAAATCCTTATTGCAAATAGGGGAGAGATAGCTGTTAGGGTTATAAGGGCTGCTAAAGAGTTGGGTATACAAACTGTTGCTGTGTATTCCACAGAAGACAAGGACTCTATGCATGTAAAATTAGCCGATGAAGCAATTTGTATAGGGCCTGCTGAAGCCAAGAAAAGTTATTTACACCTTTTTAATATAGCCCAAGCTATAGCAAATTCTGGATGTGATGCCGTTCATCCTGGATACGGTTTTTTGTCCGAAAATCCTAATTTTGTTAGAATTTGCGACGATTTGGGCGTAGAATTTATAGGGCCTGATGCAGAAACTATGGAAAGATTGGCTGATAAAGCTAAAGTTAAAGCTATATTGGATGAAAATGGTATACCTACTGTTCCTGGTAGTAGTGGGTCAATAGATGATGAGAGTAGTTTAATTGAAGTTGCCAATAGAATTGGCTATCCACTGTTGTTGAAAGCATCATGGGGAGGAGGCGGTAAGGGTATGAGAGTTGTAAGAAAAGAAAGCGAGCTTATTGACTCTTACCGTGCTGCGAAACTTGAAGCTAAAGCTTCTTTTGGTAGAGACGATATTTATATAGAAAAGTTTATAGAGCATCCGAGGCATATAGAGGTTCAAATTATAGCTGACGAGTTTGGAAATATTGTTCATATTGGTGAAAGGGACTGCACGCTTCAAAGGAGACATCAAAAATTGTTGGAAGAATCCCCCTCTCCAGTTTTAAAGGAATACACGAGAAAAAAACTGCACCACACAGCTGTTGAGGCGGCCAAGGTTTTAGGATATAAGAATGCAGGAACTATGGAATTTTTATTTGATGGTGAAGATTTTTATTTCATTGAGATAAATACGCGTATACAGGTTGAGCACCCGGTAAGCGAGATGTGTTTTGGTATAGACTTAATTAAGGAACAGATTAACGTTTCTGCAGGGTATGAGTTAAGTTTTATGCAGTCTGCACTAAAGCCAGAATTTCACGTAATTGAGTGCAGAATAAACGCTGAAGACCCTGATAAGTTCTATCCGTTTCCAGGAACTATAGAAGGGCTTTACATCCCAGGTGGGCCTGGTGTTAGGGTGGATACCGCTGTCGCGTGTGGAACTAAAATTTCACCATATTATGATTCCATGATAGCGAAACTTATCGTTAGAGGTAACAGCCGGGAGGAAGCTCGTAAAAGGATGCTTAGATGTTTAGATGAATTTGTTATAGAGGGTGTTAAAACCACAATACCTTTTTTTCAAAGACTGCTTACCACTAACGACTTTATAAACAACAATTACGACACTAATTTTATAGATAAGAAGTTTTTAGGTTCAACTTAAGTTTCAATTACTATAATTTCTTCTTCATCTATTGCCCTGTTTAAGGCATCCCAGCTGCGTTGAGCGAAGCTTTCTGGAGTATCGTCCATTTTTGAGAATGTAATGCCGTATTTAGGTTTTACTTCTAATGTGCAATCTTCGTTTCCTAAATATTCGAAATTTCTTGTAATTTTCTCACAAAAGAGAACGGTATCATCTCCCAAAAAAACTCGTGTTAAAATGCAGAATATACCTTCGCTGCAGTGAAAAAGAATATCGCTTCGTCTGCAAATTTTTTTAAGTTTTTCTGCAATAGCTTTATCTATTACACTTTGACTCATGTCTTTGCAGTTAGATCTTACGCTGTGTTCTTTGCTGCAGTCAAATATGATAAAACTATAATTTTCTTCATATCTTTCGTGTTGTAGAAGAATATGGTTCATTAAGAAATAAAGGGCAGTTTTGTTATACAATTGAGTATTTTTGTCTATCAGATCCTTTTCAAGCTTTTCTAAATCTTTTTGCTGAAAAAATTGCATCTCTCACCTCTTCCAATGTTTTTGAAGCTACATCTTGGGCCTTTTTAGAGCCTTCTGTCAACATTTCTTTAACATATTCTTTTTTATTTAGCAATTTTTCTCTTTTTTCTCTGACTGGGTTAAGGGCGCTGTTTAAATTATTAATCAGTTTTTTCTTACACTCTACACATCCTATTGTTGCTTTAGAGCAGGCGTCTTTTATTTCATTTTGGGTTTCTTTTGGTGTAAATATTTTGTGTAACATAAACACACCACACTCTTCTGCTACGCCTGGGTCAGTTTTGCGTTTTCTCCTTGGGTCTGTAAACATAACCTTAATTTTTTTCGCAGTTTCTTCTTCTGAATCGGATAGGTATATGGCATTGCCATATGATTTGCTCATTTTCCTACCATCTAGTCCCAAGATTTTTGGGACTTTTGTTAAAAGAGGTTGGGGTTCTATAAATACATTTGTTTGAGTTAGATTATGGAAATGCCTCACTAGCTCTCTTGTGAACTCCAAGTGAGCAACTTGGTCTAAGCCAACAGGCACGTAATGAGCCTTATAAATTATAATATCTGCTGCCATTAGAATTGGGTAGCCCAAAAATCCGTAATTGGATGTTTTGGCCTTGCCTAATTGTGCAATTTGGTCTTTATATGAAGGAACTCTTTCAAGCCATCCGACGGGAGTAATCATAGATAACAGGAGAAATAGCTCTGCATGTTCTTTAACGAGCGATTGTATAAATATTGTGTTTTTTTCTGGGCTTAGTCCAAAGGCAATCCAATCTATAACCATATTTATTGTACTCTCTAGAATGTTATTTGCATCGTCGAATCCTGTGGTAAGAGCGTGCCAATCTGCAACAAAGTAAAATCTGTTATAATTTTCTTTCTCAAGATCTATCCAATTTTGCAAAGCGCCGTACAGGTTTCCTAAATGCAAGATGCCTGTTGGTCTCATCCCACTTAAAACAGTTTTTCTCATTTTTAAACCTCACATAGGTAGAATTATTTTAAACGTTGTGCCAATGCCAATTTCACTTTCTATATAGAGTTCTCCGCCCAAAATTTCAATAGAATGTTTAGCTAAAGGCAAACCTATACCTTTTTTTACAGAGCCACCAGACTCAAACGGTTTGAATATGTTTTTAAGAATATCTTTTGGTATGCCAGGCCCAGTGTCTTTTATTGTTATTTCAATAGTGCTGTCAATTGCAGTTGATTTGCTGACATTAATAGTTAGCTTACCTCCGTGCTTCATGACTTTTATACAGTTGTCAATTATATTTCTTAAACTTATCCTTAGTTTATTTTTATCTGTTCTTAAAGGAGGTAGGTTTTTTTCTATATTGAGTTCCAGTGATATGTTGTTTTGTTTTATGCTTTCCTCTAATTCACTAACCAAGCTTTTTATTAAGTTTTCTAAGGAGATGAAGCTCATCTCTATATTCCTTGAGCTCATTTCTAATAGATTATTTATGAGTTCGCTCATGTTTTTACTTTCGTTTTTAATGTATTCTATGTATTTTTGCATCTCATCCAAATTTGCACCTTTTTTTATTTTTTTGTCTAGTATTCTTGCTATGCCGCCTAAACTCATTAATGGGTTTCTTAATCTGTGTGCCATACTTTCTGTTAAGTCTAGCATGGTTTTTTCTTTTTCCCTTTTTACAAGTTGGTTATGCATTTTTTCCATTTCCATCAGTGTTGCTCTGAGTTTTGTATTCTTGCTTTTTAATTTGGCATTTAATTTTTCTATCTCGACTAAGTGTTTTTCTAATCTGTCGCTTAAAATACCAGTAGGATAGGCAATTATGAAAAACGGTATAATTCTGTATGCAATATCGGCTAGGTTGTATAATCCAATCCCGTATGAATAGTTAAATAAAATGTAAAACAAAGCCCCAAAAAATGCCGTAATAGTAGCATTTTTTAAACCTAGCACAAAAGCAGAGAATGTGATTACAACAAAGTATCCAGAATAAAATGGGCTTGAAAAACCTCCTGTATTGTATGTGAAAAAGGATATCGCTATTTGGTCAAAAATAAAGGTCATAAGACAAAAGTGTTCACATTTATTTGTTTTTTGAGGGATTGTAAACCGTAAAACAAAAAACAACACGTAAACAAATATTATTGCATTATATATGAATATTAGATATTCTTTATTTATTGTTGCTATGTAAAGATTGGGGTTGGTTACCCAAAGAATAGCTCCTGCTACAGATAGGAGTCTAATAGATAATATAAGGAGGTTTGTTTTTGTTATGTCTATAAACTGCTTAGTTTTAATCATTAAAAAAAGCACCCAAAAATTGGACAGAAAGCAACATAAGTTGTATTATAGATTAGTTTTTAAGGTTAACTTTGTCAACTTGTTTGTTTTTTTTAGCTAGGGGTGTTAATGGTTATTAGAAGAAGTTCTAAGACAAGAGTTTCGTGCTCCACATATATAGAAAATTTATCAGCGGCTATAGTGTATCTTTTGATTTCTCTAAAAGTTGGGGATAAGGAGATAGATGCCAAGATAGACGCATTCAAGGAGAAGGTGAAAAAGATAAAGTATGAAGAAGATACATCTAAGTTAGTGGCTTTCCGCAATGCAATTGCAGATTTTGTGATAGAACACGATGAGTTTGTTCAAAATAAGAAAGCCGTCTTTAACAACCTTATCTTAAATAATATTAGCCTATTGGTTGCGATAGCAAAAACTGCTGAATCGGATAAAAAGTGGCGCGACAGCTTAGAGAAGGTTAAGGAGATTCTTAAAAGAAAAATAGATGTAGATTCCTTAAAACAAACTAAAGAAATTCTGTTTAGATTAGGTACGACAACTAAGGACTCTAAAGATGTCGTTTATAGAGATATACTCCAGATTCTATTTTCTCTTTTGGATGTAGAAAGTGATGATAATAGAGCTAAATTATATTTGGATAAGGTTAAGAAGTTGCAGAGTAAACTTATTGCAAGCCCTTACAGAATTGATGAGAGGGATATTAGGGATGAAATTAAGGAGTTGGTTAAAGAAAAAGAGAAATTAGAAGAAGAGTATATAGATTCACTTCAAAACAAACTCAATAAAGCTTTAAAGGCTCTTATATACACAATTACTACCTTTACATCTTCCTCAAGTAACTATGTTGACACTTTTGAAGGCCATATTAACGAGATTAACAGTGCTATAAGTAGTAAGGATGTTGACGTTGACGAATTAAGTAAAAGATTGATTGGCATAGCAATAAAGATAAAAGACACAACGGTTAGTATGAAGAGTGAGATTGAGCAATACTCTACAAAGCTTAGAGAGTCACAGCAAATGATAGAGGATTTACGCGAAAAGCTTAAAAAGGCTCAAGAAAATCTGGTTATTGACCCATTAACGGGTATTTATAACAGAAGGGGATTGATACATTTCCTTAGAATTGAAATAGCAAGGGCAGAGCGTTACAAACAGCCTCTTTCAATAATTATGGCCGACCTTGACCATTTTAGTAATGTAAACAACACTTATGGCCATTTGGCCGGAGATATGGTTTTAAAGGGTTTCTGCAAGACGGTTAAGTCGATTATCAGGTCTGCTGATATAGCTTCACGTTACGGTGGTGAAGAGTTTATAATTATTTTGCCGAACACAGATTTAGATAAGGCTTATGATGTTGCGGAGAAACTGAGGTTAGCAATTGGCAAGCTAAAGTTTAAATACAAGGATGATATTTTTTCTATTACGTCAAGTTTTGGTGCAGCTGGATTTAAAGAGGGCGACACTATTGAAACTTTAATCAAAAAGGCGGATAAAGCGCTTTATAAAGCTAAAGAGAGGAGAAATTGCACTGTAAAGGAGACACAGTTATGATGAGCCAAAGAATAGAAAAATTGAGAGAGAAACTTAATGAGTTTAATTGTGATGCTACTATAATCTTTGGAATACAGAATAATGCTGACATAAAGTATTTTTCTGGAGCAGATGTTGAGGGTGTTTTGGTTGTTGATAAGGAGGAGGCTAATCTATTTGTTAGCAGCCTCTATTATCAATCGGCTTTGGATGCGGTTAAAAATAACGTAATTTTGTCTAGGGATTTGGAAGATGTTGCGAACTTTTTAGGGAAAAAAGGCATTAAAAAGGTGGGGTTAGATTTTTTCCGCTTAAGCTATAAGCAAATAAAAGCTTTTGATGGTTTTGAGATAGTGGATTTTTCTAATCAAACTCTTATTTTGCGCATGATTAAAGAGTGCGATGAAATTAATCAGATTAAACGTGCAGCTTTTACTGCAAGAAACGCTTTTATAAAAATTTATCCATATTTAAAACCTGGTATAACTGAAAAAGAAATTGCGGATGAACTTGTTTATCAAATGAGGAAACATGGAGCTGAAAAAGAGGCATTCGATACAATTGTAGCAAGCGGAGCAAACGCAGTTTATCCCCATCATATGCCTACAGATAAAAAAATAGAAGATGGTGAATTTGTTGTTATAGATTTTGGGGCAAATATTAATGGATATAATTCTGATATGACCTATACGTTTTTAATGGGTGAAAAAACCGATGAAAAAAAGAAACTGTTCAATGCCGTTTTTTATGCCCAATTATATTCTACAGAGATGATAGCGCCTGGAAGGACAAAGGCGGGTGAGGTTTATGAGAGAGCGAAGAAAGAGTTGTCTAAATTTGGATTAGATAAATATTTTATTCATGGATTGGGGCATGGAGTTGGATTAGAGGTTCACGAATTTCCTTATCTTGTTCCTGGGAATGATATAGTTTTACAACCAAATATGGTTTTTACTATTGAACCTGGCATTTATGTACCTGGAGAGTTGGGTATTAGGTTAGAACATATGGTTTTAGTGCATGAGACAGATACAGAAATTATTGCCTTTACGCCATTTATGGAGGCAATGTAAATGTAAGATGGTCGGGGCGGGCGGACTCGAACCGCCGACCCCCAGTACCCGAAACTGGTGCGCTACCAAACTGCGCTACGCCCCGAAAACAACGCACACCATTATAACCGACTTTTTAGCATTTTCAAATTTATTTTAGCTTCCAATTTGGTTCTCGTTTCTCTAAAAATGCCTGTATGCCCTCTTCTGCATCTTCAAGCGTGCAAATTTGGGTAAATGCCTGATTTGCAATTTCTAAAGCTTTTTCTAAGGGTATATCTGACATGTTGTAAAATGCTCTTTTAGTTATTTGAAGCGCTAGGGGGCTTTTGCTTGCTAAATCTTTAGCTAATTTGTTGGTTTCTTCTTCTAATTTGTCCTTTGGAACTACTTTGTTTATTAATCCCCATTCCAAAGCTTCCTCTGCTAAAATTATTCTGCCTGTTAAAAGTAGCTCTAAGGTTCTTTTTCTTCCCACTAACTTTGAAATAGATACGGCAGGGCCTATGCATGATAGTCCAACATTTATTGCCGTTGCCCCGAATTTTGTCCCTTCTGCTGCGATGGCTAAATCACAAAGAGATACTAAGCCAAACCCATTTGCAACAGCGAATCCGTGAACAGATGCGATTGTAGGTGTGCTTATACTTGTAAGGGTTAGATTCATTCTTTCCATAAGGGTTATTGTGTCATATATTTCAGTGGCAGTTTTGTTTTTTAACTCGTTCATATCTATTCCGGCTGAAAAGCCCTTCCCGTTCGCTTTTATGACTATTACCCTTGCATCTTTATTTTTATCAAGCTCTAATAGGGCTTCATTTAACTCATTGGCCAAAGGTGTTGTAAAGACATTTAAGTTATCAGGTCTGTTTAGGGTTATAGTTCCAATAAAATCCTTTACTTCCACGACAATGTTTTCATACATGTTTTACCTCCATATTTTTTAAGTTAATTATACAAATTCTTATTTAATTTTCCACCAAAAATTGTTAAAATAGTTAAAAAGGAGGGTTGAGATATGAGAATTGTTGTACAGGCAGCCGGTGCATTGGGTTTGTTAATCGGCTGGTTTCTACACGATAAAAATGAAGTTGTATGTGTTTCAAGGGAGCGTATAGCTGAGCTTGTTTCTAGGAACGGGCTTGAGGTAAAGTTCTCAGGGGAAAATAAGAGAAAAATGATTAATATTGTTGACGGTGCAGATAAAGTTGAATTTGAGCCGGATTTGGTTGTACTTGCCTGCAAAAGCTTTAATACTGATGAGAATTTACAAATAGTTAAAACACGTTGGCCAAATACGAATATAATGACTATTCAAAATGGTGTCTATACGGAATACAAGGCTTTGGAAATGTTTGATAGAAATCAGATATTTCCTGCTTCTGTGCTAATAGGTTCTAAGTTTATAGGCAGAAATAGGCTTGAACAGTTTTTTGATTATGGGATGAAGCTTGGTAGTTTGGGTAATGAGAATTTTTTGGAAGTTTTAATAAATGCTCTTTTAGACAGTAGTGTTAAGGTTGAAAAATCTGAAAATATCATGAGGGATAAGTGGCACAAATTTATGTTTTATTGTTCTTCTGCCACGATTAACGCTTTGACTGCCACACTTGATTTGTCCTATGAGCATACTCAGTGGATTGTTGAAAAATCCTTGAATGAGATTGTGGAAATTGGAAAAAATTTTGACTTGGGGTTTGATTGTCGTAAATTAGCAGATGAAGTGTTTGAGTTTTCATTGAATTTTAAACCTAAAGTGTGGAATGCCAGTGTTGGTGTCGATTTAAGAAAAGGCAAAAGAACTGAAATTGACTATTTGAACGGTTATATTGTTCAGCTGGGTAAAAAGTTTGGTGTTGATGTGCCTGTAAACGAGACATTGTATAGACTTGTTAAAACACTTGAAAAAACTAAACTGTTTTCAGATTTTGTTTAGGAGGTAATCCATGAAAAAGGTTGTTTTGGCTATAGTGGGTTTTTTGATTTTAATTATTGTCAGTGTTTACGGTTTGTTGTTTACGCAGATTGGTAACAACATGTTAAAAACTACGGTTCAAAAGAAACTGTCCAAAGCTTTAGAAAAAAACATAACAGTAGAAGTTTTTAGTTTGCGTCCATCAACGCTGAAGTTGGTTTGTAATCTTAATGGTAAGAAATTTTTGAATGTGCATGGTAGGTTAAGCATATTTTCTAGGAGTATGGACTTAAATTATGCTGTTTTTATAAAAGATTTAAGTGGTTTTATGAAAAAAAGCATTATAAAAGGTAGATTTGAAACGCAGGGTAAGGTGTATGGAAGCTTTGGGGATTTTATTGTAGATGGAGTGGCTGATGCATTTGGTGGCTCTTTAAACTACACGGTAAAATTGGTTGATGAGAAGCCTTCGTTATTAAAGTTGAATGCATCTAATATAGAGTTGAGCCAGATTTTGACTGCTTTGGGAAAACCTGTTTATGCTTCCGGTAAAATTTCAGCCAATGGGGAACTTGATAATATAGGTAGAAAAAAATCAAAAGGTAATATTGTTATTAATTTAAAAAACGGTTTAACTAACCCCGATGTTCTAAAAAGGGAATTTAATTTTGAAAATGCTAAAATTCCATTTAACGTGGTTTTGAATATTAATGCCAAAGGTAAATTATTACACCTCACTTCAAGCTTAAATTCTGATGTTGCGAGATTTAATATTACAAAGTCTGATATAGATTTGGATGATGATGTTGTTAAAGGTGAGTTCAAGCTTATGCTGCCTAATTTGGATAAACTTTACTTTGCAACAAAAAGGCACCTAAGAGGGGCTGTTGTGTTTAACGGTGATTTTAGCAAGGATGATGATTTGATTGTAAATGCTTATTCTGAGAACATCGCAGGTGGAGATTTTAAGCTTAGGTTCAAAGACAATGATATTAATGCAAACTATTCAGACGGAAAATTATCTAAATTGCTTTACATGCTTGAGTATCCAGAGGTGTTCAACTCAGAAACCAATTTTACATTGACTTACAATCTCAAGACAGCTAAGGGTTATGCCCATGTTAAGTTAATTAATGGTCACTTTTTGCCCAATAGGATGTCTTTTTTGATTAATACACTTGCCGGCTTTGATATAACGCGTGAGATTTACAAACTTTCCACTATCGACAGCAAAATTGATAATATGACGATAATCTCAAACCTTTATATGAAAAGCCGTTTGACACAAATTACGTCTAAAAATGCCTATGTAAATTTGAAGGCAAATAAAGTAAACGCTGTTTTGAACATTATGATAGCAAAAAAGCCTTTGAAGGTTTATGTAAAGGGGGATTTGAATAAGCCTAAGGTGAAGTTAGATTTAAATGGATATATAAAAAATAAACTAAATAAAGGGTTGAAAAAAATTATTAAAGTTCCAAAGAGTATTTTGCATTTATTTTAGTTTTTTTGTTTGCAAATTTGCCATAGTTGCTCCATTTCGTTTAGATCTGATTCGGTGAGTGCTTTGTTTTCCTCTTTGAGTTTATCTTCTACACAGTTGAAGCGTTCTTCAAACCTTAAGGATGCTTCTCTTAAAGCCTCTGACGAATCTATGTTTGACAGTCTAGAGTAATTGATAAGGGCAAAAAACATGTCTCCAATTTCATGTTTGATAGCACCTTCGTCTTTATTCTTATGAGCATCATATAGTTCTTCGAATTCTTCTTTTACCTTTTTAAAACATTTATCTGAACTTGACCAATCGAAACCAACTTTTGAAGCTTTTTTCTGAAGTTTATAAGCTCTCTCCATGGGTGGCAGACCTCTAGGAATATCATTTAAATAATGTTTTGGCTTTTCTTTTTTTTCTTTTAATTTTATTTCATCCCAGTTTTTTAAGACATCATCCACTCCATTAACTTTTACATTGCCAAAAACGTGGGGATGCCTGCGAATAAGCTTTTCTGATATACCATCTAGTACATCGTCTATAGAAAAAAGACTGTCCTCTTCGGCAATAATTGAATGGAAAACTACATGTAAAAGCATATCGCCCAGTTCTTCTTTTATGTTTTCAATGTCTTTTCTGTCTAAAGCGTCTATAAACTCAAAAACTTCTTCAATAACGTTTTGCTTTAAGGAGTAAAGTGTCTGCTTCCTATCCCACGGACAACCATTTGGAGCTCTCAAGCGTTTAACGATATTTACAAGTTTGTCAAATTTTTCGCTCATCATTTCACCTCAAGATTACCTCTATAATCCCAATCATAAAGCCTAATATGCCACCAAATAAGTTTATGTATTTGAACTGCTCCTTACTAATATTTAGCACAATATCTTCAATTTGACCTATATCCAATTTTTCCAATTTATTTTTCGCGTTTTTTGCTATGTCAAAATCAAATATCTGCTGGCTTTCCTTCCTTACTATTATCAATAGATTGTTTACTAAAAATCTAGATAATTTTTTTTCAAACTCGGGTTTAATGAATTTTAGAACATCACGGAACGTGGTTTTTTGAAGTGCCAATCTAAAATATGCAACTATTTTTCTTGCTGTTTTTTCAGCTTCAATTGCATTTATGATTTCATCAATAATTTTTTGTTTTATATTTAATCTATCAAAGATTTCTTTGGTTTTTGAAGAGACTGTTTTTCTTAAATCATCTAAACTTGAATTTGTGAATTTTATGAATAACTCTCCTAACCTCAAATTTAGTATATCTCTATTAAACGCCTCAATTATGCTATTCTTAACCCTAATTTTAACATTTTTATCGTTCAACAGTTGTTTGAGTTTATTTATAATTATGTCCATAACCTTCTCGTTTTCTTCAATCAATGGTGCTATCATGGACACAAAGCTTGCCGTTAATATATTTGATTCGTCTATATAGTCATTTAGTGACTCTGTTATCTTTTTTCTTATTAACTCTATAATCTCAGGGTCATCTAGCCTCGATGATAGGTTAAATAGGGCGCTATTTGATAAAGATTCGAGGTTTTGATAAAGGGTCCCTAAATTTTTGTTTTGGATTAGTTCTTTAACTCTCTTGTTTTTATCAATAAGCAGAAATGCGTTATAGGTTATGTAGTCAAAATCTATCTCTAATGTTGCTAACTTTTCTCTAATAAACGTTTTCTTGGTTTGCTCTATCTGTTTTGAGACGATTTTAGAAATTTTTCTGTAAGGCAAATTGAGTTCTGATAACTTTTTATCCAATAGGTCGTTTAGTATGTTTTGAGTGTAGCTGTACAAAAATTCCCTGTTTTTCTTTGAATATACATATCTTGTAAGTTCGTTTTTGTTTATAACTTTTTCTGCAACAACGTTGGATATATTTTCTATTAACTCGTCTCTTTTTTTTGGTATAAGACCTGGTGTAAAAGGTAACCTAATGTTTTTTCCTATGTAATAAGGTCTCTTTGGATAAAAAAGCATTTTTATGGCCACATAATTTGTAAAATATCCTATAAATGCACCAATAATAGGTAGAGTTACTACATCTATACTCATTTAAACATGCTTTTGAATTTATCCAGAATAGATTCTTTATATGATAAATCCTCGCCAGATTCCTTCGCAAGTTCTTCCAAAAGCTCTCTTTGACGTTTTGTTAATTGTTTTGGAATGACCACTTTAACTTTAACTGTTTGTTTTCCCCTGACTCCGTTGAGCTCTACACCCTTGTGTTTTAAAACAAATGCATCTCCATTTTGTGTTCCTGGCGGTATTGTTATCTCAGATTCACCCCAAATTGTTGGCACTTTTATAACAGCCCCTAAAGTGGCTTGCGTTATTGATATAGGTATTTCTATGTTTATATCTCTTCCTTTTCTCTTGAAAAATTCATGTTCCTTTACGTGAATGTATATGTATAAATCCCCGTCTGGTCCTCCATTTTTTCCAGGGTTTCCCTTTCCCGTTATTCTTAGAACGTCACCGTTATCTATACCCTGCTCTATGTTAACAATAAGTTGTTCTTCTTCGTATATGTATCCTGTACCACCACAGTTGGTGCATTTTTTGGTTATAATTACGCCTTTACCTCCACATTTGGGGCAGGTCTTCCTGACTGAGAAAAATCCCTGGGAATAAGATATTTCGCCCCTTCCTCTACAATAAGAACAGGTTTCTATACCGTTTTTATCAGCACCTGTACCTCCACATTTTGGGCAAGTTTTTCTCCTTTTAACTTTTATTTCCTTTTTTGCACCAAAGACTGCTTCTTTGAAATCTATTGTTAGATTCATTCCTATGTCATCACCTTTTTCAGGTCTGGGGCCTCTTCTGTAGGAATAATCACCAAAAATATCACCAAATACACTTGAAAGATTAGAAAAGATGTCACTAAAAGTGTCTGCAAAATCGTATTCGCTTGAATAACCATCTGAACCATCCACGACTCCGAACTGGTCATATTGTGCTCTCTTTTTTGGGTCTGAAAGAACAGAGTATGCTTCGTTTATCTCTTTAAATTTTTCCTCTGCCTCTTTGTTATCCGGATTTCTGTCTGGATGGTATTTTATAGCTAATTCCCTGAATCGCTTTTTTATTTCGTCTCCCCTTGCATCTTTTGATACACCCAAGATGTCGTAATAATCTTTCATTTAATTTCACCCCACTTAAAAATTACTGCTAAATAATAAAAAGGGGATTGAATTTCTTCAACCCCCTTTTTATTAAACTCGCTTAGGTTATAGCATATTGTTTAGTTGTTGTCTTCCTCAACTTCTGCTTCTACCACCTCATCATCGTCTTTTTTCTCTTGTTGTTGAGAATTTTGTCCACTTGCTGCTGAGTTTTCCGCTTGGGCTTTTTTGTATGCCTCTTCTGCAAGTTTGTGCGATTTTCTTGCCAATTCCTCCATAGTTTTTTCTATTTCTTCTTTGGAATCACTTTCCATTGCTTTCTTTAGTTTGTCTATTGCCTCTTGAATGTCTTTTTTCTCATCTTCGCTTATCTTATCTTGGAAATCTTTTAGACTTTTTTCTGTGGCGTAGATTAAAGAATCTGCTTTGTTCTTTGTTTCTATAAGCTCCTTTTTTCTCCTGTCTTCTTCCGCATGTGCTTCAGCCTCTTTTACCATCTTATCAATCTCTTCATCTGTTAATCCACTAGATGCCGTTATTTTTATGCTCTGTTCTTTTCCGGTTGCTTTGTCCTTAGCTGTTACGTTGAGTATTCCGTTTGCGTCGATATCGAAGGTTACCTCTATTTGTGGTACACCCCTTGGAGCAGGAGGTATGCCTACGAGCTCGAACTTGCCTAAAGTTTTATTATCCTTTGCAAATTCCCTCTCACCTTGTAGTACATGAATGGAAACGGCTGTTTGGTTATCTTCGGCTGTGGTAAATGTTTGCGTTTTTTTTGTTGGTATTGTTGTGTTTCTAGGTATGATTTTTGTCATTACCCCACCGAGCGTTTCTATTCCCAAAGATAGCGGTGTTACGTCGAGCAATAAAACGTCTTTAACATCGCCTTTTAACACTCCACCTTGAATTGCAGCACCTAAAGCTACTGCTTCGTCTGGATTTATGTCTTTTCTTGGTTCTTTGCCGAAAAACTCTTTAACAGCTTCTCTAATCCTGGGCACTCTTGTCATGCCACCAACTAAGATAACATGGTCGATATCTTCTGGTTTAAGACCTGCATCTTTTAGAGCAAGCCTGCACGGTTCAAGGGTTCTTTCTATCAATGGCTCAACTAACTGCTCGAATTTTGCTCTTGTTATCTTCATTACTAAATGTTTTGGACCACTTGCGTCGGCTGTGATAAATGGTAAGTTTATCTCTGTTTCAAGTGCACTTGAGAGCTCTATTTTAGCTTTTTCGCAAGCTTCTTTTAATCTTTGAAGAGCCATTGCGTCTTTTCTTAAGTCTACGCCTTGCTCTTTTTGGAATTCATCTGCAACGTAATCTATAAGGGCTCTGTCAAAATCATCGCCACCTAAATACGTGTCCCCGTTTGTGGATTTAACTTCAAAAACCCCATCTCCTATTTCGAGTATGGATATATCAAATGTACCACCACCTAAATCGTAAACTGCGATTTTTCCTTCCTTTTCCCTATCTAGGCCAAAAGCCAGAGATGAAGCCGTTGGCTCGTTTATAATTCTTAGAACGTTTAATCCAGCTATTTTACCGGCATCTTTTGTAGCCTTCCTTTGGGAATCGTCAAAGTAAGCTGGCACTGTCACTACAACATCTGTAATTTTCTCACCTAAATATGCCTCGGCGTCAGATTTTAGTTTCATTAAGATTTTAGCTGAAATTTCCTGAGGCGTGTATTCCTTACCGTCAATTTTTATTCTACAATCTCCGTTTGGGCCTTGTGTAACTTCATATGGAAGTCTGCTTATTGCCTCTTTGGCTTCTTTTGACTGATACCTTCTACCTATTAACCTTTTAACTGAAAAGATTGTTCTTCTTGGATTTGTTATAGATTGTCTCTTTGCTGATTGACCCACAAGTATCTCTCCCTTATCGCTGAACGCTACTACACTTGGTGTAGTGTTTGCTCCTTCGGCGTTTGGTATAACACGTGGTTTTCCACCTTCAATGATTGCCATACAAGAGTTTGTTGTTCCTAAGTCAATTCCTAATACCTTTCCCATTTTTTATTCCTCCTCTGTATTGTTATTTTGTTGATTTTCTTCTTTTTTGCCAGCGCTTACTATGACCTTAGCTGGTCTAATAAGCTTGTCTTTGTAAATGTAGCCCTTTTCTATGGTTTGTATTACCGTATTTTTGGGCAATTTATCTGATTCTTGTGTCATTAAGGCATCATGGATGTTAGGATTAAATGTCTCTTCTTTAGGGTTAATTTCCTCGATGCCATGTTTTTTGAGCATATCTTTAAATGATTTTATCGACAGTTCAATTCCTTCTATAATTGCATCTTTGTGTTGATATGCCATATCTATTGCCTTTTCTAGGTTGTCTAAAATCACCAAAAATTCTCTAATTATAGAGTGCTTAGCCGCATCTTTTGTGTCTTCGATTTCCTTTTGCATACGCTTTCTGTAGTTGTCAAAATCAGCAAGTAATCTTAAATAATCGTTTTTTAGCCTGTTGTATTCATCTTGTAATTTCCCTAATTCCACATTTTTATTTTCTCTGTCTGTATCCTTCGCTTCCTCTTCTTTTTCGTTCTGCTCAATGTTTATTTGCACTTTTTTTGCTTCTTTCTTTTTAGGCATTTTTAACCCCCTCGATTGATAATATCGTTTATTTTTTTCTTTGCAGATTCAATAATATTAAGCATCTCTGGATAATCCATGTTTATTGGACCCATTATTCCGACAACTCCAATATTTATGTCATTGTGCTGGTAGCTAGATGATATAAAACCAAGTTCATTTAAATCTTCAAGTGGCAATTCATCTCCAATTAGTATTATTCTCTCGTTGTTCATCACATTTTTTATCAGTTCTAACAGTTTCTTTTTGTCTTCTAGCGTCTTGACTAGTTTTTTTAGTTTTTGAAGGTCATCCTTTAGCTGTGGATATTTGAATATATTTTCTATACCGTCAATCATTACTTTAGGTTTTTTAGTTTCTACTAATAGTTTATTTACGAGACTGTCGCACGTTTCCCTTTTGTTGAGTATGTATGTTCTTAAATCTTCATTAATCTCTTCAAGTGTGTAGCCTGCATATTTATTTGTTATGTATTCTGAAAAGTCCTTGAGCTCACCCTCTTTTAAGTCTTTTTCTAATGAAATAATTTTTGTTTCCATTATGTTGCTATCCGAAAGAAGTATAGTGAGCACCTTTCCCTCACCCATTTTTATAAATTGAAGGTTTTTTATTTTTGTCTTAGAAAAATCAGGCAAACTCAAAACACTTATTTGTTCGCTTAAATTAGACACTGTATCTAAAATAGCATTCATCTTTTCATCGAATGTTGTTAAAGCGTTCATTATTGGTATATTTTCGAACTCTTTCCTTATTTTTGGGTTAAAATTTTCAAATATCATGTCGAGGTAGAACTTTATACCCTTAGGCGTTGGAATCTTCCCGCCAGATGTATGCGTATGCATCAGGTATCCCGATTCTTCCAAATCCAACATGACGTTTCTCATTGTTGCCGGTGAAAAGTTTAAACTATATCTTCTTGTTAATATTCTCGAACCTGCCGGTTGTTTATTCTTTATATAGTTATCAACTATTACGCTTAGCACCAAAACTTTTCTTTCGTCTAAGGTCATTAGCACTCACCTCACTTGTCTGCTAACACAATAGTCAATTTTTGTGATTTGTCAAGTTTTAAGGCAATAAAAAATTTGTGTTTCTTTACATTTATTTACTTGTCAAATTTAATTTTATTTGATATAAATTTTAAGTGAGAAAAGTTAATAATAATGTACAAGTTTATTGAAAGGTAATTTTTGTGGTTCATAAAGCAGCTGTAGTGTTCGAAAATGCACATAGCGGTTTTAGAATTATAAGCAAATTAAAGAATAAGGGCTATAAAGTTATGAGTTTTAAACCTAGTAATTTTATTTTAAGCAAGGCTGACAATCCAGATATTGTTGTCTTGGATATGCCTACTAACCACAAGAAATGGAATAGTCTGATAGAAGAGATGGGTAGCATAAAAACAACTATCATTGCAATAACTAACAAGAAAGATGATAATTTTTTTGAGAGGTTTCCTCAAATACAATTTGTTCTCAATCATATAAATAATATAGATGCTTTATTAAATCAAGATATTAAAATAAGGTTTGAATTTCCTGTTTGTTCCATGAAAGATATTGAAAAGAAGATTGAAGATGGGAAAGATTTAATAGCTTTTATATTTAACGAGTTCGATAACACTGCAATATTGAACAATGAAAGAATGTTAAAAGATATCTATGGTAATTTGAAAAGAAGAGATGAGTTTTTTGTTGTGTCGAACTTTGGTTTTGTAATTGTCCCTTCGAATCAAGGTGATTTTTTAGGAATTGAAGCATTAAGAAAAAAAATTGATGAGTTTGTATTAAAGATTCTAAAGGATAATGAGCATGTTGAATTTTTAGGTTCCAATATCTACAAAAAAGGTGAAAATTTTCATTCTTTTAGGGACATTTTGCCAAAAGAGAACAAAGAAGATGTCTCTGTAGATCTGAAAATTAGTGATGTTAAAGATGTAAAAGTTGATAAAGATGTGTTGGATAAGTGTGAGCCCAACACCATGTTTTTGGCTATTAAATTGCTCGATAAAGAGTTGGTTGCCAATCTATGGCTTTCTGAAGAGTATAAAAAATATGTAGATGCGTTTATCGATGTAGGCACGGCTAGGATTATAGCTAAATTAAAGGATAAAATTAGCAAAGATAGATTAATAATGGCAAGAGATGAGTTGTTAGGTAAAGTTTCCATGATTCTTTCCAACAAAAGAAAGATTTCTAAAGAGTCTTTTTATGATTCTATAAACGATGAAGACCAACTTATGAGTTTGCCTGAAGTTCAAAGGAATATTGTAATGCTTATAAACGAGGATGCTCCTTTTAGAAGGATAGTAAAGGAAATTGAAAAAGACCCTGCCATAACGTCTAAGATACTTAAATTTGCAAATTCTGTATTTTATGGTCTGAGAAAAGAAGTTAGGAGTATTGATAAAGCTGCTGTTATTTTAGGAACCGAAGAGTTGCTGGGTATGTCTCTTAGTATTTCTTACTTATCTTCATCTATGTCCATCTACACTAAAAGGTTGTATAGATATTCAATAGCCACACTTGCAATTGCTAAATACCTTGAATCTTTAGCTTCCATTACTACTGGGGTTACGTTGGGTTCTGTGGTGCATGTGATTGGAGATATGTTCTATGCCCAGCATTTTTCTGATATGTTTATGGATGTTATAAAGGGAGTTAGAAAAGGTTTAAGCTATGAGATTTCTCAACTTAAGGCTCTTCCTGTTCCAACTGAAGATTTAGGTGAATTTTTGGCCAGAAAGTGGAATTTCCCAAAAAGAGCTGTAAATGTTATAAAATATTACCTCTATCCAAAACGAGCTGGCATTGACACCACTGTTCATCTTGTTCATGCGTCCAGTATTTTAGCTAAAAGCTTCGGGTATTTTTTCGGAGATTATTCAAAGGATGACCTTAATTACCACACCTATTCCCTATTTTTGAAAAAATTTGATATAAATTTGCTAAATTTCTTTAATAAATACGATGATATTAAAGAGAAAGTTGATGAAATGATGTTTATTTTGTCATGAAAGAGAAAAATATTCTTAGATTGATAGATAGTCTATCAAAATTTAAAGAAGAGCTGCTATCAAATCTAGGATATTTGAGTGAACTGTTCTCAGTAACATTTAAAGATAAAACTGAGCTATATGAAACTTTAGCTAAAGGCCTTTTGGAATACGGTGCTGTTTTTGTATGTATAGTTGATGTCAAAGGTAATGTTGTTTTTTCTTATCCAAAAAGTGATGCGAGAAGTTCACTGTCTGTGATTGACCATAAAGCCACTCTGTTAAAAATTAAATCGTTATTTAACCTTCAAAGCGCCGATTATATGCTAAAAGAGTCTTTTGGTTGCAGGAAAGATTTATTTTGTATGGTGGTTTTTTCTAAAAAAGTAAAAAGTCACGAACTTCCTTTGGCAAATCTTCTGATTAAACACTTTAGCAGCCTGTTATGTTTTAACGGAGAGAGCAACAAACAACAGAGTATAATATCCGCCGCTTTGAAACTTCTATATAATCTGGATCAAGATACGTATATGCACTCATACAGAGTGAAACTATACGCTTTTGAAATAGCTAAGATTTTTGGTTTGAGTGAAAAAAGCTTAGGGAAAATTAAAACAGCTTCTATGCTTCATGATTTCGGAAAATTATTTATACCTGTTGATATACTGAAAAAACCGGGTAAATTAACCAAAATGGAATTTGAAATCGTTAAAAGACACTCTATGAGAGGGTATGAGTACTTAAAGCTATTTGGAGTGGAAGATGAGGGAATACTTGAAATTGTTAAACACCATCATGAAAAATTAGATGGCAGTGGATATCCTGAAGGTAAAACGGATTTAAGTGACTTGTGTTGGATTGTTCAGTCTGCAGATATTCTTGATGCAATACAATCTTCAAGATCATATAAAAACTCGCTGGGTATTAAATTTTTAATGGATGAAATTGAAGGGCTAAGAAAAAAATTGCCAGATGATGTGATTGATGCTACTTTAAAGTTTATTAATTCCGATAGGTTCTATTTGTGCAGGAAGAGGATAAAAAATAAAAAGGGTATAATTGGACAATCCACTGGATATTTAGGTAATCATGAAATGATAAACCAGTTAAAAGAAGAAAATATGGGCTTAAAAAGAGAAATAGATTTGTATAAAAAGATAATTCAAAAGGAGACAAAAATTATTGAATCCTTCAAGGATACTTTCAAGAAAAATAGTAATAAGATTGAATTTATTTTATTTAATACACTTGAATCTTTAGGTAAGTTGAAAGGTGTCGTTATATTAGAAGGAAGCAATGTTGTATCTATTCATAAGTCTCCTATACCTATAGATATCTTAAAATGTTGCATTGACGGTTGCTCCAATATCTTTTTTAACGATAAGGAAATATTTTTTGAACATTTTTTAACCATGAGTGGTCACGATATATGTGCTATATTTGAAGATTCTAAAGCTAGCATAACACCTTCTGTAGATGCTTTAATTGGCAGTTTAACTCTTTAGGAAATCTATAACTTTATCAACAAATTCAGTGTGCTTTAGTGTTTTATAGCACGCTAAGTCATAAGGGCATTTGTCCGGATTGTTGCACGGTTGGCAACTCAAACCTTTATAAATTAAAAGCACATTTTTATTTTCAGGAAACCAGCCACTCGTAGGGCCGCACACAACAACAGTTTTTGTGTTTTGGCTAACGGCAACATGTGAAGCAAAGGAGTCATTTCCTAAACTGAATTCTGCATTTTTAACTAAAGCTGCAAATTCCATAATGGAAAATGGTTTTTCTAAAACGTGTGAATTATTTGTAAATTTTGAACACAGGATAGCAAATTGTTTTTCTGAGGGTGTGCCGTATGCCACTATTGCTTTTAAATTAAAACGCTTAGATAGTGTTTCAGATAACTTTCCAAACTCCTCTAAGTCCCACATTTTTGTTATTTTTCTTGCCGTCGGAGAGATAACGAAATATCTATCTATGTTCTTTCTTTTTAGGTATTCAGTAATTTTCTCCTCAATTTCTTTAGGAAAATACAGTTTTGGTAGGATTTTTTTTGGCTTTTCTATGCCTATAGCCTTAAGTAGGTCTAATCTTTCAAAAGCTGTATATCCGCTTGTAAATTTTACTATTTCCAAATTATAGAAAGGTTTATTGTGTTTTCCTTTGAATGCAGCTCTTGTTTTAGCTTTAGAAAATAGGCTTATTCTTTTTGAACGTGCTGTTCGCTGAACATCTAAAATAGCATCGTATTTTTCGTTTACAACTCTTTTAATCATTTTGAACTCGTTCAGAATTCCATCATCTAGTAATAGTGCTTTGTCTATATATGGATTGTTAATTACTATTTCTTTTGCCATTCTTGTTGTTAGAAAATGAACAGTATAGTCTGGATAAAAGTGTTTTACGTTTTCTGCTAACGGTGTTGAGAGTAATACATCCCCCAATTGTCTAAGCTGAATAATCAGAATTTTCATGCTTTAAGGATTATAAAAGTAAATCTTGAATTGTAAAGCCTGTTGTTGTATAAGTACATCATGGGGGGTAGTATTAACCTGGTTTCAAAGAGTTTAGATGATACCAAAATGATAGCCCATAAGATTGTAGAGGATTTTATTTTGGGCAAAAATAGATGTATCGTTTTTTTAAAAGGTGACTTAGGTAGTGGAAAAACAACATTTGTGCGTTTTGCTTTAGAAAAACTTGGCATAAAAGAGGATAAATTTAATGGCAGCCCTACGTTTACCATAGTAAATGAATACGGTAATGTATTCCACATTGACCTTTATAGGCTTAAATCAAAAGAAGATGTGTTTGGCTCAGGTATTGATGAATATCTAACTAAGGATGGTATATTTTTTGTTGAATGGCCTGAAATACTCGATATAAAACCAGACGTTTTGATTGAGTTTTTAGATATCAGTGATAAGGAGAGGGAAATCCATGTATATAGCGGCTAATACTGATACTTATTGTGTTGTTGGGAATCCTGTAAAGCACAGCCTTTCTCCACCGTTACATACTTATATGTTCGAGTTTTATGGTGTTAATGCCATCTATGTGGCGTTTGAAGTTGAAGATATCGTCAATGCTATTCTTGGGATGAAGTCTCTAGGTATAAAAGGGGCAAATATAACAATACCGTTTAAGGAGCATGTAGCTAAACTTGTCGATGAGCTAGACGAAGATGCCGAATTTTTAGGTTCTGTGAATACTGTAAAAAATGACAATGGTAAGCTGATAGGTTACAATACAGATTTTTTGGGTTTTATGTATATGTTCGACGAGTATGCAAAGTTTTGCTCTGATGATGATGTAATAGTAGTTTTGGGTGCAGGTGGTGTCGCTGTTAGTGTTGTTTATGCGCTTTATAAGCTGGGTATAAAAAAAGTATTAGTTTTAAACAGAAATACTTCAAGGGCTGAAAAGTTAGCTGAAAAGTTTGATGATAAATTAGAAATTACTGTTGGAAGTTTGAATGATAAAAATATTATATCAGATGCCAATGTAATAATAAATTGCACGCCTGTAGGGCTTAACGGGGAGGATGTACCTATTGATTTGTCATGGGTAAATGAACCATTAATTGCGGACGTTATTTATTACGACACACCTTTAGTGAAGTCTGCAAGAGATATAGGCTTGACATCTATAAATGGATTAGATATGTTTATTGCACAGGCAAATTATTCGTTTAAAATATGGACAGGTATGGAATTTGACATGGATATGGGGAAAAAGTTGATTGAGGACTTGTTAGAATGACAACATTACTTGGTCAATTGTTGCTTTGGAACAAAATTATAACGCAGGAGCAATTAGATGAAGCTTTAGAAGAACAAAAGAAAACAAAAAAAAAGTTAGGGACTATTCTCATAGAGAAAGGGTATGTTGAAGAAAAAATTTTAAACGACTTTCTAAGTAAACAATACGGTGTAAAAAGCGTAGATTTAAGCACAATTGATATACCTAGAGATGTTATAAAAAAGGTTCCTGCGAATATAGCTAAAAAATATGTTTTAATGCCTGTAGGTGTAGAGAATGGTAGATTGAAAGTTGCCATATCAGACCCTACAAATATTTTTGCTATAGATGAAGTGCGTTTTGTCACTGGTATGAATGTTATTCCTCTATTTTCCAATGAGCGCTCCATAATGAGGGCTATTGATAAATACTATGGGACGTCTACAGAACTTGAAGAAATCGCCGAAAGTTTAGACGAATTTTCAAAAGATATAGATGTTTTGAAAGAGGGTGAAAGCGAGATAGATGTTGATCAACTTGAGAAATCGGCAGAAGAAGAACCTATTGTAAAGCTTGCAAATACTATAATATCAAGGGCTGTTCAAGAGGGTGTTAGTGATATTCACGTGGAGACATACGAAAATGATTTGAGAATTAGGTATAGAATTGATGGAAAGTTAGGGACTGTTATGACCTTCGCTAAATCTATGGCGCCAAAGCTAATCTCTCGTTTCAAAATTATGTCTAAGCTTAATATAGCAGAGAAACGTTTGCCCCAAGATGGAAGGATTAGAATAAAAAGTGGTGGTAAGGATATAGATTTGCGTGTTTCTACTTTGCCTACAGTGTACGGTGAGAAAGTAGTTATGAGGGTCTTGGATAGAAGTAGTATTAGAGTAGAGCTTGAGAGCTTAGGGTTTGGGTCTGATGATTTAAAAAAATATACGTCGGCAATCAAAAAACCCTATGGCATGATTCTTGTTACAGGTCCGACGGGAAGTGGAAAAACTACAACTTTATATGCTTCTTTAAATAAACTAAACAGAGAAGATGTTAATATAATGACTGTTGAAGACCCTGTTGAGTATAATATCGAAGGCATAAATCAGGTGCACGTAAAGGAAGATATAGGACTTACTTTTGCATCAGCTTTAAGGAGCTTTTTAAGACAAGATCCGGATATAATAATGGTTGGTGAAATAAGGGATTCGGAGACTGCAGAAATTGCCATTAGAGCTGCTTTAACAGGGCATTTAGTATTTTCAACTATACATACCAACGATGCTCCTTCAACGGTTATGAGGCTTGCTGATATGGGTATAGAGAGATATTTAATAGCTTCTTCTCTCGTTCTTGTTTTAGCTCAAAGATTGGTTAGAAAAATATGCCCGTACTGTAAGAAAGAGGTTTATGTGCCACCATCTGCTCTAGAAGAGATAGGCTTTTCTAGAGCAGAAGCTAACAATATGAAAGTGTACAAGGGGCAAGGGTGCGATTTTTGTAATGATACCGGATATAAGGGCAGAATTGCATTATATGAAATTATGCTGATATCAGAAAAACTTAGAAGGATGGTTTTAGATGGTGCCTCTACCGACGAGATAAGAGAACAGGCTATAAAAGAAGGGATGTCTTCACTGAGGATGAGTGGTTTAAGAAAAATAAAAGAGGGAATTACCACAATCGATGAAGTTATGAGCGTAACGTTCTATTAGGAGGGTGTCAAGTGGCAAAAAAAGCTGAGGATTTAGTTGAGCTTCTAGAAGTTTTGCTTGAAAAAGAGGGCTCTGATTTACATATTACAGCTGGTGCAAAACCTAAAATGAGGGTTCATGGTGAGCTTTTAGATATGGAAGAGTATGATTTTTTAACTCCATCTGATGCTCAAAACCTATGTTATAGCGTTATGACTGAGTTGCAGAGAAAATCACTGGAAGAGGATTTTGATGTAGATTTTTCATTTGGTATACAAAAACTTTCAAGATTTAGGGCAAATGTTTACATTCAAAGGGGAACAGTTGCTGGTGCTTTTAGGGTAATTCCTTTTGAGATACCACCTTTTGAACAACTTGGAATACCTCCGGTAGTACAAAAGTTCTCTAGTCTTGTAAAAGGTTTAGTTTTAGTTACAGGACCTACTGGAAGCGGTAAATCGACAACGCTTGCGGCTTTACTTGACAAAATTAATAAAGAGAGAAAGGTTCATATTATAACTATTGAAGACCCAATAGAGTTTACTTACAAACATAGAATGGCCCTAATAGATCAGAGGGAGGTGGGCAGCGACGTTAAGGGTTTTGCTAGTGCTTTGAAGCATATTTTAAGACAGGATCCAGATGTTATTTTGGTTGGTGAAATGAGGGATCTTGAGACAATACAGGCTGCGTTAACTGTTGCCGAGACTGGCCATCTTGTTTTTGCTACTCTGCATACAAATTCTTCACCAGAAACTATAAATAGAATTATAGACGTTTTTCCCCCAAATCAGCAGGAACAGGTTAGAACCCAACTATCTGTTGCACTGCAAGGCGTTGTTACTCAGACATTGATAAAGAGGAAGGATGGAAAGGGTAGGGTTCTTGCTATGGAGGTTATGATACCAAATGCTGCTATTAGAAATTTGATTAGGGAAAACAAGATTCCTCAGATTTATTCAACAATGCAGATGGGTCAGGCAGAAAGCGGTATGATTACAATGAATCAATTCATAGTTTCTCTTTTTAAAAAAGGTTTAATTTCTTATGAAGCTGCTCTAGATGCATCTAATGATAAAAAATCTCTTCAAAGAGAGCTGGATAAGGTTAAGTATGCTAAGGGTTAAAATAGGGAAGGGTGAGTAAATGCCGTATTTTAGGTGGAAGGGTAGGAATCCAAGAGGAAAAATTGTTAAAGGTGAGATTATAGCAGCAAATAAAAATGAGGCTATTGCAAAACTAAAAACAAAAAGAGTTTCAGTTATTTCTATAAAGCCATCTCCAAAAGATATAGAACTTCCATTTTTAAAGACAAAGATTAAAGATAAGGAGCTTATGATTGTAACAAAGCAGCTTGCCAGCATGCTTGCAAGCGGTTTGCCTTTAGACGAGGCTTTAAATATCATTGCTGAGCAGGCTGAATCTAAAAAAATGGGAGAAATTTTATACGATATCAAGCTTAACGTAGAGAGTGGAGCTAGTATTTCCCAGGCTATGAAGAAGCATAAAGAGGTTTTTCCTCCTATGTACATAAATATGGTTCATGCTGGAGAGCAAACAGGAAACCTAGATGGGGTTTTAAAAAGATTATCAGATATGATGGAAAAACATTTAGCCTTAAAACGTAAAATTAAGGGCGCTCTTATATATCCCACAATGGTTACGATTGTAGCTGTAGGAGTTATAGCTCTTATCTTAACATTTGTTATACCTACTTTTGCCAGTATGTACTCAAGTAGCGGCATGCAACTACCACTTCCGACTCAAATTGTCATAAATATTAGCATGTTTATGAAGCATTATTTTTTATATATACTTGTTGCTTTAATTGTATTCATCATAGCTTTAAGAATTTCTTATAAAAGAGTTTATGGAGTTAGAAAAGCAATTGATAGAATCCTTTTGAGTTTGCCAATTTTTGGTATATTGGCTAAAAAGGGTTCAATAGCCAATTTTACAACGATTCTTTCATCTTTAAGTGCAAGCGGTATAGATATTCTGGATGCTTTGGAAATATCTGCCAAGACCGCTGGGAATGTAATTATTGAAGAAACATTGACCGAAGTTAAAGATATGATTAGAAAAGGAGATAATCTTTCATTTGCTATGGCAACTGTTGGTGAGTTTCCAGATATGGTTATACAGATGGTGTCTGTTGGTGAAGAAACAGGCACTCTTGATGATATGATGCAAAAAATATCCAAGTACTACGAAGATGAAGTTGACGATGCTGTAAAAAATCTGACGAGCATGATTGAGCCTTTAATTATTGTTGTTTTGGGCGGAGTTATTGGTTTTCTTGTCGTCTCCATGTATCTGCCTATATTCAAGATTGGGCAAACCATTAAGTAAATGAAGGTCGAGTAATTTTTCATAAATCAATTTAGCAAACGCCGCAGCTTTAGAACTATGTTCACCGTGAAATAAAAAGACCACCACCACAACTTGTGGTTTTTTTATTGGTGCGAATGAGGCAAACCAGGCATGTGGAAAGTATACTTTAGCTTTCCTTAATGTTGTTTTTTTCTCTTCTAAAAGTTTTTTTTCTTTTTTATATAGTTTACTCGTAACAACTTGGCTAGTTCCCGTTTTCCCACAAACATTTAAACCTTTAATTTCTGCGTTATGTCCTGTTCCGTAGGGACCATTTACCGCAAGCCACAAGGCCTTTTTTATATCTTTATAAAATTTGCTCTTAAATATGTATAAAATTTTTTCTTTGTCTCTTTTTACTAAATATGGTTCATATCCTATACCTTTATTGGCAATAATGCTAAATGCTTCTGCAAGTTGAAGCGGGCTTGTTAAGAAAAAGCCTTGCCCTATTGCTGTTGATATCGTGTCACCTATATACCACCCTTGATTGAATTTTTTATATTTCCATGCTTTTGATGGTAAATTGCCCGATGTACAATACGAAAATAAATGAGGAGACTGTCCAAAGCCGAACTTGGATAGGTAGTAATCAATTTTATTTATTCCCAACTTCATTCCTACTTGATAAAAAAACACGTCAGATGAACTCTCTATTGCCCTATACAAGTCTATTTTTCCAAACCCTCCAATTCTCCAATCTCTATATGTATACTTTCCGATTTTAATTGAGTATGGACAAAACAGGGTTGTTTTGGGTTTTATTACACCTTCTTTTAGGGCGGCTAAGGCCATGAATGGTTTTATTGTAGAACCTGGAGGATAGGCTCCTTGAGTGGATATGTCAAATAGGTTTAAAAGATGTTTTTTTCTTAAGGTTTTCCACTCTTTTTTTGTAAAATTATTCAGAAAGTAATTTGGGTCAAAGGTATTGCTATCTACAAGTGCTAAAATAGCTCCATTTGGCCTCATGACGACTGCAGAGCCATCTTCGTTTTTGTTCTTAAACAACTGGTATATAAACGATTGCAGCTTGGAATTTATGGTTAGTGTTAGGTTTTTACCTTTTTGGGGTGGTGTTTGTGATAGTATTTTAACTATCCTTCCTGTGGATGATACCTCTACTTCCTTAAGACCTCTTATGCCTCTTAAAATGCCATCGTATTTCTTTTCTACGCCCTTTCTTCCAATAAAGTCACCCACCATAAGACGGGGATGTTTCCTTAAGTCGTTTATGGATACCTCGCTTATGTATCCTACTATATTAGCATATGGGTATGAGTTTGGTGGATAATATCTTTTTGGTGTAACATCTATATTTATCTTGTTGCCTATGGTTTTGTTGAATAAAAGTTCAAATACAGTTTTTCTATTTACCCCTCTTTTTATTAAAATTGAGGTGTACATAGGCGAAAACTTTAATTTCTTTAATAGCTCTTTTGTGTCTATATTTAAAATTTTTGAAATTTTTTCTATTGTTTTTTTGTTGATATTTTTTGTTTTGAACAAGTATGCTGAAAATGAAGGAATATTTTTTGCGTAATATCTACCGTCAGATGTAACAATATCGCCTCTTGGTGGTACTATTGGAATGAGTCTTATAGAGTTTCTCCTAGCTAAAACAGAAAAATATTTACCTTTTATGATTTGCAAATATATGAGTCTTAATATGAGCATCAATATAGAAATTACTATTATTAACGATATATATTTTAAATTACCCTTGATGGCATTGGCTTTTAATATATACCTATCTCGTCTTGCCATTTTCTCTTTTTGAAAGAATTTTTGAGCATATTATGCTAAATAATTTCCATGATAAAAATGTATATCCAAGCACCAAGATGCTGTCCCAAAGGGGAGATTGCAGCATATAAACTGTTATTGCATAAAATAAAATTAGGGTAATAAATATTGGTTCTTTACGTAGTTTTAATTCTTTGACTCCATATTTTATAACGTAAGTTAAGGAAGGAAATATGATGCATAGTATGCTTACACTTTTGAAGATTGCTAAATCACTCATTAGTCCAAAAATAAATGGAACAGAATAGCCTAAGTCTTCATCATTCAACTCTGATTCTGATGATGCAAGGAAGAGAAAAAAGGGAAGGGCAAAGGGCAACATATAAATAAAATTTGCAATTTCTGTAAATTCCACAGAAAGAACAAATAGTAAAAGTCCCAAAAGAGATGCTTTTATTGCTTTTTTCTGCACAACACAAACACCTTCCAGCTATTAAAAAATCCTCTATCTATATTTATGTAAGCTATTTTGTAATATCCATTTACATTTTTTATTGAACTTACTGTTCCTAAAAATATGTTTGGTGGATATACTTCAAAGTTTCCAGTTGTATAAACCTTATTTCCATCTTGAATATCTACATTTGGGTCTAAAAATTCTGCCTTTGGTAAATATGGATTTCCTATAAATAGGGCTCTATATTTTTTCTTTTTAGATAGTATATAAACATCCGCTACAAATGAGGGATTAAAAACCGTTTTGGCAATATATATATTTTTTCCTGCCCTTTTTTCTATCATTCCAACCAAGTTTAGGTTTTTTGAAAGAACTGTGCAGTATCGTTTTTTTAAATCTATTTCCTTGGTTATTCGTAAATAAATTGAGTCTGTTTTGAAATTGCCCTTAAAACTATAAGGGACACGTATTAGCTTAAGCGGTGTTTTCTTTGCAAGGTTGCTCAACCTTTCGTTGAGCAGACTTGAATATAACTTGCATTTTGCCAATTTCATCTTTAGAGCTTCATTTTCTTTCTGTATATTCACTAATATTACATACTTATCTATGAAATGCTGTACGTATGTTAATGCTTTTGTTGTGGGATATGATATAGTGACAATTGTACTCGTAAATACGTTTCTGACTAAATTGTTAACGGGTTTTAGTGTGTTAAAAACGATATTTATTAAAATCGCAATTGATACATATATGATAACCAGACGCATCTACTTTTCAATCTAACGTAACTTCGCCGAGTAAATCTATATTGTCCAAAATCATGCCTACGCCTTTAACAACTGCAAACAGGGCCTCTTCAAAGACCGTGACTGGTAGACCAGTTTCTTTATGAATGAGCTTATCTAGGCCTCTAAGTAAAGCTCCCCCACCTGTAAGCATGATTCCGTTGTCTACAATATCGCTTGCGAGTTCTGGTGGAGTTTTTTCTAATGCATCTTTTACGCTTGCTACAATCACGTTTACTGGGTCTTTTAAAGCTTTTCTTATCTCTTCTTTCGTTATCTCTATGGAAGTTGGTACTCCTGTTATTAAATCTATTCCTTTTACGGATATTTTCTCGCTTTCGTCTTCGTTTTCTTGTGGATATGCACTTCCATATTGTATCTTTATAGACTCTGCAGTGCTTTCTCCTATTAAGATGCTGTACTGTTTTTTTATGTAGTTAACAATAGATTGATCTAATTTGTCGCCGCCAACTCTTACCGATACACTGTGTACTATTCCCCCCAAAGATATTACTGCAACTTCCGTCGTCCCGCCACCGATATCTACTACCATACTGCCGATAGCGTCTTGAACAGGTAAGCCTGACCCAATAGCTGCTGCCATGGGCTCTTCTACAAGATAAACTTCTCTGGCCCCAGCATCGATGGCAGACTCTTTAACAGCTTTTTTTTCTACCTGTGTTATGCCATGTGGTACTGCTATGATAATTCTAGGCTTGAATATACCACGCCTACCTTTTGATTTTTTAATAAAGTATCTTAACATTCTTTCGGTAACATCAAAGTCGGCTATAACTCCGTCTTTTAATGGTTTTATTGCCTCAATATTTCCTGGTGTTCTTCCCACCATCTCTTTTGCTTCTTTTCCCACGCTGAGGATTTTTTTGCTTCCCCTTAAATCTGTTTTCACTGCTACTACACTTGGTTCGTTTAGCACTATGCCTTTAGATTTTACATAAACGAGCGTGTTAGCCGTTCCCAAATCTATAGCTAAATCGTTAGAGAAGTAGTTAATAATTGATTTAAACATGACCATCACCGCCTTTTTTTCTTATTGTAATTTTTATAATAAGGTTTGCCTCTATCTATTTCTAAAATTTCTTCCATCTTTTTTAAACTTCCTATAAGTTTCTCAAGCTCAAATTTAGAAGAAACTTCAATATCTATATCAATTAGTACTTTTTCATGCGATTTGTCAAGAAATATTATTCTCAAATTTGTTAAATTAATGCTCATTTCAAAAAGCATGTTTGTTATTTTTGCTAATATACCCATACTATTAATTGACTTTATTTTTAGTTTAACAGGCATTATTTGTTTAATATCTGTATCCCATTCTACTTCTATAAGTCTTTCGTTGTCGTAGCCTAGTTTTGCAATATTGTCACAATCCACCCTATGTATGATTATGCCTCTGTTTTTAGCTACGTAGCCCACAATTTCATCCCCAACAACTGGATTACAACATTTTGCCAGTCTTACTACTACATTATCGATGCCGTTTACCTTAACTTTATAGATTTCTTTTTTTTCTGTTGTTTTCTGGGTCTTTTTCTTTTGGGTTGGATAAACTTTATTTACTACGTTAGTTGGATGTATCTTAAGAAAACCTATTTTTTCTAGCAATTCATCTGTGGTATTACATCCAAGATTAGACAAAATCTTATCTAGGTTTTCCTCTTTCAGAAAAGCTTGTAGGCTTTTGTTTATTTTTGAAAGTTCTTTTGAAAGGATGCTCTTTCCTATTTCTGCTGCTTCTTTTTTCTCATCTTCCCTAACTTTTTGCTTTATTTTGCTGCGTGCTTTGCTTGTAACAACAAATTTTAACCAATCTTTCGATGGTAGATGGTTAACTTGCGTGAAAATTTCTATTATATCTCCGTTGCTGAGTTTGTAATCCAGTGGAACGATTCTCCCGTTAACCTTTGCCCCAACGCATCTATTACCTACTTCTGTGTGTATTGCATATGCAAAGTCTACTGGAGTTGATCCGCGTGGTAAGACCTTTAGGTCACCCGCAGGCGTAAATACGTATACTTCTCCTCTGAATAAGTCTATTTTTATAGTATTCAAAAACTCCTTTGGGTTTTTTACTTCCTGTTGCCATTGCAAGAGATGCCTCAACCATAAAAATTGCTGGTCGTGTTTGTCTATAATACTAATCTTTTGTTCTTTATACTTATAATGGGCAGCTATACCTTCTTCTGCAATTTCATGCATTTTTTTTGTTCTGATTTGTATTTCAACGATTGTATCACTTGGACCAAATACGGTTGTGTGTAGGGATTGGTACATGTTTGGTTTAGGGAGGGCTATGTAATCTTTAAATCTACCTGGCAGAGGTTTGTAATTCTTATGAATAACACCCAAAGCTGCATAGCAATCTTTTTCCGAATCGGTTATAATTCTTACGGCAAGTAGGTCATGTATCCCGTCAAAATCCACTCCTTTTCTCTGCATTTTTGTAAATATGCTGTATAAATGTTTTACTCTACCGCTTACCGAACAGGCAATGCCAGCCTCTTCCATGTCTTGTTTAATTCTATTTTCAATAAACTTTATGATTTCTCTCTTTTTTTGAATTATTTCATTGACTTTTCTCTCTATTTTTTCATATTCCTCTGGGTATAGGTACTTAAAGCTTAAATCCTCTAACTCAGATTTTAACCAGTATATTCCCAGCCTGTGCGCAATTGGCGCATATATATCTAATGTTTCACGCGATATTCTTTTTTGTTTTTCATTATTAAGATAACAAATTGTACGCATATTATGAAGTCTATCGGCAAGTTTAATCAGAATAACACGCAGGTCACTTGCCATTGCGACAATCATCTTTCTAAAATTATCAGCTTGATTCTCTTCTGTTGATTTGTACTTAATTTTGCTTATTTTTGTAAGGGCCTTTACTAAAAATAGAACATCTTCCTTAAATTCTTCTTTTATTTCATCTTCTTCGGTTTTGGTATCTTCTAAAGTGTCGTGTAAAAGAGAAGCTATTAAGGAATTCTCATCCACATAGAATTGGTTAACTATTTTTGCTACCTCTATAGGATGCGTTATATAGCTCTCACCCGATGCTCTTTTTTGTTCCTTATGCTTTTCGTAAGCAAAGAGAAAAGCCTTATCTAGCCTTTCCCTGTTAAAAGCGACGTTTATTTGCCCTCTGAAGTCTTCGTAAAGTTGTTTTACAGCTCTATCTATTTTTTTGTCCACAATCCCTCTTTAATCTCTAAAAGGCTGACTATCGTATTTTTGTGTTGTGTGGCTATTCTCTCAGATATTAGAGGTCTATCTCCCCTTGAAAGTGAGTTGGCTCTGATTGCCGCAGCTCTTACAAGTTCATACCTGTTTTCAAAGTGTTTTAAGGACTTGTTTATCACCTCGGGCATAAATAACTTTTCCATCTTATCCCTCCAAATATTCTTTTATTTTTTTCTTTAAACAGTTGGATATATCGATAAATCTATCTTTGAAAAACCTCGTTTTAAGTGTTGTTGTGTCTATAATCTTTTTTAGATTTTCTACAGCCTCACTTAAATCATCGTTTATTATACAGTAATCAAAGTTCTCTATTTCGTTAAATTCTTTGATCGCAGTATTTAGTCTAATGTGCAAATTATCCCTGTTTTTGTCCTTTTCTAATCTATTTAGCCATTCATCGAACGATGGGGGAAGAATAAATATGCTTACAACCCTATCTATCCAATTCATTACGTTCTTTGCACCTTGCACATCTATAGCAAGTATTGGGTTTTTGCCTTTTTTGATAACATTGTTTAAAGCCTTTTTGCTTGTTCCGTAGTAATTGTCATGGACAAGTGCGTATTCAACAAATTCACCTTTTTTAATCATATCTTTAAATGTTTCTGTTCTAACAAAGTTATAATCTATTCCGTTAATTTCTCCTTTTCTTGGCTTCCTTGTCGTGTGTGTAACGACCCTTTCTATATCACTTCTTTCTTTTTGTATTATGTTGCAAAGTGTTGTTTTTCCTATTCCAGTTGGAGAAGATATAATAAAAATTACACCCCTCATTCATTAACTCTCTCAGCTAACGTAGAAACAGCAATACCAGATAGGATTATATGACCTGAATCCATAATTATCAATGCCCTTGTTTTTCTACCTTGTGTAACATCTATAACTTTTCCTTCTTTTTCCAATGTGTCTTTGAGCCTTTTAATCGGCGCTGATGATGGGGTTACAATAGAAACTATTCTTTCTTTATTTATATAATTTCCAAATCCAACGTTTACAAAAGACATTTTACACCACCGTTAAGTCTATCTCTCCTGCAAATTTATTAACAGATATGGGCATAACTTTTACATCATCACCCAGTTTGAACATTTTTCTCGTTCTTTTCCCTACCATAGCGTAAAGGTATTCTATGTATTGGTAATAATCATCTTTTAGTTGATGGGCAGGAACAAAGCCTTCGACAAAATACTCTTTCAGTCTTACAAAAAAGCCGTTCGGTATAATTGTTGTAATTGTTCCTGTAAAGGTTTCTCCTACATGTTCTTTCATGAATTGAGCAGATTTTATATCTCTCATATAGAACATGGCATTTTCAGTTGCAATCTCTCTATCTTTTATGATTTGAGCTTTATCTCTTAAATTTGAATAGATATTTTTTTGTTTTTTTAATATGTCTTTTATCATTCTATGTACGATTAAATCCGGATAGCGCCTTATAGGAGATGTAAAATGTGTGTAATTGTCAAAATTTAAAGCGAAGTGTCTTTTATTCTCAATCGAATATTCAGCTCTTTTTAATGACCTAAGCAACATGTATGACACTATTTTTTTCTGTTTTTCGTCCTTTATCGTAGTTAATATCTTCTGTAAGCCTTTTGAAGTAATTTTATCTGGTAGATTTAGCTTTATGCCAAGTCTATTCAGAAAAGTTATAAGGATAGACAATTTAACTGGATCTGGGTCATCATGCACCCTTCGTATGTAATACTCATAGTTATTTTTTAAAAAGTCGGCTACACACAAATTAGCGGCTAACATGAACTCTTCAATGATATGATGGGAAAAGAGCTGCGGTCTTTCTTTAATATCAACTATTTTTCCACCTTCCATAACAATATAAGGTTCAGGTATATCTAAATCTAAGCTCCCTTTTTTAAATCTTCTTTTTCTTAAAACTTTGGCAAGCTTTTCCATTGTTTTTAAAGTTTTTGTTAGTTCGCCATCAACTTGCGCTTCTTTGTCTATTATTTTTTGGACATTGTTGTAGGTCATCCTGTTTTTGTTTCTAATAATACTTTCTACGATTTTGTATTTTCTAATAGACCCATTTTGGGATATGTCTATAATAACACTAACAGTTAACCTGTCTTTGTTTGGTACAAGGGAACAAATGTTGTTGGACAATTCAAAGGGCAACATAGGGATTACTGATTCAGGGAAGTATACGCTAAAACCCCGTTCCAGCGCCTCTTTATCCAGAGCCATTCCTTCTTTTACGTAGTTTGAAACGTCAGCTATGTGTACATAGAGCTTAAATCCGTTTTCTGTCTCTTTAATGTCTATTGCGTCATCGAAATCTCTAGCGTCTTCTCCATCTATTGTTATTGTGGGTAGCTCTCTAAAATCAGTTCTATTCACAAAGTCTGATTCATTTGGCTCTTTTATTAATTCTAACTCTTTTTTTACATTGGTAGAAAACTCATGTAGTAGGTTGAATTTGTCTATAACAACTTCTTTGTCTATTTCAGTATTGTAAGGGTCTCCATATACTTTCTCTATTTTTCCTAATACTGTATTTCTTTTTTCGCCTAGTGACGTAATTCTGCATAGTACAAGCCATCCCTCTTTTAATTTTAAGTCTGTTTTAATATTAACTACAAAAGGAATTTTTCTTTCTATAGGGTCAACAATCCATCCTTTCGGTGTTCTGTGAAGATAGCCTATTACATTTTTTAATCTTCTTTTTGTTATTTTTACTACCCATGATGTTATTCCAACCCTTCTTTTTTCAATCTTTACTATTACACTATCTCCTTCTAACGCCTTGAGTGTATTTATAAGGTTGGGTAATCGAATCTCTCCCTTGTTATTGCTTAAAAAGTAAACTCCGTCTTTTATAGTGAGAACTCCGCTTAAAATTGGTGTGTTAGTAGATTTTCGTTTTGTAAGTATATATTTGCTATTGGATATTTTCTTGATTCTTCCTTCTTTTCTTAAATTTTTTAGTTCTTTGTAGAATGCCCCCTTTTGTGCCTTTGATACCCCTAATGTTCTTCTTATATCTGCTCCTTTAAGTGGTTTATAGTCTTTTGATGATAAAAGGGAGATAATCGCCGTTTTAAATTTCATTTTCTCTCTCTGCTACTTGGTATTTTCATTTCTTTTCTGTATTTTGTCACCGTTCTGCGTGTCAATTTTATTCCTTTACTTTTTAAAATTTCTCTTATTTGGTCATCACTTAATGGGTTGGCTTTGTCTTCCTTTTCTATCATTTCCTTGATTAGAGATTTTACATACTCTTTGGACACGTTTTCGCTCAAACCTGATGAAAAAAATGCACTCAATGGAATTAATTTGCCTTCAAAATCAAGATATTTATTTGCTACTGTTCTTGTTATAGTTGATACGTTAAAGCCTAGTTCTTCTGCTATTTCTTTTCTTGTTAAAGGCATAAGTATGCCCTCTTTAAAAAACCTTTTTTGTTTATCTAAAATTATGTTTACGGTTTTTAAAAGAGTTTTATTTCTGTTTGTTATAGCTAGCATAAATTCCTTTATCTGCCTGTACTTTTCCTGTATAAAGTCCTTTGTAGAGTCGTCGTTTAAATAGTCTTCTAACATTTTCTCATCAATTAATATGTTGTTTGCATATCTATCTTCAAGAATAGCCACTAAATTGTTTCCAATATATTTCACGTACACATCAGGCTGTATATAATTTTCATTTTCTATAGGATAATAGTTCTCAAGTGGATATAGAGAGTAGTTTTTTAACTTTTCCATAGCCCTTTTAAATGTTTGCTCATCGAGATTAGAGAATAATTTAATCTTCTCTATATCAAGTTTGTTAGTTTCGTCTATAGCTTTCAGAAGTTTTTCTAAGGTAGGGATAAAACTCTCATCGTCTTCTTTTGCCTGCAGAATAACAAATTCTTTATAGTTTAAGCAGCCACATCCCAATGGCTCAAGTAGTGTTATTCTTTTTCTGATATATTCTACCAATTCAATAGGCACACCGAGATTTTTCGATATTGTTTGCGTTTCTGTAACTAGATATCCCTTTTCATTTAAGTTGAATACTATTTGTTTTGCTATCTCTTCGCTTTTTTTATCTAAATCTATTTCAAACTTTAATTGCCTCAACAGTGACATCTCAAGACTTTCTGACGACCTAGCTGTTGCTTCTATAATGTCAGATGTACTATTTTCGTCCGGTGTAAATCTTTCTTTAAAAGCGTCATCTATCTCTTTTGTTCTATCCTTAATTAATGCCTGTTTTTTTACCAAAGTTCCATCGTCAATCTTAACAAGTGGGTTTGTCTCAACAATTTCCTTAAGTTGCTCTTCAATCTCTATAGTGTTCATAGCTAGTATTTTTAGTGATAGGTCTATTCTTGGTGTTAGTATAAGACCTAAATTAGTTTCAAGTGTTTGTCTTAAATCTATCATAGATTAAATCTTTTCCCAAGATAAGTGTCTATTACCTGTTCATCTTTTATTAATTCATCTGGTGTTCCATGTTTTATTATTTTTCCATCAAACAAAAGATATGCCCTGTCTACAATATCCAAAATCTCCCTAACATTGTGGTCTGTTATTATTATGCCAATATTACGTTCCTTTAACCCCTTTATTATTGTCTTAAGCTCGTCAACGATTATTGGGTCTATACCAGAAAATGGTTCGTCCAATAGTATGAATTTAGGTTTTGTTGCCAAAGCTCTTGCAACCTCTACTCTACGCCTTTCACCACCACTCACTGCATAAGCTTGGGTTTTCCTGATATGGGCTATATTTAAATCCTCTAGAAGCCTTTCTAAAACCATTTTTTTTGCTTTTTCGTCTTTGTATAGAAACTCCAAAATTGAGTAAATGTTCTCCTCAACCGTCATTCCCCTGAATATGGATGGTTCCTGTGGCAGATATGACAAACCCTTTTGTGCCCTTTTATACATTGGAAGATGGGTAATATCTTCTCCATCCATTCTGATTTTGCCATCATCTGGTCTGATTAGTCCTGCAATCATGTAGAAAGTAGTTGTTTTGCCTGCGCCATTTGGACCTAAAAGACCAACAATTTCACCCTCTTTTACGTTCAGGCTAACGTTATTAACAGCCAATTTCTTTTTATAGCTTTTTATTAATTCCGAACACTCTAACATATTAAATGATACACAATTTTTTATTTTTTAACAAGGTCAACTATTTTAGGTAGCATCTCCTCTACTTTTTCAATTATTACTTCATCTGAATATATTGAAACTCCAGAATGTTCTATATTTATTTCAATCACAAAAGCCCTTATGTCTGAGGCTATTTTCGGTAAGCTTGCCGCGGGCTGCACAACGCCACTTGTTCCTATGCATAAAAATACGTCGCATTGCGCTGAAGCTTCCATTGCTTTATCTAGAATGTTTCTATCTAAATTTTCCCCAAACCATACAACATTGGGTCTAACCTTTCCACCACAGAATTTACACTTTGGCGGTAGTTCGTCATCTTCGTAGATAGTGTCATCAAAGTAGATTTTATCGCAGATCAAACATTTTGTTTCAAATATATTCCCATGCAACTCCAAAATGTTCTTGTTGCCTGCCTGTCTGTGCAGAGAGTCAATGTTTTGGGTTATGAGTGTAAAGTTGTTTTTAAAGATTTTTTCTAATTCTAAAATGGCGTAGTGCGCGGCGTTGGGTTTTGCCGCTTTTATGATTTTTCTTCTGTAATTATACCACTGCCAGACCAATTTTGGGTTCTTTGTGAATGCTTGGTATGTGGCAAGTTCACTGGGCGAATACTTACTCCATAAGCCGTCTTTGCCCCTGAACGTTGGTATGCCACTTGCCTTTGATATGCCCGCACCCGTTATAACAGTTATTTTCTTTGCATTCTTTATTTTCTCAGCAATCTTAAAGATCTTTTCTTCCATGATCCGCCTCTAAAATGAGTTTAGAGGAGTTTTCCAAAGCAGATACAAGCTGTGCCGCTTTAAACAGTGTTTCTGAAAAGGCAAATACACCGTGCCCCTTTGCCACAACGATTGGACGGTTGGTGTCTTTAAAGTATTCAGGTATTACCTCTTTTGAAAGTTGCCAACTGTTGTAAGGAATGTCTAAGACATCAACGGATTTTAAAAATAAATAGCCTTCATAGTCAATCGGCTCTATGGTTTTGTAGCCCAAAAGAGACAGTGCCACAGTTGATGGTGAATGGGCATGGACGATGGCCTTTGCTTCACCAACCAATTTGTACACATTGACGTGGATTTCTACTTCGCTTGATGCGGCATTCCACCTAACGTCTCGTTTAAGGCCTATTTTCACTATGTCCTTGCCTCTCAAATTGTACAGACTTCTCCCCGTTTTCGTAATCCATATACCGTCTTTAACGCGCGTACTCATGTTTCCACTTGATACATCAACAAGGTGCGATAGAAATAGCAAATTTCCCACTCTTCTAAACTCGCCTATCATTTTTTCTCCTTCTCACAGCAATATAAATTGAAACTATTATTGCGCTAAAGATAAAGATGTAAATGTATGCCCTGTGTAGCAT
>WFYS01000039.1 GCA_015490005.1 Desulfurellaceae bacterium | reverse complement strand
GTCATTGCCGTATTCATAAATGGATCCATTGCCACATTTAATCCCACCTGTTTCATAACAACGGCAGAGCCAATCTGTGCATAGCTTGCAGCTGTGGCTTCCTCGAACGCAACCTTCTCATTTACAGACCAATCAAAGTAACCCCTGATACCAAATCTCTTTTTTATCTCCATTGCCGTTGGTATAACTTCACTTGAAGGCGTGCCAGGATAGCCTACAATAAATCTTGCACCTGTTTCGATTAAGCCAAAGGCAATTGCCTCATTTCCAGACAGGAATAGTTTCATTTCTCTCCCTCAAAAAACTACATCATTATCTAAAAAATGGTTTAATTTTCAAGCTTTTATATTTTCAATAACTCTTTCCTGTAAATTTGGAGGTAATTGTGGGCTAGACGTGTCGGCTCTGGTATTTTGTGCCTCTTTAAACATTTAATAGAAACCTTTAACGCCGCCTCGCATGTTATGTTGTTTCCCGGTGATATAAATATTGGTTTTGTATTTCTCTTTGACCTCAACGCATACCCGACTTTCTCGCCTTCAATTTCTACAGATTCATAAGACAAAGGTTCATTTTCAGGCTCTTTGTAATCCCCAATCAAAAAAGATTTTGCGCAACCTATAGACACACAATCCCTTAAAACACCAAAGTGAGCAGCTATACCCATCCTTCGTGGGTGCATTATACCCATACCATCAAGAATAAACACATCTACGTGACCCTCTAATTTCTTAGCAACCTCCAAAACAAGTGGCAACTCTCTGTAAGCTAAAAATGTTGGTATATATGGAAAATTAACCTCACGAACAGCGTACTTCACCTCAATAACTTTCAAATCATTTTTCAAGTCCAAAACAACTGCACAAGCTATGCCTTCTGTGGGATTTTTCCAAATATCTAAATACGTAAGGTCGATACCAGCTATATACCTAATCTTTCTAAGCTCTAATCTATCTGCTAAATTAAGTCTTTTTCTAAGGCTTAGCTGCTCTTTCTTTAAAAATTCCAAATTCATTTAGAGTTTTACATACAAATACAGAGGCTCTCCAAAGTACACATTTACTTTTTTTGCGTTAAACTTAACAGTAATGGGAATTTGTGGTTTTGTATTACATACTCTAAAAAGATTTAGTCCTCCAACGCTTTTAACCACACCGGTAAAATACTTTCTTTTCTGAGGATCAAATATTTTTACCTTTTTACCTATTCTAACATACTTCAAATAATCTGGCGTTACGTAAGCTTTAACGTAAAGTGCCTTAGGGTCGTAAATGTAAATCAAAACAGTTGTAGGTGAAACCGTATCGCCCACATGAACCAGATCTTGGGCAACAACCCCATCGACAGGACTTGAAACGCGCGTATAAGAGAGCATAAGCTCGGATAGTTTTACATCTCTTTGCACAACATCAAGCTCTGATTTTATTTGAGCATACCAATTCGGATCTGTGTTGTTGTCTATCTGGCTTAACTCTAACTCTAAACTTTTCAACCTACTCCTTTTCTTTTCAACCTCTGCTTTATAAAGCGTATCATCGATTAAAGCAACCATCTGTCCTTTTTTTACACTATCACCAGCTTTGACATACATTTTTGTCACCATACCTGTAACATAAGAAGGTGATACGCCGACAACTGTCGCAGAAACAAAAGCTCTCTTTATAACAATTTTTGAAAATCTGTTATAAAGGCTGCTATATAAAACTGGTATAGCTACAATCAAAATTATAGTTAGAACAACAACGCCTACGTTTAACTTCTTGTTCATACAAAAAAAGGGGGACTTAGCCCCTTACCTCTGTATAGTTACGAATATTTGAGCCGAACCCCTGACAATATTTAAGAACAATACATTTTTGTGCTTATTCTGGGTCAAAATCTTCTTAAAATCATCTAGATTCCTAATTTTTTTATAATCAGCTCTAACTATAACATCTCCTGTTTGCAAACCAACCGCATAGGCAAAAGAGTTCTTTTCAACTTCAATAATAACAACACCCTCTTTTTGTTTTATACCGTATTTGGAACGCAATGACGGCACTATATTAGCTACAGTAAATCCATAGGGTGTTTTGAATACCCTAAATCCATTTTCTGCCATCTCACCGCTTGCCGGCCTAACCCCCAAAGTTACCTCAACCTTCATAGGCTTTCCATTCCTAATAATCCCAAGTTCAACTTTTGTACCTGGCCTCATTGTGAAAATCATGTAAGGTAAATCACTTGAAGATTTTATTTTTTTGCCATTCACATTAACAATAATGTCACCAGGCTTTAATCCTGCTTTATACGCAGGGCCATTCTTGAAAACCTGGGAAACAATGGCACCTCTTTTTATACCTTTAAGACCCATACTATGTGCTGCTTCTGCTGTTAAGTTTTGTATCATTACTCCCAAATATCCTCTTTTAACCTTTTTGCCCTTCATTAAATATGGCAGTTCTGCCTTAACCATATTAACCGGAATTGCAAAACCGATACCTTGACCACCTTCGACAATTGCGGTGTTTATACCGATAACCTCGCCTCTTAAGTTTAGTAAAGGTCCACCTGAGTTTCCGGGGTTAATTGCAGCACTTGTTTGTAAAAAATGGTCAAATGGCCCTTCTCCTATTACCCTGCCCTTTGCACTGATTATGCCTGCTGTTACTGTTCCATTCAAGCCAAATGGATTACCAACAGCAACCACCCAATCGCCAATTTCAATGGCATCTGAATTACCTAAAGGAAGAGTAGGTAAAGATTCTTTTGCTTTTATTTTAATTAGGGCAATATCAGCTTTAGGATCTGTGCCAACAACCTTGGCCGTGTAAGTGTCTTGATTTTCAAGTAAAGTAACCCTAATCACAGAAGCCCTTTTTATAACGTGATAGTTCGTTAATATGTAGCCATCTTTTGAGATGATAAAACCGGAACCTAAAGCGTGAATTTTTCTTTTTACAGGGAAGTTATTAAAAAATTGATTAAAAAACTGTCTAAACGGGTCATTTGGACCAAAGTTAAAGAACGGACTTGTTGGTGCCTCAACGACCTGTGTCGTGCTGATGTTCACGACCGCAGGTAATGCCTTTTTGGCAACATCCTTGATATCTGGTAAACAAGCAGCAGATACAGTTGAACCAATAAAAAAAATCAAACCAAAAAATATATATAATTGCTTCTTAAGCATTGCTCTTCTCATAAACACCTCCTACAAACACTTTTATTAAATAATAAACCTTTCATCTAAATTTTTAAAGTCCTTTCCAAAATAGTGCCAAACAGTATAACAT
>WFYS01000038.1 GCA_015490005.1 Desulfurellaceae bacterium | reverse complement strand
AATTGACTATCAAAGGTCCTACAACCACAGGAGTTAACTTGGATTCATTAACAGGAGCATAAGACGGCTCAGGTGCTGGTTGAGGGGCTGACTCCTCTTGTGTTGCTTGTTGTTCTGTATTCTCTTTCTTTTTAGCAGGTTTTTTCTTTCCGCCCAAAACAAACATCTTTACTGCTACACCAGCCACTACCAATACAACTATTGCAACAATTATTATCAGAAGTTTACCCTTACCTTTCTTCTTACCACCTTCTTGGTTTTCAGCGGCAGCTTCTTTTTCTTTAGCCATAATAAGCTCCTTAGTTTTTTATTTAACTACCATAAAACTAAGTTAAAGTAAATAATTTTCTTCCTTTAAAGGTCTATTCATTAACGCATCCAAAGCTTCCATCGGATTCTTACCTTTGTAAATTACATTATATACCTCTTTTGTTATCGGCAAATCAATATTATTCTTTAGAGAATATTCATATACTGCTTTTGTTGTATTGACACCTTCAGGAACCATATTCATTTTAGATAAAATATCTCTAATGTTTTTTCCCCTAGCAATCTCTAAACCAACAGTTCTATTTCTACTCAAATCGCCTGTACACGTTAAAACAAGGTCGCCAATGCCGGAAAGCCCCATAAATGTCTCTTTTTTAGCTCCAAACAACGACCCAAGTCTAATCGTCTCGCTCAATCCTCTTGTTATTAGACTTGACCTTGCATTCAACCCTAAATTAAGCCCATCGCTAATACCCGATGCTATTGCCATAACATTTTTCATAGCTCCACACAGCTCAACACCTTTAATGTCCATTGATGTATATACCCTGAACCTACTTGTTGAAAATACTGTTTGTAAAAATTTAGCTGTTTCTAAATTATAAGAAGCTAAAACAGTAGCCGTCGGTAAACCTTTAGCAACCTCTAATGCAAAATTAGGTCCACTCAAAGCGGCAATTTTGCTATCTTCGATACCTAAAATATCCTTTATAATTTCCGTGGCAGTTAAAAAAGTTTCAGTTTCTATGCCTTTAGACAAAGACACTATATACGAGTTTAACTTTGAATTTATAGAACCCAGCATTTCTCTCAGAAAAACAACAGGTATAGCTATTGCAATAACACTCTTATTAAGCACAGCTTTTCTTAAGTCGTTTTCCAATTTTATAGAATCATGAATCTTTATCCCCTTTAAATAAGCTTCATTTTCTTTCTTTCTCTCAATATCTTTAAGTAATCCTTTATTCCTTACCCATAAAGTTACTTTATAACCCTTTTTTGCAAGTAGATTAGCTATTGCCGTTCCCCAGCTACCAGCTCCCAAAACCGATATATCAACTATTTCTTTCATAGATTACCTTCAAACCAAATAGCGTTAAATGAGGTCTATAATGTTGTATCTCAGGTAAGTGTCTATAAAATAGTGCGCTTTCTCCCCCCGTTATTACTACCGTGCAGTTATGACCCATATTTTTTTTTATACGCTTTATCATACCCTCTATTAGAGATAAATAGCCATAAAATAAACCGGATTGAATACTATGCATAGTTGTTTTGCCTATAACATCAGATGGCATCTGCAAAGGAACACGGGGTAATTTAGCAGTTTTTTCGGCTAAAGCATCGGCAGAAATATTTATTCCCGGGGCTATTGCACCCCCTATGTATTCTCCCTTTTTATTTATAACATCAAATGTTATAGCTGTCCCAGAATCAATCACTATTAAAGCATCTTTAAACTCTTCATATGCTCCAACAGCATTAACTATCCTATCCGCTCCAACCTCAGACGGATTTTTATATCTTATAGGCATACCCGTTTTCACACCAGGACCCACTTCTAAAGGCTTCGTATTAAACACCGTTTCTATAGCATTTATAACCTTAGGTGTTATTTGAGGTACTACAGAAGAAACAATCGCCCCTTCAACTTTTGAGCTATCAAGAGAATAAAGGTTAAACAAATTATAAAGGTTTATACAATACTCATCCTGTGTAAGTTTTAAATTTGTGCTAAGCCTAAAATTCAGGAACTTATCGTTCATGAACACACCTATGACTATGTTGGTATTACCAATATCAAAGGCGATTAGCATTACCCCAATACCACCTTCGCTATTCTTTTTTTGCCAACCTTTATCACATATTCCCCTTTTTGTAGTTTCAGATTTTCATCTGTTATCTTTTCAGAATTTATGGAAACTGCATTTGACTTTATTAACCTTTTAGCTTCAGATGTACTTTTTACAAAACCTATATCTTTTAAAAGATAGGCTACCCAAATCTCTTCTCCATCAACTTTATAATTAATCTTTTCTATGTCGTCCGGTATATCTTTCTTTTTAAACATTTCATCAAAATATTTCTCTGCCTCTTTAGCCAAAATTTCATTATGAAATCTCTTTGTTATTTCAAAAGCAAGCATTTCTTTTACTTTCTTTGGATGCAGTTTACCATTTTCGACATTTTCTTGCATCCTGTTTATCTCTTCTTCGGATAAATCACTCAAAAGTTCATAGTATCTCCACATTAGTTCATCAGATATTGACATGATTTTACCGTACATATCGTTAGGCTCATCGGTTATACCAACATAGTTACCCAAAGACTTACTCATCTTTTGAACGCCGTCTAAACCTTCCAAAATTGGCATCATAATAACTGTTTGGGGTCTCTGTCCCCATAGTCTTTGCAAGTGCCTCCCAACAAGTAAATTAAACTTTTGGTCTGTACCCCCAAGCTCAACATCACACCCCAAGGCCACAGAGTCATACCCTTGCAATAGCGGATATAAAAATTCGTGTATGGAAATAGGTTTGTTTGTGCTAAAGCGCTTCGAAAAATCATCTCTCTCTAGCATCCTCGCAACCGTCATAGTCGATGCCAATTTTATTATATCAACTGCATTAAGCTTTGAATTCCACTGTGAGTTATAAACAACTTTTGTTTTCTTTTCGTCCAATATTTTAAAGATTTGTTCCTTGTAGGTTTTGGCATTTTTCTCGACTTCCTCTCTACTTAGGGCTTTTCTTGTTTCGTTCTTTCCTGTAGGGTCACCTATCATTCCAGTAAAGTCACCTATTAAGAAATAAACTTCATGTCCCAAGTCTTGAAAATGTTTAAGCTTCTGTATTAAAACGGTATGGCCAAGATGCAAATCAGGAGCAGTTGGGTCAAAACCAGCTTTTATCTTCAATGGCCTATTATTTTTTATGCTATCTTTAAGTTTGTCTTTTAACTCCTCTTCGTCTATTATCTCAACAGTTCCCCTTTTTATTAAGTCAAACTGTCTTTTAACTTCCTTTTCAAAATCCATTTTCCCCCCTTAACCGCACCTTGAATATCCACAATTTCTACAAACAGCACAGCCCTCAACAATTTCCAAAGGAGAACCACACTCAGGGCACTCCTCACCTGTAGCTCTTTTCGGCTCCTTAACTTCTTTTCCTGTGCCGTTTAAGAAATGGTCCCTCAAAATTTGAGCTATAGCGTCAGGAACAGATTTTATAAGCCTTCCATTATTCCAAATTGGCTGTGCTCCGGTTATACTTATAAGCGTATTTATTATGCTTTTTACATGAACACCATTTTGTAAAGCTATTGAAATTAGTCTACCTATAGCCTCAGACAGAGCAGATATATCTCCTCCAGATTTACCTATATTGGCAAATACCTCTATAGGTTTTCCGCTTTCAGTGTTCACCGTAACATAAAGCGTACCTCTAGAAGTTTTAACTTTTTCTGTAAATCCATTCAAAACCATTGGCCTTGTAAATATATCCAGATGCCCTTTTTCCTCTTTTTTAGGAACTACCAACACCTGTTCTTGCCTAGAACCGTCCCTGTAAACCGTTATTCCTTTTAAACCCTTTTTATAGGCATAATCATAGGCCTCTTTAACATCATCTACTGAGGCAGAATTTGCCATATTTATCGTCTTCGACACGGCATTATCTGTGTATTTTTGAAAAGCTGCCTGAATATCTATGTGAGCCTTGTATGATATATCCATAGCTGTGACAAAAATCTCTTTTATATCATCCGGTATCTCTTCTATCCCCACCAAACTACCCCTATTGTCAATAATCTTTTGAGCTAACTGCTCTGTGTATATACCTTTTTCTTTGAGTATATTAAACAATCTCTCATAAACATACGGCAATCTTTTTCCATCTAAAACTTGCTTGTAATATGCAAGTGCAAATATAGGTTCTATACCACTTGAAGCATCTGCTATCATGGATATAGAGCCTGTTGGGGCTATTGTAGTTGTAGTTGCATTCCTCATGGGTATCCCATCTTTTGCATAAATACTATGCTCATAATTTGGGAAATTACCTCTCTTTCTTGCTAATTCGCTCGATGCTTCTTTTGAAGAATCCTCAATAAACTTCATTATCTTCTCGGCTACTACAGCAGCACTTTCAGAATCGTAAGGAATTCCAAGGTCAATCAACAAATCTGCAAAACCCATAACACCTAAACCAACTTTTCTGTTTTTCCTCGTATTATCCTCAATTTCCTTTAGTGGATACCTGTTAACATCTATTACATTATCAAGAAAATGAACAGCTACATAAACCGCCTTTTTTAAATCATTCCAATCTATCATCTCATCATAATCAAGGTTATTTTCATCCACAGCCCAACGATTTTTCATGTTTTCTTTAACAAATTTTCCAAGGTTTATTGAGCCAAGATTGCAGCTTTCGTAGGGTAAAAGCGGCTGCTCTCCGCAGGGGTTTGTAGATTCAATCAATCCAACTTCTTCAGTAAGTGGGTGTTTGTCATTTATTCTATCAATAAAAATTATTCCTGGCTCTCCGTTCTTGTGAGCCCCCCTTGCAATCTCTTCCCATACAAAACTTGCCTTTAATTTACCAACGGGCTGCTTTGTTCTGGGATTTATCAGGTCATATTCATCATCATTTTCCAAAGCTTTTAAAAATTCCTCTGTTATGGCCACAGATATATTAAAATTTTTAAATTCTCCCTCTTTTTCCTTGCAATGTATAAAATCTAAAATATCCGGATGGTCAACCCGCAGTATACCCATATTGGCACCACGCCTTACGCCACCCTGTTTTATAGCCTCAGTAGCACAATCAAAAACCTTCATAAATGAAACAGGACCACTTGAAACACCCATTGTTGATGAAACAATATCGTTTTTGGGTCTCAAACGCGAGAAAGAAAAGCCCGTTCCTCCACCAGATTTGTGTATCAAAGCCGTTGCCTTTACAGCGTCAAATATGCTTTCCATAGAATCATCCACAGGTAACACAAAACATGCAGAAAGCTGGCCAAGCGGTCTTCCAGCATTAACCAAGGTAGGGGTGTTTGGAAGGAATTTTAAACTGGTCATAATATCATAAAACTCAGATGCCGTTTTCTCTACATCACCCTCCTTTGCTCCATAGTTCTCATCCGCCCCAGCTATAGCATTGGAAACCCTCTCAAACAGTTCTTCAGGTTTTTCTACAATATTTCCTTCACTATCTCTTTTTAAATATCTACTTTTCAACACAACCAATGCATTCTCAGAAAGCAACACAATCAACCTCCTTGATTAATAAAAAAGCATCCTTTATTGTAAAAGTTGGATATCCGTTTTTCATAGTTGCCGTAAATATAATATCATACACATGACCTATATCTAGGTCTAATTTATCAAAACTAACCATCCATAAATTAGATGTCCCGTCCCCTAATAAATACTTAGGATACTTATTTAAAATATAAGTTTTATCTTTAACCACGACATTTCTGGCAATAAATAGAGGTTCTTCATTTAAAGGACCATGAGGCTCAAGTAAAATCAACTCTTCAAGAAATCTTCTTGTAAATATAGAAAAAGAAACATCACAATCTACCTCATATTTAAAAACAGGTTCATAGTCCTTATATTTTTCTTTTACTATATCGTTTAAAGATTGTTTGAAGTCATCGAGATACTTATTCTTAATGGTTATGCCTACAGCCATCTTATGACCACCAAATTTCTCCAGAAAACGGGATGCTTCTCTTACAACCGAAAATAAATCTATGTCGCCTACACTTCTTCCGCTGCCAACGCTAATATCTTCACCTTTAGTTATGATAATAGTAGGTTTTTTATGTTTATATGCGATGGCGTTTGCCACAATGCCAATAACACCCTTATGCCAACCTTTATTCGCAGCAATAATAATGGGGTCATTTGTGTCTTTAACTAACCCCTCAACCTCTTTAATGATTTCTAATTGCAATTTTCTTCTTTGAATATTTATCTCGTCTAATTTTTTCGCTATTATCTCAGCTTCCTCAAACGTATCTTTCATAAACATGTCAACAACAATAGATGCATCATTCAATCTTCCAGCAGCATTTATTCTTGGAGCTAATACAAAACCAACATGTTTCGAAGTAATTATTCCATCTATTCCCGAAACCTTCTTCAAGCTTTCAAGTCCAACAGTTGAGTGAGTATCATTAAAAAGGCCAATCTTCACACATACTCTATTTTCATCCAATAGAGGAACTATATCAGCAAGCGTTCCCAAAGCAACCAAATCCAAATATTTCTTTAGGTTTGGCTCATCCTTTCCATTAAAAAAACCTTTTTTTCTTAGTTGCCCTCTCAATGCCATAACCAAATTAAAAGCAACACCTACGCCAGAAAGCTCTTTAAAAGGAAATTTAGAGTCGCTTCTTTTAGGATTGACAACTGCATACGCATTAGGCAGGTCTTTTTGAGGCTCATGGTGGTCAGTAATAATAACATCTATACCCATATTTTTTGCAAATTCTACTTCATCAACACTCGTTATACCGTTGTCCACAGTTATTATTAAACTAGAACCTTGCTTTAATGCCCTTTTTATAGCTTCAACACTTAATCCATAACCGTCTTCCCTTGTTGGTATATAGAAACCAGCCTTTACGCCAATTTCCCTAAAAAACCTAAGCAACAGGCTAGTTGCCGTAACTCCATCAGTATCATAGTCACCTACAATAAAAATCCTCTCATTCCTATTAATAGCCATAATAATTCTATTAACTGCTACATCCATGTCTATCAAAAGAAAAGGATTATAAAGTTGAGATAAAGATGGTTTTAAAAAGGACTTAATCTCTTCTATTGTTTTTATTCCCCTATTTTTGAGTATCTTTCTCGTAGCTTCAAACAATCTTAAGTCTTTAAGCTTTAAAACTTTATTACTAAAGCAATTTTCCTTTATTACTATTTTTTTCTTTGAACCGTCCAAACTTTTAAGTTCAATCTCTGTCGGCATTTTTCCATCTTTCAAAGAAATCCCTAAGTATCTTGCTATGATCAAAAACTATAGGTTCGGGTAAACTATTTTCATCAAATAGCCCTATCTCCTTCGCATCGTCCCCAGCTTTCGGGCTACCCTTTGCACGCGCTACAAAAACCGTTGTTATTGTGTGAGACCTTGGGTCTCTATCTGGATTCGAATACACTCCAAACAAACCTTCCAACTCCACATCCAAAGATGTCTCCTCTTTTGCCTCTCTTACAGCTGCACTCTCAGCAGATTCACCATAATCAATATAACCACCAGGAATTGCCCAGCCATGGGGCTCGTTCTTTCTTTTAATTAAAGCAATTTTGCCATCTATCTTTATAATAATATCCACTGTTGGTATTGGATTTCTGTAAACCTTAACGGGGTATCCACATCTTGGACACTCAACAATTTTGCCGTCCTCATTTGTGATCAGCTCTTTTTCCAATTCCTCTATAATCTTAACAACATTCTCCCTTGCTGTTCCACCATAACTTGTTCTTGAATTGATAGCTTTCTCGTAGTGCAAAACACCTAACACATCACCTTCTATTAGTTCAGAGAAGTCTCTCAATTCATCTATAGACAATTCATTCAACTTTTTATTATTTTTCTCAGCATAAGCTACAATTTCTCCTACAACTTTATGCGCTTCCCTAAATGGCATACCCTTTCGAGTTATATAATCAGCTAAGTCTGTGGAAGTTATAAAACCTTTTTCTAAAGCTCTTTTTAAAGATTTCTCCTTTGGCTTTATCTTCGGAACAATACCAACCAGAACATCCAATATACCATTTATAGTGTCGATCGAGTCAAACAATGACTCCTTATCCTCTTGCATATCTCTATTGTATGTCAGTGGCAAACCTTTCATTAAAACAAGCATCTGGACAAGATTACCATAAATCCTAGCCGTCTTACCCCTTACAAGCTCCATTGCATCTGGATTTTTTTTCTGTGGCATAATGCTTGAACCAGTACAGAACTCATCGGGCAACTCTACAAAATCAAATTCTTGAGATGAAAAAATAACCATCTCCTCAGAAAGACGTGATGCATGCATCGCAAAAATCGCAACATTATTTAAAAACTCTATAGCAAAATCTCTATCAGACACGGCATCCATAGAATTTCTTGATACTTTTGAAAACCCAAGCTGTTCAGCAACATATTCTCTATCTATAGGAAAACTCGTTCCAGCTAGCGCACCGCTTCCAAGAGGTAGAACGTCTATTCTTTTTAGAACCTCTCTAAATCTATCCCTATCCCTTTTAAATTTTTCATAATATGCAAGCAGATAGTGCGAAAATAAAACTGGCTGTGCATGTTGAAGATGTGTAAAACCTGGCATAACAATGTCTATATATTTTCTAGATAAATCCACAATAGCTTTTAACAATTTGTTCAATTTGTCTATAATTTCAAGTGTTGAATCCCTCAGCAAAAGTCTAACATCAAGTGCTATTTGGTCATTTCTACTTCTTGCAGTGTGAAGCTTTCCGCCTGTTTT
>WFYS01000037.1 GCA_015490005.1 Desulfurellaceae bacterium | reverse complement strand
GGCAACTTTTGCCACAGTTCCTCTGTTATAAACGGTATAAATGGATGCAAAAGCCTCAAAATAGTCTCAAAAACCTCAAGCAATGTATATTTAATTGAATAAGAAAATTCATCATTCATATGCACTTTGCTCATTTCAATATAATAATCGCAAAACTCATGCCAAGTAAACTGATATATAGCGCTTGCTGCTTCATTAAACTTATACTGCTTCAATCCATCCTCAACTTTCTTGATTGTCTTTGCAAGCCTTGATTTAATCCACACAGAAGCCTGAGATAGCTTTTTTGGTTTTTCATCAAATGTTTGCCCTTCTATGTTCATTTTTATGTATCTATAAGCATTCCAAATCTTATTCATGAAGCGTTTATTACCCTCAATCTTATCTTCGGATAGTTTTATATCCCTACCCTGTGCTGCTAATATTGCAAGTGTAAATCTCAAAGAATCGGCTCCGTATTTGTCGACAATTTCAAGCGGGTCTATAACATTACCCTTAGTTTTACTCATTTTTTGGCCATATTGATCCCTAACGAGAGCGTGTATATAAACATCCTTAAACGGAACGTCTTTCATAAAATGCAAACCCATCATCATCATGCGCGCAACCCAGAAGAATATGATATCAAAACCTGTAACGAGAAGGCTTGTTGGATAAAATCTCTTTAAATCTTCTGTCTGTTCAGGCCAACCCAACGTTGACATTGGCCAAAGAGCCGAAGAAAACCACGTATCTAAAACATCCTCTTCCTGTTTTATGTTACTGCTACCACACTTCTCGCAACAACTAGGGTTATTCTCTGAAACAGTATATTCTCCACAATCCCCGCATTTCCATACCGGAATCCTATGACCCCACCATAACTGCCGCGAAATACACCAATCTTTAATATTGTACATCCACTCAAAATACGTCTTTTCCCAATTCTGCGGTATAAACTTTGTTCTACCACTCTCCACGGCCTCAATAGCAGATTTAGCCAATGGTTTAGTTCTAACAAACCACTGCTCAGAAACATAGGGCTCTATCGTAGTTTTACACCTATAACAGTGGCCAACAGCATGTTTATGCTGAGCTACATTTTTTATAAATCCCTTGCTTTCAAGCTCTGCTACAAGTTTTGAGCGGCACTCAAACCTATCCATACCTTTGTAGTGCAAAGCCTCCTCAGTCATCTTACCGTAATCATCTATTGCCAAAACTATATCTAAATCATGTCTTTTTCCGACCTCAAAATCGTTTGGGTCATGGGCAGGTGTAATTTTTACAACACCCGTACCAAACTCCATATCAACGTAATCATCTGCTATGACAGGAATTGGCTTGTTCTTTATTGGCAATATAACCATCTTACCAACAACATTTTTATACCTATCATCTTTTGGGTTAACAGCCACCGCAGAATCACCAAACATCGTTTCAGGCCTTGTCGTAGCAACAATTACACCGCCACTACCATCTTCAAAAGGATATTCAATATAATAAAGCTTTCCTTCTTCTTCTTTATGCTCAACCTCTAAATCACTTAAAGCTGTATGGCATCGCGGACACCAGTTTATAATATACTTATCCTTGTAAATTAAGCCATCTTTGTAAAGTTCTACAAAAACCTTCTTTACAGCTTTAGAGAGCCTTTCGTCCATTGTGAAGCGCAGTCTAGACCAATCGCAACTCAAGCCCAATCTTTTTATCTGCTCAACAATTCTATTGCCGTATTTTTCTTTCCACTCCCAAACTTTTTCAACAAATTTTTCCCTTCCCAAATCCTCTTTCTTTATACCTTTAGTAGCTAAATCCTTTTCAACCATATTTTGTGTTGCAATACCAGCATGGTCAGTTCCTGGCACCCAAAGAACATTGTATCCTTTCATTCTTTTGTACCTAGCAACTATGTCCTGCAAAGTGCCATTTAAAGCATGACCGATATGCAAAGCTCCAGTCACATTAGGTGGAGGAATAACTATGCTAAAATTTTCTGCTTCTTGCTCATCTTTGGGTTTAAAGTAACCACTTTTTTCCCAAAATTCGTACCACTTAGACTCAAATTCCGGTGAATACTTAGTATTTTCCATATCATCACCCCTTATGCGTATTCTTCAGAAAGCCTTGAACCATAGCTAAACGCCGTTTGATTTATTGTCCTTAATTTATCAGGCAATATTTGGTCTATGGCATCAACAAAATATTTCTCATCAATATCCATAAAATTAGACAATAGCCCAAGCATAATAGTATTTGAAAGCCTTGAATTACCTAAATTATTTGCATCATCAACAAACCTTCTTTTAATTAATTTCTCAACCCCGATATTTTCAACCATCTCATCAATCTTATCTTCTTCTATCGTCTGACCAATTATCGGAACAATTCTATCATTAACAACTACCACAGAATTTTTATTTAAATATTGAGCCCATCTTAACATCTCAACCTTTTCTGTTGCAAGCATAAATCGAACACTACCTATCTTATCCGTTGGCGAATAAACCTTGTCGCCATACCTAACTGATGCGCTCACAGAACCACCCCTCTGACTCATGCCATGTATTTCACTCTTTTTAACATCAAATCCAGCAAACATGCATGCATAAGCCACAACATTTGAGGCTGTTATAATTCCATCACCCCCAACGCCGACAAAGAGAACGCTATTTATATTCATTTCTCCTCCTTTTTTATAATGGCACCCTCAACAGGACAAACATGCATGCATACCTCACACCCAGTACACAGCATTTCATTAATTATTGCCTTATTATTCTTAAAATCTATAGCTGGACAGGCTATTCTCAAGCATCTCTTGCAATCCACACACTTATCTGACACTACAACAAGTGGCGTATCCTTAATCTTTCTGGGCGCCAAAACACAAGGTCTTGTCGGTATTATAACACTCAAACCAGGTTTATTTATTTCATCCTTCAAAAGTTTTTTTGTATTCTCATAATTGTATTGATCTATTTCGTAAACACGCTCAATTCCTATAGATTTTACAAGGTCATAAATTCTAATTGGCTTCACCTGCTTATTTTTTAAAGTAAACCCACTGCCTGGGTCCGGCTGGCCGCCCGTCATAGCAGTTATTCTGTTGTCCAAAATTATTATAGTCATATTAGCGTTATTTACATAAGCATCTATTAAAGGCTGAATACCTGTATGGAAGAACGTTGAGTCTCCTATTACAGCAACGACTTTTTGCTCACTTTGCGCTTTTGAAGCCCCCACTCCCATAGAGATGCTTGCACCCATGCACACAGTTGTATGCATCGCACTCAAAGGTGGCAAACATCCCAGTGTATAACACCCGATATCTCCTGTAATAAATATATCCTTACCCAACGAATGAAGTATATCAAAAATTGGCCTATGGGGACAGCCAGGACATAAGGCTGGGGGTCTTTTGGGCAGCTTAAGTTCACTAAAAACAACTTTTGTGGTTTTTTCCTTTATCAAACCGGCCTTTTTTAATCCTTCTTCAACTATATCTAAATTAAACTCACCATCATATGGAAAGTATTTCTTACCTTCAACATTCAAACCGGCAATCTTCAACTCCTCTTCCATAAAAGGCTCCAACTCTTCAACAACAACTATCCTATCGAGTTTACTAATAAATTCTCTTATCTTTTCAACAGGCATAGGGTAGCTAAAGCCTACTTTAAACACATGCGCATCTGGCAATAGCTCTTTTACGTAGTTATAAGCCATGCTCGAGGTTATAATACCAAAGCTTGTTTTACCCTTTTCAACCTTATTTATCGGTGTTTCATTAGTAAAAACTCTTAATTTTTCCAATCTATCTAAAACAACCTTGTGTCTCGAAATTGCATTAGCTGGTATCATCACATATTTTCTAAAATCCTTTTGTAACTTTAAATTTTGTTCATTATCCAATGTCCGTGGGTCAAATTGAACAACCCCTAAAGAATGGGAGATTCTTGTAGTTGAGCGAACAATAACCGGTGTATCGAATTTTTCACTAACAATAAACGCATACTGCATAAAAGCCATCGCCTCAAAAGGGTCAGATGGTTCAATTAATGGAACTTTAGCAAATTTTGCATAACGCCTGTTATCTTGTTCGTTTTGAGAAGAATGCATGCCCGGATCATCTGCCGTTACGACAACAAAGCTAGCATTCACACCGGTATATGATGATGTCATTAGAGGATCTGCCGCCACATTTAGCCCTACATGTTTCATTGTAGCAAAACTACGCGTTCCAGCAATGGAAGCACCCAAAGCGGCCTCGAATCCAGCCTTTTCGTTTGGAGCCCATTGAGCTGTAACGTTTGGGTAATTTTTAAAATGCTCCAAAATCTCACTAGACGGAGTTCCAGGATAACCACTTCCAAAACGCGCATTGCCTTTATAAGCTCCAATTGAAATTGCCTGATTGCCACTCAATATCTTTTTTATTATTTTTAAACCCACAGCTCACTCCTAAAACGCAATTTTTATCATTGTCTTAACATTACCCCTAGGCGTAAAATCACCGATAACTTCGAGATGTTTAGGTTTTAAAACTTCTTTAAGTGTATTAAAAATCTCATTTGTTGCATCCTCGTGCGAAATATAGCGCTCCCTGTACTTATTCAAAAATAGTTTCAGAGACTTGAGTTCAATAACGTATTTATCTGGAACATACTTTATTTTAATTGTTGCAAAATCTGGATAGCCGCTTCTTGGACACTTACATGTGAACTCTGGAAAATCTATACTTATTTCGTAATCATTCTCAGGATAATTATTAGGCCAAGCTTCAAGCTCAGCTTCTTCTATTGCTTTTTCTCCGTATTTCAAAGTCCACCCCCATCTAAAAAACTAAGCTTATTTTTAGCATAAAGGCATTTCAATTACAAGATTTAGACATCCCAGTCCAAAGCCCTGTAAGATATGGCCTCTTTTATATGTCTTGGTAGTACATTATCACTTTCATCTATATCCGCAATAGTTCTCGCAATTTTCAGTATTTTAGAGTAGCTGCGGGCAGAAAATCCAAACCTATCAACTGCCATTTTTAAAACAGCATGAGAATCACTATCCAAACGACAATATTCCCTCAAGTGCTGTTCATTCATTTGGGAATTGTAGTTTATTTTTTCATTCTTAAATCTTTCTCGTTGTATATTCATCACCCTCTGCACTGTTTCCTTCATGGTTTTAGAATCCAAATCAACCCTATCATCAGATAATTTCTCATAATCAACTTCTGGAACGTTCACCTGTATATCAATTCTATCCAAAATAGGACCTGATATTTTGTTTCTATACTTCTTAATTTGGGCTACACTACACGTGCATTCACGCTTCTTCGAGCCATAGTATCCACACGGACATGGATTGGCCGCCGCAACAAGTAGAAAACGTGCTGGATACGTAATCTTAGCATTAGCTCTTGATATAGTTATAACACCATCCTCCAGAGGTTGCCTTAAAGATTCGATAACGTTTCTTTTAAATTCAGGGAATTCATCCAAAAACAATACTCCATTATGGGCAAGCGTAATTTCTCCCGGCATGGCATTTACACCACCACCAATCAAACTTACATCACTGCTACCCGAATGTGGGGCACGAAATGGTTTATCTAAAATTATAGGATTATCTTGATTTAATAAGCCGCAAACGCTGTAAATTTTAGTTGTTTCAAGAACTTCCTCATCCGTCATATCAGGCAAAACAGTGGGTATTCTTTTGGCTATCATGCTTTTACCTACTCCTGGAGAACCAACCATAAGTAAATTATGAAAACCAGCAGATGCAATCATTACAGCTCTTTTTACCTTGTATTGACCTTTAACATCTGAAAAATCCAGTTGGTTTATTGACTCTCTTTCATGTAATTGCTCAACAGAAATAATCTTAGCCTCCCTTTTCAACTCACCTTTTAAAAAAGAGAGAACCTCAAGAAAATGCTCAAAAGGGTAAACTAATGCCTTGCTCAAAATAGCCTCTTTTGCGTTTTCCTTACTTATAATAAGCTTTAATCCGTTATTCTTTGCTAAAACACCTATTGGAAATACACCTCTTATAGGCTTTAACCTACCATCCAAAGAAAGCTCAGCTGCAAACATAAACTGATTGGTATCAAAATTTAGACCCAAAGCAATGCTCGTAAGTCCTATGGCTATTGGCAAATCAAATCCTGAGCCGCTTTTCTTAATATCAGCTGGAGCTAAACTAATTGTGATTTTTTTAGGAGGGAGTTTTATGCCACTATTGGCAAGGCAGTGAACCGCCCTATCTTTACTTTCTTTGGCCGCACCTTGAGCCAAACCAATTATATTTAATGAAGGAATGCCACGCGTTGCATCCACTTCAATGTCTATAGGTATAGCTTCTATTCCACTTATAGTGGCACCTTTTATACGCTTAAACATTTACCTTACAGTAATCTTTACTTCAGGAGATGGTTGGGATTCCTGACCAAATTTATCCACCGCTTTAACATAGTAATAGTATGTAGTGTTTGGTGATACCGCATCGTCAGTAAAATAGGTGTTCTTTGTTACTGCAATCTTTTTAGTGAATATCAAAAAATGCCTTCTAAACACCTCGTATTCGACAGTATCTGGACTCCCATTACTCCAGTTTATTACGACAGAATTTCCCACCTGTTTAACAGAAATGCCTACCGGAGGCAATGGCAATGGTTTTGTTTTAAAAGCATAGGTTTTTGATGGCAAACTTTCAATTCCATCCTTATCTACAGCTGTTACGTAATAGTAATACGTCTTGCCTGGAGCCAAACCCTTATCCAAAAACTGTAGTTTACTTGAAGAAACTTCTCCTACCATCACCATAGACTGCTTAGTCTCACCCCTGTAAATTCTGTATTTCACAACATCAGCCGTCATACTTGGAAACCAATAGATTGTAAGTTGTCCTGCACCCTTCTGAACAGCAGACAAATTCCTCGGTGGCATCGGTTTAAACTTTGTTGTGGCTTTTGCAACAGCCAAAATATCCCCTTCAACACCTTTAAAATTTACAGATACGACTGAATAATAGTAGGTTGTACCGTCCTTTAAACCTTTATCAATGTAAATCGTATTCACATAGCCATCTACCCTACCTATTTTTTTAAACGGTCCCTTGGGCTTAGTCGACCTATAGATGTTGTAAGCCACAACAGTATGGTCATTGGAAGGCTGCCATCTGATAACAACCATTCTTGGAAGCCCACTTGTTGCAGTAATCTTTGTTGGAGAAACAGGGGGCGGTAAGGTCTTTCCAACAACGTAGTTGCTTGTAGGCCCTACACCTTTGCTTGAGTAAACGGCAATCTTGTAAAAATACTCCGTATTGTCCTCAAGGTGTTTTAAAAAACCACCCGTATCAACGTAGGTTGTTTTTAGCTTATCGGGAATACGCGCAATTTCTTGATACGGACCTGTTGCTTGAGGCGCTCTATAAAGCACATAACCTTCAATCCTTGAATCATTAACTACATTCCAACTCAAACCAACTTCCCTGATACCACCTTTTGCAGCTAAGCCCGTGACCATCGGAAGAGTTGTTAAGATAGGAGGATTATTATTGACAGCGCAAGAATTCAACAAAAAAACCGCCAAAATGAAAAATATAAACCTTCTCATATTAACCCCCAACGACTATTTTAAACATATCCTCAGGTAATTTCGAATAAAACATCATTTTTTGATCTTTCTTAGGATGGTTAAAACCCAATTTAAATGCATGCAGAGCCTGTCTCTCTATATTCTTAGAAGCATTTCCGTAAACCACATCACCGATAAGCGGACACCCTAAATACTTCATATGCACCCTAATCTGATGTGTTCTTCCAGTAAACAATTTAAACATAACAACATCGTAATTTGCAAGTTTTTTGATTACCCTGTAATAGGTCTTAGCCTTTTTCCCATTTTTTATAACGGCAAACGCCTTCCTGTTTTTCGGATGTCTGCCAATTGGTTTTTCAATCAACCCATCTCTATCTTTTAAATGACAAGATACAATACCGATGTAACGTCTTTCAATGGTATGATTAAAAAACTGTTTTGCAAGCTCAAAATGAGCCTTATCGTTCTTGGCTAAAACAAGTACTCCACTTGTATCTTTATCAATCCTATGCACAACGCCTGGTCTTTGTGGTGCTCCGATATTGGAAAGCTCAACACCTCTGTAAATCAATGCAGAAACAACACTTACATTTTCGCAAGCAGCACCAGGGTGCACAACAAGACCTGCAGGTTTATCAACAACAACTACATCGTCATCTTCAAATATAATCTTTATATCAGCGTTTTTGGGTGTAATTTTTAATTCTTTCGGTGGAGGAATAATTATTTTTATGCATTCGGTGCCTTTAATCCTATAGCTCTTCTCAACCCTTTTGTCGCATACACTTATCAAAGCTTCTTTTATGTAATTTTGAATTTGATTGCGGGGAATTTCTAAAACATCAGATAAAAACTTATCTATTCTCTTGCCAATGCAATCAGGCTCTAATCTATCTATAAAAATCTCATTCATTTATTGTATTTTCATACAATTGTTGGATTGTTGGTTGGGTATTTTGTAAATCTACAGGATTTTCCGGTTTCTTGTTTAGCATTTGGAGTATTTCGCTTGTTACACCTTGTGGAATAGGGAATGTTTCAATAGGTTTATTCTCCAAAGCCTCAGACATAAATTTTATCCATATAGGTAGTGCTGCACGAGCACCTGTTGCACCCCTAAATATCATTCTATTATCATCGTATCCAACCCACACGCCGCATACCAAGCTTGGTGAGTAGCCCATAAACCAAGCATCTCTATAATTATTTGTTGTACCAGTCTTTCCCGCTAAAGGTCTATGTATAACACGGGCAGCTCTTCCAGTACCATAGAGTATCACATTCCTCAGCATACCTGTTAGCACAAAACCATCGATAGTGTCAAATACACGCTTCAAGTGGGGTTTCCCAGTATAAATCACCTTACCGTATTTATTAACTATTTTAGTTATAAATATCGGCTTTGGCAAAAGTCCATAGTTATCAAATGCAGCATAAGCCCTAACCATTTCTATTGGCTTAATGCTCAAAGAACCGAGGGCTATTGACAAATTATGAGGGATCTTTTCTTTTATTCCCAACTGATGAGCCATTCTAATGACATTTCCAATGCCAACGGCGTTTAGCAAATTAATAGTTGCAACGTTTACAGAATGCACAAGTGCATACATGAGTGTAACAGTGCCATGAAAAACACGCTCGTAGTTCTGTGGACGCCACTCCTTGCCGTTAAACCTAAACACAATGGGTCTATCGGCAATTGTATCATCGGGCAAATAACCTTCTGTCAATGCAGTCAAGTAGATTATCGGTTTAAAGGAACTGCCTGGTTGCCTTTCAGCTTGCAAAGCTCTATTAAATTGGCTCTTAGAATAGTCAAAGCCACCAATTAAGGCCTTTATATATCCAGTTTTTGGTTCCATTGCAATCAACGCTCCTTGAAGGCCGTCATATTTTTTCTTTATTGACAAAAGCCCACTCTTAACAGCTATAAACGCGTATCTCTGTAGGCGTGTGTCAAGAGTTGTATAAACTTTTAAACCACTTTTGTAAACTACCTCCTCACCAAAATGGTCAATAAGCCATGTTCTTATGTAATCTGTAAAATAGGGTGCTATGATTAGGCCAAATAGGTTCTTTGATGGTTTCTTTAGGTAAATATTTGCATTCATAGACTGTTGATATTGTTCTAAAGTAATAAAATGATTTTCATACATTCTTTTAAGAACATAAATTGTCCTTTGCCTTGCTCTTTTTGGGTGTTTGTAAGGGTTGTAATAGCTCGGTGCGGCCACAAGCCCAGCAAGTAAAGCACTTTGAGTTATAGTTAAATCACTTGCGTGAGTATCAAAATACGTTCTAGCGGCCGCCTCAATTCCCCAAGCCCCCTCACCAAAATATACAGTATTTAAATAAAGTCCCAAAATTTTGTCTTTTGAGAGCTCTTTTTCTAATCTGTATGCCAAAATTACCTCTTTTAGTTTTCTTTTAATAGTCCTTGACGGTGTTAAATACACGTTTTTCACAAGTTGTTGTGTTATCGTGCTTCCACCCTGAACAATCCTACCGCTCATTATATCAACCGCTAAAGCCCTCATTATACCTACAATATCTATTGCCCCATGTTCATAGAAGCGTGCATCCTCGGCAGCCAAGATGGCATACCTCATCCACGGCGAAATTTGGGACAACTTTACAGGAATTCTATTTTGTAAACCAAATTTAGCAATAAGCTTACCATCAGCAGAATAAACTTTTGTGGGCAGTGGTAACATATTAACATTCACTATCTTATTAAAATCACCTTTTATGCTGATGTATATAGAACCAATATACAAAGCTCCTGCTAGAACACCCAGAACAACTAATATAGAAAATAAATATACAAAAAATTTAAGAATAGCCTTAAAAATCTTTTTCATTTCAATTGTACTTTGTAAGTTAAATAAACATTAGTGTTAAGCCAAGCAAATTTTTGTTGCTTCTTTAATATTATATTTAAATAATATTTTATACCCGTTAAGCTCCCTTTTTCTGCTTGTATTATGGCTTTGGCTACATATGAATTATAAAAATTTACACCTTTCATAATAGATTTCGTAAAAAAGTTATCTGCAACATCCGGATATCCATCCAAAAGATATGCAATGCCAAGTTCGTAATAATCTTCAGCAGAATACACTTTAATATTATACATAGCCTCATAGGCCTTCCGAGGTTTATGACTTATTAAATACATGGTGGCCATCAATCTTTTAAGGAAATCATTTTGATAGTTTTTATAAAAATAATCACACAGAGTAAGCAGATTTTTAGGATTCCAATATAAATGCATCGTTCTCTCAAAATCTTTTTGAATAAAAAGATAATCAATATCCTGATTCAAAGCTGCCTCAAACAATAAAAACACCTTTCTCTCGTGTTCTCTCAATTTCTTAATTTTACCTCTGTTAAAGTTCTCTCTGTCTATGATATAATTTGAAAAAACCGTTAAATATTGCAGCTTTTTCTGAGAATCTTCATCTAACGACCTAGCTCTTTGATAAAAAGTATTTAAGTAGTTCATGGCGTCCATATGCTTACCATCTATTTCTTTAACAATAGACATAGCCATATACGGCAAAGGAAACTGTGGATATGTGCTGATTAAACGATTAAGAAGTAAATTAGCCGTATTAATATCGTGAGTTTTTAGACTCATTATAGCAACATTATAGGTCAAAAGTGGGTTTGTCGGCGTCTTAGAAAGGGCTGATTTATAATACATAAGGGCTGATTTATAATTACCTTGTATATAAAATTTATTAGCATACTCGCTTAATAAAACGGCTTCTGAAAAATGGGCTGCCTGCTCAAATTCGTTTGCAGCTTCTTTTGGCAACCCCAATTGCTGATATAAAAACCCCAATTTAATTTGTGGGGCTGCTGAGTTGGGCAGCAAGTTTATGGGTTTTAAATACATATTCAATATTTCAAAAGCTAAAATATAGTTAAAATTCATCCTCAAAGAGTAATTCTCCAATGTTAAAGTAGAGTAAACTTGGGGCACTATTTTGAAATGTTCGAAGCAAGCAACACTATTTTCTTTATTTAGAGACAAAAAATTATTAGCTACCTTGAATTTGTTAGCCCTAAAAAGCAAGAAAAAAGCTAAATAGTTTTTACATGGAATTTTATCCATATTCATATAATACATCTTCGGTATGTTATTCATTGCTGGCTTGTAGAGACCATTTTGCGCCTCTACTAAAGATAAATTATAAAACTCACTACCCATAGGGTAGTATTTTAAAGCCTCCTTCATATAATTTATAGCTGTTTTTACATTCCCTTGCTTTAAATAATAATCCCCGGCAAGACTCAGCAAAAGTGGAGAATGAGGGTATTGTGATATCATCTCAAACATGTTGTTAGTTTTGTTATCAACAACATAATTATAATAGACACTCATAAGTTGAACATCTTTGCTGTCCAAGTTCCTTTTTGTTAACAGCTCTATCATCCGCTTTGCTTCTTTATATTTTCTCTGAGCCATATAAATTCTAAAAAGGTTTACATATCCGTTTACATAATTTGGGTTATTATGGATAGCAAGCAATAAATAACGCTTTGTCTTATCAAACAAATACTCTTTGGCTTTTTTAATATCCCCTATTTTCAGGTAAATATACCCGATTCCATAGTATGAAATATATAAATCAAAAGTAGCCTTTTTTAATTGTTCCAACGCTTTTTTATATTCACCTTTTTCCTGTAAACGAACTGCATTTATAAAATGGACATCGACGATAGGGTTATAAGCTTGGGACAAAGCCTTCTTTTTCTTGTGCTTATGTTTTACCACTTTATGGATAACGTGCTTAGCGGGCTTTTTGGGGGGCGGTTTTTTGTGCAGCAACAAAAAAGCGGCAGCTGCCACAGTTAATACAGCTACCGCAACAACAGCATAAATAATCCACTTTGGCCTTTTCTTTACACTTTCTAACTCTTCCTCTATTGCTTCCTTATCAAGACCTAATTCCTCTTCATGCTCATCACTCAGAATTTCCTCGCCTGATTCTTTAGACTCTGATTCTTCTTCCTCTATAACTATAACTTCTTCATCTTCTTTTGGCTCTTGCTGATTATCTATTTTATCTTCTTCTGGCATAGTGATTTTTTTCAGCTAATTTTAGATACAAAATTCTTAATTCTCCTAACGCCTTCCTTTATCTCTTCCAGACCCGTAGCAAAAGAGATTCTAACAAATTCATCCGCTCCAAAAGCTATACCTGGTACTAAAGCAACGTGCTCCGATTCAAGCAATAATGTGGCAAAATCCATAGAACCATTGATATCATTACCGTTAAATTTATTACCATAAAAAGATGAAACATTCGGAAACACGTAAAACGCACCTTTTGGATTATGACATGTAATACCATCTATTTTGTTAAGCTCTGCAACAATATAGTCGCGTCTTTCCTCAAAAGCACTCCTCATTTTCTCTACACTATCCTTAGGGCCAAGCAGAGCTTCAATAGCTGCATCTTGTGCAATGGAGGTAGGATTTGTTGTGCTTTGGGATTGCAATTTTATCATTGCCGCTATAACATCCTTGTCTCCACATGTATAGCCAATCCTCCATCCAGTCATTGAATATGTCTTGCTCACACCATTTACAACCAATGTTTTTTCTTTGGCATAATCTGATAATGAGGCAATACTAATTGGTTTATACCCATCAAAAACTATATCTTCATAGATTTCATCAGAAATTATCCAAATATCATGCTTTTCCGCAAGCTTTGCTATATCCTTAAGCTGCTCTTCTGAATATGTTGCACCCGTAGGATTTGAAGGGTTGTTTATGAGAATCATTTTAGTCTTATCAGTAATAACTCTCTCCAAATCATCTATTGTAGGGATAAAACCGTTCTCTTCTTTAGTTTCAACGATTACAGGTTTAGCACCGACATACATAGCAATAGCTTCATACGTAACCCAATAAGGAGAGGGGATAATAATTTCATCACCTTCATCCAACATAACGGAAGCTATGTTGAATAATGCATGTTTTGCTCCAACAGAGATACAAATATTTTCCCTTTTGTATTCCAATCCGTTTCTCCCTCTCTCCTTTTCAACTACAGCATCTCTAAGCTCATTCATGCCACCAGCAGGTGTATATTTTGTATTCCCATTAACAATAGATTTAATAGCAGCGTATTTTATGTTATCGGGCGTATCAAAATCTGGCTCCCCTGCGGCAAAATTGGTAACACTAACACCTTTGCTTCTTAGCTCTTTAGCTTTGGCGCTAATACCAATTGTCAAAGATGGCTGAATTACTCCAATTCTTTTACTAAGTTTCTGTTTGCTCATTGTACATTTCTCCTTCCAATCTTTTTATTCATTGCTTCTATTACTAATTCAGGCACAAAATTGGAGATATCTCCTCCATTCAAATAAACATCCTTAATTATAGAAGAGCTCAAAAACGAGTACTTAATATATGGCATCAAATATATCATCTCTATCTCTTCATTTAATCTCCTGTTCATAAAAGCCATTTGCAGTTCGTATTCAAAATCGCTAACAGCTCTCAACCCTCTAACTATCACTTTCGCCCTCTTCTTTTTAGCAAAATCTATGAGCAAGCCCTTAACCCCTTCAACAGTTACGCCTTCTAACTCCGAATCAGACTCTACTACACCTCTTGTTAATTCAACTCTTTCATCAAAAGAAAAAAGAGGGGTTTTTCCAGCATTAACTGCTACAGCAACGATTATGTGGTCGAAAATTCTCTTTGCCCGTTTAATAATGTCTAAATGTCCATTTGTTACTGGGTCAAATGTTCCCGGAACAATAGCAATAATTTCACTCATCTTCCACTCCGTAATAATCCAATGTATTTTTTCCAAAGACTCTACTTTTCAATCTCGAAAACTCTCCAAATATATCTTTAAGTTGCGTTCTTTTATCATGTTCAACGCAAACAATAGCATTTTTGTTTACTGTGGAAAAAAATTTATCCAAAAAACTATTAAAATCGAACACATATGGTGGGTCAATATATACAATATCTACACTTTTTAGAATTTTATTATTCAAAAACCTCTCAGCATCAGACTTAACTATTTCTACATTATCTATATTTCTTGTGTTGCGCATTATTAGAGATACGCTATCTTTTGAATTATCAACGAATATAACCTTTTTTGCTCCCCTTGATAAGGCTTCCATACCAACAGACCCACTACCAGCAAAGAAATCCAAAAATACACTACCATTAACCACTTCCATAATGGTATCAAAAAAAGACTTTCTAACTATACTCCTTGTAGGCCTTAAGTTGCGATTTTTCTTATAATGTAGGTTTTTATACTTAAAGCTCCCTGCTATTACCCTCACTACACTTCCTCAATAATGATAGTTTCTCAACTTCTCTTGGTACCTTAATATACACAAATTCATTAGGATTTCCATATTTTTTTACATTTCCTTCATAGTCAAACAATGCATCTATAAAAACCTTCTTTATTTTTAAATTTGTAGATACAATTTCATACTCGCCATGTTCAATTTTTCCTCTTGTTTGGATTTTTGCATAGCCGTTAGAAAAACCCGAGACAACACCGCAAAAATCGCAATTTTTAACATACCCTGAGGATTTTATGTGCTGCTTCGGTTGGCCAAGATAAAAACCAAATGAATAGGGTCTGTGACTAACCTTGCCTAATTCCTTCAGATAATATGGCATGTTTGACTTAAAATTCCCGCCTTCCTCCAGAGTATTCAAAGCATCACGGTAAACGGATGTTACTACAGACACGTAGTACAAGCTCTTCATCCTGCCTTCGATTTTTAGTGAACTAACACCATTTTCTATTAACTGCGGCAATATTGGCAATGCACACATATCGTATGAGTTAAATATAAAGGTACCCTCTGGATGTTCCTCAACATCTATAGGCATATCTGGCCTTTTATGTTCAACCACGGCATATTTCCACCTACAACTTTGAGTGCAATCCCCTCTATTTGCACTCCTACCCGTTAAATATGCGCTAATAAAACACCTGCCTGAATAAGACATACACATCGCACCGTGTACAAAAACCTCAAGCTCAATATCCGTATTTTTTTTAAATTTCTTTATATCATTAAGAGTCAATTCACGGGCCAATACTATGCGTTTCACATTAAAATTCTTAAGCATATTAGCTGCATATGAGTTTGTAATGTTAGCCTGAGTGCTTACATGGACAGGAATATCTGTATTTTTACTAATTACATTCAACACACCCAAGTCTGATACTATAACACCATCTGGTGGATATTCATTTAAGAAATCTACAATTTCAAATAATTGATTGAAATCTTCGTCAAAGAGGTAGGCATTCAAAGTTAAATACAGTTTCTTATTGTTCTCATGCACAAAGCTTAAAGCCTCTATATAATCATCTTTTGTCAAATTTCCAGCTTGAGACCTTAAACCAAACTTCTTCAAAGCACAATATACAGCATCAGCACCATAATGAATGGCGAATTTTATCTTTTCTAAATTGCCCCCTGGGCTTAAAAGCTCTGCCATATCTTTAGATGTTTTAGCAATTTACCTTGACTAATACAAGTCGTTATATTGCTCCACACCGTAATAATGCAAAGAAAAATCCATTAGCTTGGCAAAAAGTGGAGCTGCCACATCTCCACCATAAATCCCACCCTTTTTTGGATTAAAAATCGATACAACAATGACAAACTTAGGGCTTTTATAAGGAGCGAATCCAGCAAAACTGGCCACATACTCATTTATATACTTACCTCTTTGGGCAATTTGAGCAGTTCCCGTTTTACCGGCAACTCCATAGTCTTTCAAAGCTGCTTTCTTTCCAGTTCCATACAAAACAACCTTTCTAAGTATAGCTTTAACTTTTTTCACAGTAGAAGGCTTTAATATCATTTCTTTTCGCGGTTTATACATATATAACGTATTATTGTCTTTAAACATGGTTTTAATAAAATGTGGCTTTACTCTATATCCACCATTTGCTATTACACTATACATATCTGCAAGTTGAATTTCAGTAACACCAATACCTTGACCAAACGCCATATTTGCCAAATCAAGGTTACCTACGCTAAATATATCTTTAACAATACCTTTCGCTTCAGAAACCGTATCAATACCTGTTTTCCTACCAAGCCCAAATCTATATAAATACTTATAAAAAATCTTTTTTCCCAGCTTCAACGCTATTTTTGCACTACCAATATTACTTGAATACACAAAAACATTTTGAAAACTCAAAGTTTTAAAACGTTCAACGTCATGTATTACCTTATTACCCAATCTCCACCTGCCATTTTCACAGTTTATTAACTCATTACCCCTAAACACTCCACTGTCCAATGCGGCTGACATAGTCAAAAGTTTAAACACACTCCCAGGCTCAAAAACGCTGCTTACAGCCCTGTTTTTAATGTATTTATAAGAATATTTCCAAAATTTATTATTATTGTAATAAGGATACGAATCCATAGCAATAATAGCACCATTATAAGGGTTCATGATTACAGCCATACCATAATCAGCCTTATGTTTTTCTACACTTTTTTCTAACTCAACATGTAAAAAATCTTGAATATCTTGATTTAGAGTTATCTGTACATCATCACCATTTTTCGGTTTTTGTTCATTCCTTATTTTAAAAGCATCATAGTAGACCTTCTTTTTCACTCTTTGAGCCTTTAGATACTTATTGTAATAGTTTTCTAACCCTTCTGCCCCCTTACCATTTTTAAAACAGAATCCTATCACGTGTGCAGAAAACTCTCCGTCCGGATAATATCTTCTAAATGATTTAATAAAACCAAACGATGATAAAAAATTAGAATCATATTTTAGTTTTTTGTAAATTTTGTAAGGAACATTTCTCCTTAAAACAACAAACCTTTTATCTCTGTTAGACCTTACTATTCTTTCTACCTTAGCTTCACTTAAACCCAAAGAACTATCAATATCATCAAAAAACATCTTTTCTTTAAGTCTATAATATTCGCTATCTGAATATTTTTTCTCTAATTTAAGAAAAAAAAATGGGTCAACAAACAAGCTATACGATGAATAATTTATAGTTAGCCGCCTTCCTCTAGAATCGTATATGTTACCCCTATACCCTTCAAATTGAATAGTGTGCATCATGCTCTTTAAAGAGAGCTTTTTGTAATATGTAGAATTTAACACTTGAATATGAAAGCTCTTGATTAAAACGGAAAGAAAACCTAGAGATATGAGAAAAACAAGGGTTTTATACCTTATTATATTCAATGCTCAACTTTAACGCTATTTAAAGACGTATAGAATGTTTTTGTGGACAATATGCTTTTAGGGTTTATTACTTGACTCCTATTTTTTAGCAGGTCCTGCTGCTCCAAAATCAAAGAATGTAAAACCACCCTTTTCTCATTAATGTTATGTCTTATTTGTGCCAAATTCATATTCTGATAAGCAAGAAAATAAATAAACAAAGTCAATAATACGGTGAAAAAGAGATAAGAAGGGCTTATCGCGATTGTCCTTGCTTTTATTTCTTCTTTCTCTCTATACTGTTCCAATACTTTAACTTTTGCATAATCAATCATTTTTTTCCTCCGATTTTATTTTTAGAGCACATCTGAGTTTAGCGCTTCTTGACCTTCTGTTGGATTTAACCTCATCATTAGAAGGTCTAATTGGTTTTTTGTTTATTAATCTCAACTCACCCTCTCGTTTGTAATCCTTAAAAATCTGTTTAACAATCCTATCCTCTAAGGAATGAAAAGAGATAACGCAAACGGTACCACCAACCTTTAAATATTTGATAGCAGCTTCTAATCCAATTTGAAGACTCTCAAGCTCATCATTCACGACGATTCTCAGTGCCTGAAATGTTCTTGTGGCAGGATGAATTTTTAACGATACGTTTCTTGGAACGGCTTGTTCAACTAGTTCTGCTAATTCTTTAGTGGATTTTATGGGTCTTTGTTTGACTATTGCTTTAGCAATGCGTTTAGCAAAGCGCTCTTCTCCGTATAATCTCAATATCTTTTCTATTTCCTCCATATCCCAATGATTGACAATCTTTTCGGCCGTCAAGGGCTTAGATTGATTCATCCTCATATCGAGTGGAGCATCAGTGTTAAAAGAAAAACCCCTATCTGATTTTAATTGGTCCAAAGAAACACCAAGGTCAAAAATAATACCATCAACAAAATCTATACCAAGTTTACCTAAGTGTTCTTCCAAATTTGCATAGTCATCGTTTATCAAAATCAACCTATTTTCATATTGTTCTTTTATTTTTTCACTATTCTTAATTGCTTCTCTATCTTTATCAAAAGCAATAACAATACCTGTAGGGCTTGATAACTCCAACAACTTTTTTGTATGCCCCGAGGCACCAAGCGTCATATCCACATATATACAGTCTTTTCTAGGTTGAATTATTGTCATAATCTCTTTCACTAAAACACTCTCATGTTTCATTAGAAAATTCCCAACTTTTCAATTTCTTCTGCCAGTTCTTCTTCAGATTCCCTTAAGGCTTTGGATTCGCTGTCCCATCTCTCTTTAGACCAAATCTCTATATGGTCTAAATTACCTAAGATTACCACGTCTTTATCTATCTCAGCATCATCTCTCAAAACACCAGGAATCAGTATTCTTCCCTGCTTATCAATGTTCACATCTTGGGCTGAAGAGAAAAACATTCTCTTAAATCTCCGAGCCGCTTTATTGGTTAGAGGCAAATTCACAGCCTTCTTTTCAAGCTCCTCCCACACATCATAAGGGTAGGCATAAATACAATCATCAAAAACTGTTAACACAAGTGTATTTTGATATTTATCTCTTAAAATTTCCTTGAATTTTGGAGGTATTTTGACACGTCCTTTATCGTCAAGAGAGTACTCAAACCGACCCCTAAACATCCACTTTCACCCACTTTCACCCACTTTATCCAATTTACTAATCGGATGTCAAGCAAAAAAGTTAAGTAATGGTAATTTTTTATTATTTGCTTAATCTATAGTAAAACGATTAATAAAGCAGAAAGGCTATATTATTTGGAACTCAACATTATCTACATCGTCGTACTCTAAAAATTTTTTGGAGAGGTCATCTGTAATCTTCTTTTGAATCAACCAAGCTATAGGTAAACATCCCACACAACTCGGGTTTCTCCTTAAAAAATCACATCTTACTACTATCGTTCTCTTTTCTTGTAGATAATCAACATTCTTCACAAGCCCCAATTCAAACACACTCATTTCGCTCTCTGGGTCTTTTACACTTTTCAGTATTTTGATAATATCCTCTTTTGAAGGCAATTTATCCAACTTGTTCTCCTTATAAATTTTTTCCTGATAATATAAGTTCCTTGTTTTTACAAAAATCCACCTCAAATTGCACGGTTAAGTGCTCTATTGCAAGATCTTTTAGCACTCTCATTATCTTTTTCTTAATTTCTTTAGTTTGACTTATCTTACAATCATCGATTTCAGCATGCATTTCTGCCAAGTAAACCCCGTCTTTTAGTGCCCATACATGCAAATGGTGAATATTTTTAATCTCAGGCAATTGTTCTAAAGTTTCCTTGATTTTTTCAACATCTATCCCTTCTGGAGAGCCCTCTAAAAGAATGCGAGTTGAATCTTCGAGTACTTCTACACCTTCATGAGCTATATACAACGATATTAGAATAGTCAAAATTGGATCAACCACATAGATTCCTGTATGTTTAATTACCAATGCAGCGATAATAAGCAAAAGTGAAGCAAGGGAATCGGCAAACATATGAAGATATACAGACTTTGCGTTCAAACTCTCTTTAGATGGTTTCTTAAGCAAAAGAACACTGATTGTGTTGCCAAAAAACGCAACAGCAGCACTTATAAGCATTATGTTTGTAAGCAAAGGTTCAGGATGTATTATTCGCCTTATTGCTTCTGCTATCATAAACAGGCTGACAACAATAAGAAAAAGGGCGTTTACAAAGGAGGCTAAAATCTCTGCCCTTTTCAGTCCGAAGGTATATTTTGTGGTGTTTTCTTTCTCTGATAAATGCACAGCTATATATCCAATCAAAGCTGATAGTGCATCTGTAAGGTTGTGTATAGAATCAGAAATCAACGAGAGGCTAAAAGAGAGCAGCCCTCCAATAACCTCTGTCAGAGTTATCACTAAGTTTATAACAAAAGTTATCATAAACTTATTTTTCATTGTGTACTCCTTCTCGGTTTTTGAATTTTAATTCAAATTTATCATCACCATCTTAATATTCGTCATCTCATCTATTGCAAACCTCACACCTTCTCTTCCGATACCACTCATCTTATTGCCACCGTAAGGCATGTGATCAACCCTGAATATGGAGGTATCATTTATCATCACACCACCAACATCGAGGTTATCTATAGCGTATTGAATCTTCCTTATGTCATTTGTGTAAATGCCCGCCTGCAGACCGTAGTCTGAGTCATTGACGTGTTGCATAGCCTCCTCAAACGTATTGTACTCAACAATGGATACAATGGGCGCAAAGACCTCCATACACATAACACGCATGTCTTTCGTTGTATTCCTCAAAACAGTGGGTTTCAATACCCTACCTTCCCTTGTTCCACCTGTAACAAGCTGAGCGCCCTGATTTATAGCCTCTTTAATCCACTCTTCAGCCCTCTTCGCCTCATTCTCATCTATCATAGGACCCAAATCCGTATCCTTCTCAACGGGATTTCCAACCTTTAATTTCTCTGTGGCTTTGGCAAACTTCTCTGTGAACTCATCGGCAATATCCTTGTGGACATAGATCCTTTGGAGTGATATACACACCTGACCTGAGTTTGCAAAGGCACTAACCACGCATCTTGGTATAGCCTTATCGATATCAGCGTCCTTCTCAATTATCGTTGCAGAGTTGTTTCCAAGCTCGAGCGTAACCCTTTTAATACCTGCAAGCCGTGTTATTCTATCACCTACTTTGGCGGAGCCTGTGAATGTTATCTTTCTTACTCTGTAATCCTTTACAATTGCCTCTCCAACTTCTCCACCAGGACCAATTACAACATTAAATGCACCCTTTGGCAGTCCTGCTTCCTCCAAGATTTCAGCCAAAATCAATGCTGTTATGGGGGTTGTGGATGCTGGCTTCAATACAACCGTATTACCACTTGCAATGGCAGGTGCAACCTTATGAGCCACCAAGTTCAATGGAAAGTTGAACGGTGTTATAGCTCCTATTACACCCATTGGCACCCTTACGTAATACCCAATCCTGCCGACACCGCCCATGCTCGCATCCATAGGCACAGTTTCACCATGTATGCGCTTCGCCTCCTCTGATGCAAATTTGAACGTCTCGTATCCCCTGTTTACCTCACCAATGGAATACTTCCATGCCTTTCCTGCCTCTTTACATATCATGGTTGCTATCTCTTCAGACCTATCCTTGATTAGGTTCGCAGCCTTTTCTAAGATCTCAGCTCTCTTGTATGCTGGCATACTCTTCATTTCTTCAAAAGCTTCCTGTGCTGCGGTGATGGCTTTATCTACATCCTTTTCGCTTGCCTTAGGAACAACACCTATGTTCTCTCCGGTGTATTTATCTATGACCTCGATAGCCTGATCCGTCTCAACCCATTCTCCACCAATGTAGGTCTTGTAGTGTTTCATGAGGACACCTCCTTTGTTTTTTAAAATGTTATCCCTTATTTTCATTATGTCAAAAAATTTAATATTTCCAAACAAACCACTATTTTTATGTCCACCATTAAGTTGCGCCGCCCTAATACATTACAATTTTTGAGAAAATTTGACACAGTAGCATCAATTTTTTATAATTATTATCAAAAATTACTTAAGTAAAGGAGTTTATTATGCCCACAAGAAGAGAAGAAGATTTGCTAGGTTTTAGGGATGTTGACGAAAATGCATATTATGGTGTGCAGACACTTAGAGCTAAAGAAAATTTTCACATAACAGGCATACCCATTTCTCACTTTCCTGAATTTATAAAATCTTTCGCCCAGGTAAAAAAAGCAACGGCTTTGGCTAATAACGAGCTGGGTTTGTTGGATGATAAGAAAAAGGAGGCTATTTGCAAGGCATGTGATGAAATAATTGGAGGAAAGCACATTGAACACTTTGTTGTTGATGTTATTCAGGGAGGCGCCGGAACATCAACCAATATGAATGTAAACGAGGTTATAGCAAACAGGGCTCTGGAGCTTTTGGGATATAACAGGGGAGAGTATGATTACCTGCATCCCAATAATGATGTAAATAAATCGCAGTCAACAAACGACTCCTATCCCACATCCATAAGAATGACTCTGTATGAGATGATTTTCAAGCTAATTGACGCTATGGAAATTTTAAGGGATAGTTTTTTGGAAAAATCAAAGGAGTTTGAATCCGTATTAAAAATGGGGAGAACGCAACTTCAAGATGCCGTTCCTATGACTGTGGGGCAGGAATTTCACGCATTTGCAACAGCGGTTAGTGACGATATAAAGATCTTAAAAGAAACACAGAAACTCTTTTTAAATATCAATCTC
>WFYS01000036.1 GCA_015490005.1 Desulfurellaceae bacterium | reverse complement strand
TTGTGAGCATTACACATCCGCCGCTTAAAGGAACTGTTCCTCCGCTCAAATTCGTTCCTGCACCCCTCACGGTCAACGGAGTTTTGCTTTTGCTGCACAATTCTATAATTTTACCGACCTGTTCGTAATCAGTAGGCTGAACAACTATGTCCGGCAAAACCGGTTGTTCGGGGTATGCATCATAACTATATGCCGCCAAGTCTTCCTGGTTCGTCCAGCACCTTTCCTTTGATACTACCTTTTCAAAATCCTTCCTCAGACTTTTCTTAATCATTTATACCTCTTTCATTTTATCGCTACCGACGGCAGCCAAGTAATTATTTGAGGGAAAAGAATACATAAAATCAACCCTATCATCTGCAACACAACAAAAGGTATTATGCCTTTGTAAATATGCACAAGTGTCATGCCGGGAGGGGCAACGCCTCTTAGATAAAAAAGTGCATACCCGAAAGGAGGTGTAAGAAAAGACATTTGAAGGTTTATGGAAACAAGCATAGCGAAAAATAGCGGATGAAAGCCGAGTTTGTTCACAGCTATCGGCGTAAATATAGGTACACATAGCAATAATATACCGAGCCAATCAACAAACATACCGAGTATGAACAGTATAAACATCATCATAGCGAGTATAATCCACTTATTGGAGCTTATGGAAAACAACAAGCTGGTAAATGCTTCTCCTCCTCCAATACCCATAAAGATAGAGGTGAAAAAATTGGCTCCCACGAATATTAACATTACCATACTGGTAATTTTCACCGTTCCATAGCCAGCGTCTATTAGCATTTTCATAGTAACCTTTTTGTTAAAGGCGGCTATAAGTAACGCTCCTGCGCTACCAAGTCCGGCAGCTTCTGTCGGTGTTGCAATTCCTGCCACTATACTTCCCAAAACTGCAAATATTAAAATTAAAGGTGGAAGCATACTTTCAAATGTCATAATTATCTTTTCTTTGGTTGAGTGAATCCTTTCTTCTTTAGGGATAGCCGGCCCGGCTTTTTTGTTTATGAAGTTGCAATATATAAATGTATAGAGAAGGTATAAGGTTGACAATAGCAAGCCTGGCAAAAATGCAGCCATAAACAGTTTTCCGACAGACATATCTATCAATCCGCCATACACAACAAGCATTATAGATGGCGGTATTAATATACCGAGTGTGCCACCTGCTGTAATTACTCCTGCGGTTAGCTCTTTTTGGTATCCTTTTCTAATCATAGCTGGAGCAGCCAATAGACCCATAGCTACAACACTAGCTCCTATTATTCCGGTTGTTGCAGCCAGGACTGTGGAAACAACTATTGTTGCCAAAGCTAATCCGCCTCTTATTGGACCAAACACTATATACATTGTATCGTAGAGTTTATCTGCGATTCCCGATTTGTCCAAAAATTGAGCCATAAGAATAAATAGCGGAATGGCAACAAGGACATAATTTGTCATTAAACCGTATGTTTTATTTGCAAATATAAATAAAGCTCCTGGACCGTAGGCTAACATACCAAAAATAGCAGCAAGCCCACCAAGAGTTATACCAAGAGGATAACCAAAAAAAACAGCTACAAGGAGAGATAAAAACATTGCAAAAGAAAGTATATCGTTACTCATCTATTTCCCATCCTTTTCCCTTAATATATATGGACTTTATTATTTCCACTATTGCTTGTAAAGCCAATAAAACAAATGCTATAGGCATGAGAGTTTTAAACGGATATATAGGAGGTGCCCATGTTGACTGGCTGTGCTCCATCATCTGCCATGATTGTATGGTAAATATTGTTGATGATTTTAAAGAAACATAAGCAAAGGGAACAAAGAATAATAAGAATCCTATAATATCAAAAAGAAGCTGGGCTTTCGGGCCCAGCACAGAGTAAAAAACATCAATTGTTACGTGCATTTTATATTTAAGAGTATAGCCAAAACCCAACAAGAACATAGCAGCATAAAGCATATAGCTGGCTTCAAAATTCCAAATGAAAGGATGATTGAATACTTTTCTTGCTATGACACCCACAACTACTACTATAAACAAAGCATATCCAAAAATACTGGAAACTCTTCCTGCCCATTCGTTAATAGTGTCAACTATCTTTATTATCTTTAACATAAACTCATCCCGTTGTTATTCATAGTGATAGCCTGACATATACATTTTGTATGGATAGTCAGATACTCCGCTTCTTAGCACTTTCCAGTTGGCATATTGTTTAATGAAAGAATCCTGCGATTCGAGAACTTTGTTTAAGAATTTATGTTTTGATCTCAATCCATCCAAGTATTCCTTTGTTGTTTTTCTTAATTTATCAAGGGATTTATCCGTTAATTTGTTAAATTTAGCTCCACCTTTTTTATATTTTTCCACATAAACACCGTTGTAATATTCGCTTCTTGTCATATCCCAGAGTTGAGTCTGCTCTGCTGCTATATGTAATATCTTTTGTAAATGATTAGGCAATTTATCGTAAGCTTTCTTATTCACGTCAAACATTAGTTGAACGGCTGTTTGATGCCATCCCGGAACCATAATATTTTTGCATATTTCCTGAAATCCCATAGGATACGTGATGTAAGGAGTTGAGAATTCAGCCGAATCAATAACACCTCTTTCCAAAGCAAGGTATATTTCACCACCAGGTAGAGGTACAACAGATACACCCATATTTTTTAATATATCCGCAGCCCAACCTACGGTTCTAACTTTCATTCCTTTCATTTGGTCTATATCAGTTATTGGTTTTTTCGTGAAGAACCCCATTTCTTGACCTGAATTACCGCCTATCAACGGGATGATTCCATAATTACCGTATAATTCATTGGCCAATTTCATACCTTCACCCTGCATTAACCATATTGAATATTCTACATCATTCATACCAAAAGGTACGGACGCAAAAGCTACAAATGCTTGGTTTTTACCTTTCCAATAACCGGACCAGTCGTGCCCCATTTCAGCGACTCCGTTTCTTACGGCATCAAATACCTGAAAAGCAGGAACAATTGAACCTGCCGGGAAAACTTTTATCTGCAATTCACCGTTAGAGAGTTCATTAACCTTTTTGGCAAAATGTAAAACGGTTTGATGCCAGGGAATACCCGTAGGCCAAGTGGTTACCAATCTCCATTTGTATGTTTTTCTTGCGATTACACTTGGAGCGGCAATGGCTGATGCCGACCCTACCGCTGCTGTTGTTATGGCAGCCTTCTTGAAAAAATCTCTTCTTTTCATCTGTCTCCTCCTATATTAAATTAATATAAAACGAATAAATAGCATTTAAAAATTTCAGCTGAACAACCATTGCTCGTGTCTTCTCCTTTTGGTATTATAACCTTACCAATAAATGTATAGATATTTTATAGAATTGTCAAGGATAAAAAAAGATTTATTTATTTAATTGATTTTATCAGATTCATTATATATACTTTACAAGATGTTTAGAGCAATTAAGCCTAAAAGGATTGTTGACTATATTGTTGAACAGATAGAGGATTCTATAAGAAAAGGTGAATTATTACCCAACAACAAGCTTCCTTCGGAGAGAGAACTTGCGAAAATGTTTGAAGTAAGCAGAACATCTGTCAGAGAAGCTTTGAATATACTGCAAGCAAAAGGCTTAATAATAAGCTCTCAAGGTGATGGTACATTTGTCAGACCATTAACTGATCATATTTTAGATAAAGATTTAAAAACGTTTATTAAAGACGACCCTTCGTTGATATGGGAATTAATGGAAATAAGAAAGAATATTGAATTTTGGGCTGTGAAAAAGGCTTGTTTTACTGCTGATGAAAACGACCTTGAGCTGTTGAGGGATGCATTTAATGAGCTTTACGAGGATTTTAAATATAATAGAAACGAAGAACAGAGCGATGCAGAGTTTCATTTTAGCATAATAAGAGCTACAAAAAATACGGTTTTGATGCATATGATGAGTTCTATCTTTAAATTATTGAAAGAAGCAACAAATATGGGACGTTCTTACGAATTTAATATTAGAGGACTATCAAGAAAAGAGCTATTGAATGAACATCAGGCTGTGTTTGAAGCAATCTTAAAAAGAGACTCTAAATTGGCATACGAAAAAATGAAAATACATCTCAGTTACATAGACGAACGTTTTAAAAATTATCTATATGAGGTTTATAATAAGCATCGTCAAACTTAATTTTAAAGCAAAATTATTTTCTATGCCATACCCACTAAATTTTCAATGCTTTTAATAATACGGATTGAGTCTGTTTATTAAAAAATAAAGGAGCGTATAGCCCCTCTATAAAACCATTAAATTTCTATTTTTGCGCCCAAGAGTTTTATGAATTCTTTCATCCATTCCGGGTGAGCAGGCCAAGCCGATGCGGTTACGAAATTTCCGTCAACGCAGGCGTTTGTGAATGTCTCGTTTACCTCACACCATTGACCGCCGGCAACCTCAATATCCGGTTTAATCGCCGGATATGCCATACACTTTTTACCCTTTACTATATCTGCTGCAACAAGTATTTGAGGCCCGTGACATATGGCTGCAATAGGTTTGTTTTGTTTGTTAAATTCCTTTACTATTTCAATAACCCTTTCGTTTAACC
>WFYS01000035.1 GCA_015490005.1 Desulfurellaceae bacterium | reverse complement strand
GAGTATAAGGGTGGCTACCAAAACCTCTATAAGAGTAAAACCGCTTTTATTATTTTTAATCATTTTATCAATTTTACCTCGCTCACACCTGTTATACCCATCAAGTTAACGTCATATTCAATGCCGTTATAACCTTTGCTATTAATCGCTATAGTAGAAAAAGAAGAAGCACCTATAAGGGGCAAACCTACTGGAAAAAACACAATACACTTTCCGGTACCGTTCATACATACTTTATTCACACTATCCTTTGATATATAGATGCCATTTGTATTTGTGCTATATGCAATTATCTTATCAATACCATTATCATAAATCATATTATTATTGTTGTCTTCATAAATAAAATAATAAACCGGGTCTATTGAGGAGTTGCCTGTCCAACTTTGAGGTTGTAGATTTGCCTTCACTATTACCACTATCAATCTTTTTCCATCCTTTTTTGACAGGTTTCTCGCATAGTTTATATTCTTTGATAAATCATAGGCAAAATTTTTTACTTTGTTACGAGCTACCCACCTAGAGAGAGGAGGAATGGCTATAGCTGTAAGAACAACCATAATAGCTAATACCACTACTAATTCCAAAAGCGTAAACCCGTTTTTCATTTAACTACTCTCCACAGACGAATATCAATCTTTTCTGAAAATTTAGATGGATTCAACTTAATTTTCTCAAGTTGTCCTCCTTTATTCACCACTCCTGCAGCAATAGCCTTTGTGCTTCCCTCACCTTTATATATCATAGGCTTGCTCGGAACTTCATTACCCGACAATTGAACACTTCTTGCAGTTTTATACTCCGTTTGATTTCCTTTACTAAATCCAAATAGCTGCTGTACAAGACCTCCTGTCTTATAATTAACCGAGTAAAACCTTGATATACCGCCTCCGCAAGGAGAATCGTTTGGTTGAAAGGTCGTGAAAAACACTATTCCGTTATACACCTCTGCTTTTTGTAATACCCTCTCATTGCTATTTTTATTTTGAGAAGATATTAGACTCCCGTTATCATTTAGTGTCTTTTCAACATCATATTTGTTATTATGGCCCAATTCTATAAACCAACTGCTATCAGAAGAGTTTATAGAATCAGGATCGGTCATATTATAAAGGCTTGAATCTTCATAAGTAACATTATCTTCATCTTTTAATCCATAAAATCTTTGATACGGATATATAGAATCACCATCTGACGAATAGTTGTTATCAAGGTCTGTGTAATCACCTGTGCCAAAATAAACCCACCAATTAGACCCATCCCAAGCAGGAATTGGTTGGACTGTGATTGGTCTTTCTACCGTATTTGGAAATTGTGTGGAATCATAATCTGCCGGCTTAAATAGCATATCTTCGCTGTCTAACACAGGGTTTGAAGACTGTAGAAGTTGATTAAAGTGGGCCGTATTATTATTGTTGCTATCTGTAATATTTACCCTCCATAAAGCACCGTAATAATCTCCAAAATAAATCTTTCTTAAATAACCGTCTGCGCTTCTAAGAGGAGCTATATTTGTCAACACATCACCGATTTTGTCACTAACTTTAATCTGTTTTAAAATTTGACCGTCCAATAAATCGACAACAGTTAAATAAGCTTGTTTTATTGTTAAACTTCTTAGAAAATCCACATCAAAACCACTGCCTACAAAAGCTACCCATCTTACACTACCGTTTATATTGATTTTTCCCATAGCAGGAGATGAAATAGTTGTTCCTATTTTTGAAAATACTTCAGGGTTTCTATATCTATTTATATCCCACAAAAGTTTTGGATTATTAGGGTCAGTTATATCAATAGCAAACAGTCCTTCTCCGCCCCTACCCAGAAGTCCAAATAAAACAGTCATCCATTTATTTTTTGAACTATCGTATATATCTATACTTCTCAGCAATCCGTCATCTGAGTATTGATGACTTGTTCCCTCGGTAAGCTCTTTCAACTTATGCAAAACACCGTTTGGCACAAAAGCCCAACTCTCAACAGGGTTTTCCACAACTTCATAACGCGGAGGATTTGCATTTTTATTATAATAAGCTATCTTAAATGCGTGCAGCATTCCATCATTAGAAAGAGTATAAAGCATTAAAGGCCTTGCCTTTCCTCTCATATCATTAACCCATTGCTGATAACTATCATCTGCCCAATGCATATTAGGCAAGCCAATAATTATAGGATTGGAATGAATTATATCTCCCAGTTTCCACTGTTCATTATCTTCGGGAATTCCGTTATTGTTGCCATATTTTTCATCCATATTCCTTGACTTGGATTTAGGAAATTCCTTGATAAATTTTCCTCTGACAAATTCTATAATTTTTTCCGTCTCGTCCGTTAAATTATCATTAGCATTACAAGTGCCGGTACTCCCTATAACATTTTCCAGATTTTTACAGTCACTCAAATTAAAATAATCAAATCCATTGCTCTGATTATTTGTGTCATTATCATCCAATGTATATATTGTTCTGTCCTTTGGAAGTTGCTTCATTAAAAAATAACCCAAACCCTTTGCTTCCGACGCATTGTCGTCAACCTCTCCAAACATACTGATTGTACCCAACTCGTTTGGATTTTCATCATCATTACAATTATCACCTATATAGCACTCCGCATCATAAGCTTTTATATCGCCAAGCCAGCTAAAAGGTGTAGTTTCAGATACGAGATACGCTTCCCTGCCACTAAAGAGAGGAGGAGTTATTTGCGGCTGAGAAAGAGATATTTTACCGCGAGGATTAAGTTCATTTGGTTCATTATTTGGAGTACAAGTTGGTTCATTACCATTAGCTCCAGTTACATATTTTCTTACCCTAATATCATCAAAGTAAAATCCGCCGTTCCATCCGCCAAAGCCTATTTTACCATATGGCAAAGAGAATGATGGTGGTGCCGTGAAGTTTCCAACAATATTAAAATCAGAATCGCTGTCAATATTAATATTGTTCGGGTCAGTTGCAGATGATTTTGTAATCAATACTGTTAAATGAGCTTCACCTGTTAATTTGTCTTTAAAAACTCTAACCTTAACCCAATACCATTGATCGTTTTTAGGAAATACTTCACCTAAAATATTTTTTGGATAAGTCTGATATTGCCAAGTATAATCTATACCTGAAGCGTAGGGTCTAAATATAAATTTATTAGCAAAAAATTCCATACCCCACATATTTCCTGCATCAATAGTAAACACTGGATTATACTGAGGATTCCCTAATGTATCGTTATTGCCATTATAATTATAGTAAGAACCTGCATTCATCTTATAAGAAACCTCGTAGTGATTCCAAGCTACCTTTCCCCCAAGTAGATAAGGACCTGTATCATTAGACACGTGGTTTTTCCCCATATCTGCTCTAAGAATATTATTTCCTGAAGGTCTATCTTCAATCTTCCACCAGTTATAAAAATCATCAGGTGTTGCTATGTTTCTCCAACCGTCAGGATCGCTCCCCTCCCCGTTACATTGAGCAGTACCATCAGGACATCCCACAGTAGAATTTAAAGCATAGTTATCCCAATTCTCCCATAAATCAAATGTTCTTTTAATATCCGAATAAGGCACCCTTAAATCATTATTTCCCCACCATATATAAAACATAGAATTACCATTCATTATCTTTGGCAGTTTAACCCACAGAGATAGTTTTTTAGTACTTTTATCAAATCTCTTTATCCAAAACGGAATTATATTGCCGGAACTATCGGTAACAACAATATCACTACCGTCATTATTAGCATCTTTCAATTGAGTAACACCATTTATATTTACTAAAACCTGATAGTTCCTCAGTATATCGTATCCG
>WFYS01000034.1 GCA_015490005.1 Desulfurellaceae bacterium | reverse complement strand
TGTTTCCGTTCCCTATAGATACACAATATTCAGGCCCCAGTTTGTTTACAACTTCTAGTTTGCCCTTAGAAGTTGGATGTTTTAAGATTTTCGTTTCAACTGGTAAATTTTTGAGTTCTTCATGAGCCGTGCCAAATGTGTCTGCTGTAAGAACAATAATTTTCTCGAAGTTATTTGATAAAATTAGCAACTTCTCTTTTACGCAATTTATTAACTTTCCATGTTCTGATAATGTTCCTGTGTAGTCTAATAGTAAGTACTTTAAATTCAGGCTAATGTTCTCAAAATTTACAATCATGCTTTTACCTCCTACATTTTTATAAGTATTTTACTTTTTTTTGAATTTTTTGAAATAATTTCCATAATAAAATAACTAACATACTATATAAATAACAAATAAAATTGTTGGAGATAAAATAACATTAAAAATATGAAATATTAGCAATAAACTTTTTAAAGTGTTGACAAAACATAACATAGGTGTTATAGATAATCTAGAGGTATTTAAAAGTAACTGAATTGTTCTTTAAGAACTGAAAAAATTAATTTTTAGGAGGTTTACGATGGGAATTAAGGAGAAGCTTTATGAGAAAATCCAGGCGCATAGGCCGAGGATTACAAGGCTTTACAAAGAGTATGCGGACAAGGTAATTGATGAAGTAACCGTTTACAAAATTGTTGCTGGGATGAGGGGCATAAAATCACTCATAACGGATATTTCTTATTTGGACCCTTATGAAGGTATAAGATTTAGAGGCTATACGATACCTGAGGCGCTTGAGAAATTGCCAAAGCCAGAAGGAAAAGAAATGCCTTATGTTGAAGGTCATTTCTATCTACTGCTAACAGGTGATTTACCTACAGAAGAGGACGTTGATGAGGTATACAAAGAGTGGAAAAAGAGAGAAACCTTACCTCAATATGTAATAGATACCTTGAGAGCAATGCCAAGGGATACTCACCCAATGACCATGTTTACAGCAGGAATACTTGCAATGCAGAGAGACTCCAAATTTGCTGAGTGGTATGCATCAGGAAAGTTTAACAAGAATGATGCTTGGGAATATATGTATGAAGATGTTATGGATTTATTGCCTAAATTGCCTCTTTTGGGTGCTTATATCTACAGAATGAAATATAAAGGAGATACACATATTCCAAGTGACCCAAAACTTGATTTCGGTGGTAACTTTGCTCACATGATGGGTATTTCTGAGCCATACGATGATGTTGCAAGAATGTACTTTATCTTGCATTCAGACCATGAGTCTGGAAACGTATCTGCTCATACAACTCACCTTGTTGCAAGTGCATTGTCCGACATTTATTACTCCTATGCTGCTGGTATGTGCGGTCTTGCTGGTCCATTACACGGTCTTGCAAATCAAGAGGTTCTAAAATGGATTCAGGGTGTAATGGAAAAGATGGGCGGTAAAATCCCAACAAAAGAAGAGATGGAGAAATTCGTTTGGGATACATTGAATGGCGGTCAGGTAATACCAGGATTCGGTCATGCAGTTTTAAGAAAGACAGATCCAAGATATATGGCTCAAAGAGAATTTGCATTGAAACACTTGTCGGATGACCCAATATTTAAGTATGTTGACCTGTTGTATCAGGTAGTTCCACCAATCTTGCAGCAATTGGGCAAAGTAAAGAATCCTTGGCCAAACGTAGACGCACATTCTGGTTGTATACAGTGGCATTACGGTGTGAAAGAATACGATTTCTACACCGTACTGTTCGGCATTGGAAGGTCTTTGGGCGTTACAGCAAATGTTGTTTGGGATAGAGGTCTTGGATATCAAATTGAAAGGCCAAAATCTATTACAACAGACATGCTCGAGGAACTTGCTGGCGTTAAGAAATAAACGTAAATTTATTGGAAACCAGGCAGGGAGGGCTCTTAACTACCCTCCCTTTTTTTATTTATGGGACAACTAGACAATTTAGTTGGTAATAATTGTAAACTTTGCCCCCGTGAATGCGGTGTAGATAGAAATAAGATTAGGGGCTTGTGTAAAACATTCAATAGACTTGAAATAGCTAGCTACAACATTCACTGTGGAGAAGAGCCACCAATAAGTGGTAGAAATGGCAGTGGAACTATCTTTTTTGCTGGTTGCAATTTAGGTTGTATCTATTGCCAAAATTATCCTATTAGTCAATTAGTAAAAGCAAAAAAGACTGTATCGGTCAGTGAGCTAGCCGATATGATGTTAAAGCTTCAAAGAAGAGATGCCCACAATATAAACCTTGTGACTCCTTCTCATTTTGTCCATTTGATAGTTGATGCAATTAAAATAGCAAGAGATAGGGGTTTAAAAATACCCATTATATATAACACTTCATCGTATGATAAAGACGATGTAATTTACGCTCTAAGTGATTTTATCGATGTATACTTAGCTGATTTAAAGTATGCGGATGATAAAATTTCTAAAGAACTATCGGGTGTATCTAATTATTTTGGTATTGCTACAAAGGCAATTTTGGCTATGCATAGAACAAAAGGTGCACTAATTTTAAAAGATGGCTTGGCAGAAAGAGGTTTAATTGTGAGACATCTGGTTTTGTCGGGCTTGTTGGAAAATACAGAAAAGGTTTTGTGTTGGTTAAAGAACAATATTCCTAATGTTACTGTATCTGTTATGTTTCAATACTTTCCTGCATATAAAGCCTTGAGGCATCCAAGCATTAATAGAAAAATTAATGCGGAAGAGTACTTTACTGTTTTAGAATTTATTGATAAGCTTGGTTTGGACGGTTTTGTGCAAGAAATATAGATTTTATCTTAAAGTTTTGTTATAGTTTTTCTTGACTATATTTAGGAGGTAAAGATGTCCCCTATTTACAGAAATGCTCTGTTGTGGATGATTATAGCCGTTGTGATGATTTTGCTTTTTAATATGTTTAATACAAGCCGATATTCTTATAAGCAGATTAATTACACAAAATTTGTGCAACTCGTTGATAACAAAGATGTAAAGTCTGTGAAATTTGATGGACATAGCGTTTATCTGATAACAAATAGTGGAAAAAGATTTAGAACATATACTCCCGATGTTAAAAATGTTGCAGATAAACTTGCAAAAGAGAATATACCTGTGCAGGTAAAAGCCGAGCAAAGTAATTCTTTACTCACAAACATACTCATTTACTGGGCACCAATGGTGGTTTTTATTTTCCTCTGGTTCTATTTTATGAATCAGATGAACAGAGGGGGTAAGGCGCTATCTTTTGGCAAAAGTAATGCGCGTATGTTTGTTAGCGACCCAAAAAATCGCATAACATTTAAAGATGTTGCTGGTATTGATGAGGTTAAAGATGAATTGATAGAAATTATAGAATTTTTAAAGAATCCAAAGAAATTTACAAAATTGGGTGCAAAAATCCCCAAAGGGGTATTACTTGTTGGCTCACCGGGAACTGGCAAGACGCTTGTTGCAAAAGCGGTGGCCGGTGAAGCGGGAGTGCCATTTTTGACAATAAGTGGTTCCGATTTTGTTGAGATGTTTGTAGGTGTTGGAGCAAGTAGGGTTAGGGACTTGTTTAACCAAGCAAAAAGAAACGCTCCATGTATTGTGTTTATAGATGAAATAGATGCTGTTGGAAGACAGAGAGGTGCTGGAGTAGGCGGTGGTAACGATGAAAGGGAACAGACTCTAAATCAATTGCTTGTTGAAATGGATGGTTTTCAAACAGACACAAATATTATTATCATGGCTGCTACAAATAGGCCAGATGTTTTGGACCCTGCACTTTTGAGACCGGGAAGGTTCGATAGACGTATAGTTGTTCCTAAACCAGATGTTAAGGGTAGGATTGAGATTTTAAAGGTTCACGCAAGAAAAATACCTATAGATGAGAAGGTTGACTTGGAGGTTATAGCTAAAACAACGTCGGGATTTGTTGGTGCAGATTTGGCTAATCTTGTCAATGAGGCCGCTCTAATTGCTGCAAGGAACAATAAGAACAAGGTTGAAATGGAAGATTTTGAGATAGCAAAAGACAAGGTTCTAATGGGTCCTGAAAGGAAAAACGTTTTGATTAGCGACAGAGAAAAGAGAATTACTGCCTATCATGAGTCGGGACATGCAATTGTGGCTAAAATGCTACCCAATACGGACCCTGTTCATAAGGTTAGTATTATCCCTCGCGGAATGGCTTTGGGCGTAACACAACAGTTGCCGGAGGATGATAAATATACGTACGATAAAGACTATTTACTTAATAGAATTGCTGTATTGATGGGTGGAAGGGCAGCTGAGGAAGTCATGCTTAACAACATAACTACAGGTGCTGGAAATGATATTGAACGGGCTACTGATATAGCCAGAAAAATGGTATGTGAGTGGGGTATGAGTTCTTTAGGTCCTGTGCATTTTATAGATGAAGGTAAAGAGGTATTCTTAGGTAGGGATATGGCTGTTAAAAAGACATTGTCAGAAGAAACGGCCAAGCTTGTAGATCTTGAAGTTAGAAAGATTGTTGAAGAGTCGCACTCTATAGCGGTTAAAATAATAGAAGAAAATAAAGATAAGGTAGAGAAAATGGCCCAGAGGCTGCTTGAAAAAGAGGTTATTGAATCAAATGACATAAATGAAATTTTGGGATTGAATGACAATGAGGCTGCTTAAATTTGATTCTTTAGATAGGGTGAGGGAAAAATTAAAAGAGATTGGTGTAGATAAAGTAGCTTTGCATTTAATGGAAGCTAAAGGTATATGCTACGGTATTTTGATAAAAAACTGCAAATTTTACCATGCAAATATTTTAAAGCAAGAAGCCTTATCTTTGGGAATAGATTGTGCCGTTGAAAAGGATGTTATTACGGCAAAAACCAAAGAATCTAATTGTTTAATTTTAGGGGATGTAAAAAGGCTCTATAAGCTCTCGGAAAAATTGAGAAACCAGAACTTTGAGTTTTTGAGAAACCTTGCTTACAAGATGAAAAAACAGCTGGATGGGGTTATAAAGAGCGAATTCATTTTTAAATTTGGCAATGAAGAGATGTCTTTAAAAGATAGATTTTTAATTATGGGCATTCTTAATGTTACTCCAGACTCATTTTCGGACGGTGGAGAATACTTTGATATAGATAAGGCCTTAAAAAGAGTCGAGGAGATGGTAAACAATGGAGCTGACATTATCGATATAGGAGGGGAGTCCACTAGACCTTTTTCTGAGCCTGTAGGTTTAGATGAAGAATTAAGAAGAGTTATTCCCGTTATCGAGGCTATAAAAAGGGAATTCAAAAATGTTGTTTTGTCTATCGACACTTACAAATCAAAAGTTGCAAAAGAAGCATTGGATAGGGGCGTTGAAATTGTGAACGACATAAGCGGCCTAGGTTTTGATGAAAAGTTGATAGAGGTTTTGGCAAGTAGCGATTGTGGTATTGTTGAGATGCACATAAAAGGATCTCCTAAGAATATGCAGAAAGACCCATATTATGATGATGTTGTATCTGAGATAAACGATAAATTTAGCGAAATTTTGAGTAAAATCAAAAATGCTGGGATAGATGAAAATAGAGTAGTACTTGATCCTGGTATTGGTTTTGGAAAGAGATTTGAACATAACCTAGAGATTTTGAATAACATAGAGGCTTTCAAGGTTTGGGGTAGGCCTATTCTTATTGGTACTTCGAGAAAAAGTTTTATTGGTGGTGTGTTGAATATAAAGAACCCTAAGGATAGGCTATTTGGAACCATTGCGTCGAATGTACTTGCTTTTGCAAAAGGTGCTCATGTATTTAGAGTTCACGATGTAAAGGTGCACAAAGAAGCCTTGATGTTGACCGAGTCTATTTTGAGGGAAAAGATTTAGTCTATCATCTCTGCAATTTTAGAATTCCGAAGGGCATTTTCTTTTATTATTGAGCTTATAGCATTAATGATGCAACTAATTTGTTCAGGGTTTAATAGCGCATATCGGTTGTATGTGCCTTCTTTTTTTAATGTTACAATGTTGACCTGTTGAAGGATGCTTAAGTGTTTAGAAATAATAGATTGGTTCTTTTTAAAATATTTAGCCAGATGGTTTACACATTTTGGTTCTTTTATATTCAATAAATATTCGCAGATGGCAAGGCGCAGAGGGTGGGCTAGTGCCTTTGCCACCTGCGTTTTAGCTTCAAAAGTATCCATTGCTCTCATTTGAAACTTATTCCAAATAGCCCTAATGTCAATTTAATGGCTATAATAAGGAGAATGACAACATAAATGCGTTTAATGAGCTTCGGTTTTGCCTTTTTAACCGTAAAACGGGCTCCAAGCTGAGAACCCAACAAAACAGCAACAACCAGCACGGCTGTCAGAATCGGGTCAAAATGTCCCTCGGCAACGTGCCCCAAAAATCCGCTTACCGATGAAAATGTCACAACATACGCTGTTGTTGCCGCCGCCCGCTTTGCCGAGTATCCCATACTCATCAAAATAGGTGCAGCCAGAAATCCGCCGCCTATTCCAAGCATTCCGCCGACAAAGCCAATCAAAGCCCCTGCGGCACCGCCGTATATAAGCCTTTTTTTGAACTCTATCAAATTATCTTGATCGGGGGCTTTTGAGGATATAAAAACCTTAACGGCAGCAGCAAGCACGGCTATAATAAACAAAATCAACACGGTTTTTGTAGGCATAAATTGCACCGTATATGCGCCAATCGGGGCAAAGACAATTGCAGACAAAGCAAAGGGTAGAGCCCCTTTGTAGTCAATCAACTTTGCCTTGTGGTAAGGTATCATAGCAAGGCCGGTATTAAGCCCGTTTAGAAGCAAGCCGAGAGGAATGGCAACGCTCTTAAAATCCAGTCCGAGCCATTTCATAACTGGAACATACACCATTCCTCCGCCAAGCCCAAGCATAGCAAACAGGAAGGATGCGCCCCATATGATTGCAAACGTCAAACCCAAAAGAGAGGCTGTCATTGTTTACTCCTTGCCTACTTTAAGGGAACAGTTATAATTTTTTTTGACACAGTGGGCTGCACCGTCTGTATAGCATCGTACCCTAATGTTTTGTTGTAACAATACTCACAAACCGGTTTCCCGTCTAAAATATGAGCATAATGCTCCAATACCAACTCACCACAAACAGAGCATCTTGTGGAATTGAACGGATGAGGAGCATCTTTAAACTCATAATCAAATATCTCGCTTACATTAAACAAATCTTCGTCCTTTGCATTCATAACCTTTTCTATTAATGGGTCAACAATCT
>WFYS01000033.1 GCA_015490005.1 Desulfurellaceae bacterium | reverse complement strand
GCTAATAACGAGTTGGGTTTGTTGGATAATAAGAAAAAAGAGGCTATCTGCAAGGCGTGTGATGAAATAATTGAAGGAAAACATATTGAGCATTTTGTTGTTGATGTAATTCAAGGCGGAGCAGGAACCTCCACCAATATGAATGTAAATGAAGTTATAGCAAACAGGGCTTTGGAGCTTTTGGGATATAAGAGGGGAGAGTATGATTACCTGCATCCCAACAACGATGTAAATAAATCACAGTCAACAAACGACTCCTATCCCACATCCGTAAGAATGACCCTCTATGAGATGATTTTCAAGCTAATTGACGCTATGGAAATTTTAAGGGATAGTTTTTTGGAAAAATCAAAGGAGTTTGAATCCGTATTAAAAATGGGGAGAACTCAACTTCAAGATGCCGTTCCTATGACCGTTGGGCAGGAGTTTCACGCATTTGCAACAGCGGTTAGTGACGATATAAAGATCTTAAAAGAAACACAGAAACTCTTTTTAAATATCAATCTCGGTGCAACGGCAATAGGAACGGGCATTAACACAAATCCTCGATTTTCAGAACTCGTTGACAAACATTTAAGTGAAATTACCGGAAGAAAATACAATGTGGCAAAGGATTTGATTGAAGCCACCTCCGATACGGGAGACTATGTTCAACTATCCGGTGTTTTAAAAAGAATTGCCGTGAAGGTATCCAAAATATGCAACGATTTGAGACTTCTAAGCTCAGGTCCGAGGGCTGGTTTAAAAGAGATTAATTTGCCCGCCGTTCAACCAGGTAGTTCCATAATGCCAGGTAAAGTTAACCCAGTAATACCTGAGGTGGTCAATCAAGTCTGCTTTCAGGTTATCGGGCTGGATGCTACAATTTCAATAGCGGCGGAGGCAGGACAGCTACAGTTGAATGTGTTTGAACCTGTTATTGCCTTTGACCTATTCAGCTCTATAACAATGATGGAGCGAGCGTTTTTAACGCTTGTTGAAAAGAGCATAAAAGGTATTACGGTCAATGAAGACAGGTGTAAAGACTATGTTCTAAATAGTATAGGTCTGGTGACGGCCTTAAATCCTTATATCGGATATGAAAACTCTTCTTCTGTTGCCAAAGAGGCTTTGAAAACAGGAAGGTCTGTTTATGATATAGTGCTTGAAAGAAAACTTTTAAATAAGGAAAAACTTGAGAAGATATTAAAGCCCGAAAATATGGTCAAACCTCATATTATGGTTGAATAGGAAAAAATATGATTATTCTTGAACTGATTGTTGTCTTGGGAGCCATTTTTGTCGGCGCAAGAATGGGCTCAATTGCAATAGGCTATGCAGGTGGTTTTGGAGTCTTAATTCTAACGCTCGGGTTTGGCTTACACCCGGGCAATATCCCAATAGATGTTATACTGATTATTATGTCTGTTATTGCAGCAGTTGCCGCCATGCAGGTTGCGGGCGGTCTGGATTACATAGTCTATCTCGGTGAGAAGGTATTGAGAAAACACCCAGAACGAATTACATTTCTTGCTCCTGTCGTTACCTATTTTATGACGCTATTTGCAGGCACAGGACATACGGCATACTCCACAATGCCTGTGATAGTCGAAATCTCGAAAGAACAGGGCATAAGACCGTCAAGACCTCTAGCCATTGCCGTTGTAGCATCACAGATCGCTATTACGGCATCGCCCATTTCTGCAGCTGTTGTTATTATGAGTAGTTATCTACAACCCAAAGGCATAGGTTATTTGCAGTTGCTTGCAGTTGCCATACCATCTACATTTATCGCATGCATGGTGGGAGCTTTTGTCAGCAATTTTTTGGGAAAAGACTTAAAGGATGATCCGGTATATCAAGAAAGACTAAAAAAAGGATTAATCAATCTTAGGGGCGAAAGCAAGTATAACATACAACCATATGCAAAACTTTCCGTTTTACTTTTCTTAATATCCATTATGCTTGTTGTTCTTTATGCAACAGCTACAAGCGACACTGTAAAACTCATAAAAAACCCTGTTTTAAATACGCCACAGGCAATAATATTGTTTATGCTTTCAAGTGCACTCTCAATCGTAGCTTTTACAAAAATAGATATTACAAAAATATCATCAGCAACAACTTTTAGGGCAGGAATGAGCGCTGCTATATGTGTTTTGGGTGTTGCATGGCTTGGTGATACATTCATAACAAACCATATGAATGACATAAAACAGTTTGCAAGCACTGTCTTGATGGCTAAGCCGTGGCTTTTGTCCGTAACGCTGTTTTTTGGCAGCATGCTTTTGTATTCTCAAGCTGTAACAACAAGAACGCTAATACCATCCGCTTTGGCTTTGGGCGTCTCACCCATTGCAGCTTTGGCGTCATTTTCAGCAGTTAGCGCTCTGTTTGTTTTACCTACATACCCAACACTGGTAGCCGCAGTTGAGATGGACGATACCGGTTCGACAAGAATAGGAAAATACGTTTTTGACCACCCTTTTTTGATACCGGGTGTTGTAACTTTGATTGTTAGTGTGATTTTAGGGTTTTTGCTAGGCCATATTATTATAAAATAAAAAATTTATATTTATTCGGAGGTTTTATGTTGAGCCTTAGAAAAATTTTATTTGCTTCGGCGATATCTATTTTGTTATCTATGCCTAAAATGACGTTAGCAGACGGTACGTGCAGCTTTATAGCCTCAGATAGTGCCTGTCAAAACGCAGCAATTGGTTCTGCATGCGATACAAACGGCACAGAAGGAGTTTGCGTACCAAAGAGTAGAACTGCTGGAATTATAGCCTGCGTGTGCGTGGCTGGAAAACCGCAAAAAACACATAAGTGTAAAAACGACTACAGATGGTCTCCGGTCAAGAATCAATGCCTGAAACCTATGGGCCAAAGCCCTGATGGTAGTGTTGTCTGCATCCCGCCATACTATTGGTATGCGCCTGATAAGAATTGCGAGATACTGTTCCAATAAACACGTGATTTAAGACAAAAGTTTGTTACCGTTATATTTAAATTGTTAAAATTATAGCGCAGAAGATTAGATTGTGGTTTGTATAGAAATTTTAGAGACAACTTTTATCTTGAAAAAGTTTATCAAATAAATAAAGTAACGTGTGAAGCAAATTTTTGGAGTTAAAAAGTGGAAAAGAAAATTTCAAAGGTTGAAATTGACGGACTTGAAGCCCTATTCTACGATGAACTAATACTTACAATGAGCGGTTTCACGTACAACAGGTTTATTAAGGAAGTGATTAGCAAAACCAATATAGGGGTTTCTGAAACTGTATTAGATTTCGGCTGTGGCACAGGTAAAAATCTGTGTATTATGAGAAACTATACTCAAGGATTGATCATCGGTTTCGACACAAGCAAATACATGATAAAACAGGCAAAAGAAAAATGTCAAAATACAAACACTCGCATATTCTATCACGATATAAGAAAACCCAACCCGTTTTTAAATAGGTTCGATACCGCTTTTATATCCTTTGTTCTACATGGCTTCATTGACAGAGAAAGAGACATGATTATAAAAAATGCCTTTGATTCGCTAAATTCCAAAGGTCGCTTCTGTATTTTGGACTATAACGAGTTTGACTTAGATAAAAAATCCACTCTTGTTAAATCAATATTCAAGTATGGTGAATGCCCATTGGCAAGCGAGTTTATAAAAATCGATTTAAAGAGTAAGCTAAAAAAATTTGGCTTTAAGCGTTTCGAAGAACATCTTTACTACTCAGATCTTGTGAGGTTACTCATTGCATACAAGTGAAATCGCCATACTACTCTCGGGCTTGTCAATAAAAGACTTAAACGACTTTAAAAACATAGATGATGTATACGAAAAATATAAAAACAAAATAAAAAAGAGGGATACTTCAAAAGAGATCGACTACATAGAAAAAAACGACATAGAAGTGGTAAATTTCTTTGATGATAGATACCCAGATAGTTTAAGGCAAATCCCCTACCCTCCTGTAACGCTTTATGTTAAAGGAAAGCTCAAAGAGATGGAGCTGCCCATTGCCATTGTTGGCACACGGTATCCCTCTGGATACGGAGAAAAGGTTGTTAAGTACTTAACAGAAAACTTAGCGGAGGTTGGTTTTTCAATAATTAGCGGTTTGGCCTTAGGGATTGATGCTATGGCACACGCATGGACCCTAAACAAAGGCGGATATACTGTTGCAGTTTTGGGCTGCGGAATAGACGTCGTATATCCCCAAAAAAACAGGAATCTTTTTAAAAGAATTGAAGAAGATGGTTGCATAATCAGTGAATTTCCTATTTCAACACCACCAAACAGATACAACTTCCCCGCACGAAACAGAATTATTGCAGGGCTGTCAAAAGGCACAATCGTTGTGGAAGCGGACATAAAAAGCGGCTCATTAATAACAGCAAGACTGACAGTTGAACAGGGAAAACCCGTATTTTCAGTGCCTGGCGAAATATTTTCCAAAAGAAGTAAAGGAACAAATAAGCTCATAAGTGAAGGAGCTATACCCATTTTAGATATAAACTCAATTCTTTCATATTTCTATTTAGAATTGAAAGCAGATTTAGATAGGCTCAAGGAAGAAAATGCTGAGATGACAAAAAATGAAAAACTTATTATAGACTCACTTGAAGGAGAGATGAACGAGGATGAGTTATCCAGAGCAACGGGATTAAATATAACCGAGTTGAGCGAAATACTATTTGACTTAGAGCTTAAAGGTCTTATAAAAAGAACACCTGTGGGATACCAGAAAACTTAAATTTTAGGGGTGACAGTATGGATTTAGTCGTTGTTGAATCACCATCAAAAGCAAAAACAATCGGTAAATTTTTGGGGAAAAAATACGATGTAGTAGCTTCTTACGGACATATAAGAGATTTACCTAAAAGTTCGTTTGGGGTGGATATAGAAAAGGACTTCAAGCCAAAGTATGTAATTTCCAAAGAAAAAAAACCCATAGTTGATGAATTAAAAAAATTGGTAAACAAATCTAAAACAGTTTATATAGCAACTGATGAAGATAGAGAGGGGGAAGCCATAGGGTGGCATATAACTCAGGCAACTAAGGTTGACCCCAAAAAAATAAAGCGTATAGCTTTTCATGAGATAACAAAAAATGCAATTCTTGAATCCTTAAAGTCCCCTAGAGAGATAAACATGGACATGGTAAACTCACAAGAAGCCCGAAGAATATTGGATAGAATAGTAGGATACAAGCTGTCACCTTTACTTGCAAAAAAAATTCAAAGGGGGTTATCGGCTGGAAGAGTGCAATCTGTGGCATTAAAGCTCATAGTAGACAGAGAAGAAGAGATTAATAATTTCAACCCTCAAGAATATTGGACAATACATTTGTTATTCGAAGGTGATATAGAGGCAACGTTAGAGAAAATAAACGGTAAACAATTAGAAAAACTAGAGATAAACTCAAAAAATGAAGCAGACAAAATAATAAAAGAGATAAAAAAAGAACGGTTCACAGTAGCATTGATTAAGAAAACAAAATCTAAGAGAAAACCTGAACCACCGTTTATAACAAGTACAATGCAAATGTCTGCCTCTAATCTTCTTGGATTTTCTGCCCAAAAGACAATGCGCGTGGCGCAGACGCTCTACGAAGGTGTCGATATTGAAAAAGACAGAGTTGGACTTATAACCTACATGAGAACAGACTCTTTTAATATTGCAAAAGAAGCTATTCAAAAAGCAAGAAAAACACTTAAAGAACTTTTGGGTGATGAGTACCTACCAGAAAAACCAAATACATACAAAACAAAATCAAAATTAGCACAAGAAGCCCATGAAGCCATAAGACCTACAAATCCTTCTTTGTTACCCGATATGGTAAAGCCTTATCTTAAAGATGACGAATTTAAATTGTATAATTTGATTTGGCGCAGATTCATGGCTTCACAAATGAAACCAGCAGAGTTCAAAAATACAGCTGCTATTTTTAAATCAGACAAATTTGAAGCAAAAGCCAACTTTAAAGAACTTGTGTTTGACGGTTTCTTAAGAATTTGGACCTTTTCTAATACTCAAGACAAACAAGCACCAAAACTAAAGAAAAATCAATCTATTGAGCTTCTAGATGTTAAAGGCAAACAACATTTTACAGAACCCCCACCAAGATACACAGAGGCAAGTTTAATAAAGGAATTGGAAAAACACGGAATTGGAAGGCCATCTACCTACGCTACTATAATTAGCACACTCATCAAAAGAGAATATGTAATTTTAAAAGATAAAAAATTCTATCCCCAAGAGATAGGCATAGTGACCAGTATGATGCTGAATAAATTTTTTTCAGACATTATAAATGTTAAGTTCACCGCTCAAATGGAAGAAGGATTGGATAAGGTTGCAAATAAAAAGTTAGATAAAACTGAGCTTCTAAGAAAATTTTACAATAAATTTAAAAAACTATTAGACAACGCATATGAAAATATGGAAAAGATAAAACCTGAAGACGAGCCCACAGAAGAAAAATGCCCTGCCTGTGGAGCTCCACTAGTCATAAGGCATGGAAGATATGGAAAATTCTTAGCATGCTCTAACTATCCTAAATGTAGATACACAAAACCATTAGAAGAAGAATACACAGATATAAAATGCAACAAATGCGGCGCTCCTATGGTTGTCAAATATTCGAGAAAAGGGACACGTTTTTTGGCATGCTCTAACTATCCTGAGTGCAAAAACACAAAACCTTATCCTACAGGCCTAAAATGTCCATTGTGTGGCGGAGAATTGGTGGAAAGGAGTTCAAAAAAGGGCAAATTTTATGGTTGCTCCAACTATCCAGATTGTAAATTTACAATAAGAGGAAAGTTAAAAAATCAATTATGCCCAACTTGCGGCTATACTCTTTTTGTCAAAAAGAAAGACAAATGGTGCTGCGCTAACAGTAAATGTAATTACTGTGAAAAAAATGAAGGGGCTTGAAGCCCCCTTTTTTGTTTAGATGTGAAATGGGTTTGTATAGAAAATAATCAAGACGATAACAAGCATGTAGATAACTAAAGACTCAATCATTGCAAGACCAATCATCATAGTTGTAAGGAATTTACCTGAGAGCGCTGGATTTCTCGCCGTACCCAAAATAGTACCATTAACTACGTGGCCCTGACCTATACCGCCGCCGCCACACGCAAATCCAAATCCTATTGCACCACCCATAGCTACAAACATGTAATACTTTTTCAATGCCAAATGCGCAGCTTGAGATGCTGTTGCTGCAGTTGCCGCATCACCTGCAGCCAAAGCAGGTAAAGCCACCACAAGGGTAAAAAGCGTTAACAACAAAATCCTACCTTTCATTACTCCACCTCCCAATAAAAAATCAAAATAAAATTACAAGCCTTTCAAATCTCTGGCTCACTTATAGCTTCGGCGATATACATAGTGCTAAGCAAGAAAAATATAAACGCCTGTAGAGTAGCAGCAAAAAGAACCAGACCCATTATAGGCAAAGGCACAAGCCATGGAACTAAAAAGAATATAACAGCCAAAAGCATATCATCACCAAATATATTCCCGAACAACCTGACAGAGAGCGATACAATTCTTGCAAAGTGGTCAATTAGCTCGATGGGAATTATTAAAGGAGAAAGCCACCAAACAGGACCCATAAAATGCTTAATATACTTAAACCCATGCTTTCTTATGCCTAAATATTGGTAATACACAAAAACTAGAATAGCCATTGACAACGTGGTATTTAAGTTGCTTGTCGGCGGTGTAAAATATGGTATCAATTCCGTGATATTGCAGAAGAAAATAAATATGGCCAATGTAATAATCAAAGGAAAATGTTTTGGAGTTTCTTCTTTTCCCAAAATATCCTCCACAAAAGTGTAAATACCATAAACTATAGATTCAGCAATATTTTGTATACCCTCAGGAACCAATTTAAGCGAAACCCTGACTATTAAAGCTAAAGTAATAATAACCAACATAATAAACCATGTGAAAACTAAATAACCTGGTAAACCTGTTGCCTTCATTATAAAATCAAGAAAGGTTGGAGCTTCCATATTTCCACCTCACACCAATATTTTTTTTCCACCAAAAAAGCTTATCATTACAAAAAACATTAGAGAAACCGGTATTGCCGATACGCCAACAAAAATACCTAGCACATTAGTTCCTATACTCAAAAGCAAATAAACACTAATAGCTAAAACGACTATTCTTATTGCGTAATCTGCAACAGAATATTTTCCTTTTTTAATCCACTTTTTTGCCATAATTTTCAAAAGATACCAATCCCCTAAAGACACTAAAAAGCCTAAAAAACTTCCGGCCACACAGCCAATACTTTTAAAAAGCAAATAACACAAAAAAGCTAATAAAAAATACACTACTAAAAAGATAATTTCAAGCCTTTTTATCTTTATTGTTGTTTCCCCCTTCCCTTTTGGCTTCATAAAACATGGCCTTAAATGCCGCTACTATACCAAAAAATAAAAAAATAAATAAAAGCCAGTGATAGGATGAATGAAATTTTTTATCCAACCACCAACCAATACCCCCACCTATTAAAACAGAGAATACTACTCTAAATCCAATAGTGGATGCATCATAAAGCTCCATATAAAACTTAACTTTATTTCTTCTCTCATCACGATTCATAAATAAATTTGCCGCTAGACATGTCCTTAAATATATCTTCAACGGCCACAAGCGTATTCTCAATATCTTCAACTGTATGCTTAATCGTAATAAAATTTGACTCAAATTGGGATGGTGGAATATAAATTCCCTTTTCAAGCATGCCTAAGAAATATCTGTTAAATAATTTCAAATTACACTCATTAACTTCTCTATAGTTAGTCGGCTTTTCCTCTCTAAAAAACACAGAAAACATTGAGCCTATGGCCTCTCCGCTTACTGGGATGTCGTATTCATTGGCAAGACCCACAACGCGCGAAATGATCTTTTGGGTATTTTTATCCAAATCCTGGTAAGGCTTTTTTCTCTTTAATATATCAAGCGTGGCTATACCACATGCCATGGCCACTGGATTTCCGCTTAAAGTACCTGCTTGATATACATCACCTTCTGGAGCAAGAAAATCCATTATCTCCTTTTTAGCACCAAAACATGCAGCTGGAAATCCACCGCCTATAACCTTACCTAAAATAGTTATATCTGGCGTAATGTTAAATATATGCTGAGCACCGCCGTATGTGAGCCTAAAGCCCGTCATAACCTCGTCAAATATCAAAAGAGCACCATATTTATCGCAAATACTCCTTAAACCCTGTAAAAATCCATCTTTAGGCCTTATAACACCCATATTCCCAGCTACAGGCTCAACTATAATCGCAGCAATAGTGTCGCCATACCTCTTAAAAATATTCTCAACGCCATCCAAATCGTTATACTCAACTAAAACTGTGTGTTTTGCAAAATCAATAGGAACACCTTTGCTAGAAGGAACACCAAACGTGCTCAAGCCTGACCCTGCACCAACAAGAAGGCTATCAGAATGCCCGTGATAACAGCCAATGAATTTTAAAATATTATCTCTTCCGGTCACGCCACGTGCAAGCCTTATAGCGCTCATTGCAGCCTCAGTGCCAGAACTTACAAACCTCACAACTTCAATGCTATCAAATGCCTCGACAATGCGTTTTGCAATCTCTGTTTCAAGTATTGTAGGCGCTCCAAAGCCAAACCCATTCTCTAAAGCTTCTTTAACCTTATTAATCACAGTATCATCTGCATGACCAACAATTGTAGGTCCCCAGCTGTTTACATAGTCAATAAATTCATTACCCTCTTCATCGTAAATTTTAGAGCCCTTGGCCCTATTTATAAATATAGGGTGAGCCCCAACATTTTTAAATGCCCTAACGGGGCTATTTACACCGCCTGCAATATACCTTTTTGCTTCTTCAAACAGATACTCACTTTTATCAAACATAACTAGCTCTCAACAAAATTTAGAAAAATTGGCTCACCGTTTTTACCTAAATCTCCAACCGCTCTTTCTGGATGTGGCATAAGGCCAAAAACATTTCCGCTCTCATTACAAATACCAGCAATGTTATATAAAGAACCATTCGGGTTACACTTATTGTCAACGTTCCCATTATCATCAGAATACCTCAAGACAATCATTTCATTATCTTGAAGGTATTTTAAGTATTCGTCATCACAGAAATAATTGCCGTCTGCATGAGCTATTGGAAGTTTTAAAACCCTCCCATCTAAATTTTTAGTAAACAAGCACTTGCTCTTTTCAATCTTTAAGTAAACCTCTTTATGAATAAACCTCAAATTTTTGTTTTTGAGCAATGCACCTTTTAAAAGCCCGCTTTCAATTAATATCTGGAAACCATTACAGATTCCTATAACTTTTCCACCTTTTTTAGCAAAGCTCCTAATAGCTTCCATAATAGGTGAAAATTTTGCCAATACACCTGCCCTCAAATAATCACCGTATGAAAAACCTCCAGGTAAAATTATTACATCAAAATCATTTATATCCGTTCTCTCATACCAGAGAAACTCACTTCCTATACCCACAACATCACAGGCATATTTACAATCGTAATCACAGTTAGTACCTAGGAACTGGACTATGCCAACCTTCACTGCTTTAAAACCTCAAAATCCTCAATAACTTCATTGGATAGCACATTCTTTGCTAACTTATTAACCAGCTCATTATCCTCGTTTTCTAGTTCTACTTCAAAATACTTACCAACTCTAATACTCTTTATCTCACTTTGTAAGTATCTCTCTGCCACATTTTTTATAGTTTTTCCTTGTGGGTCTAAAATAGTTTTTTTGGGCTTAACAATAATCACGTATTTCACATCTAAATCCTCGATATTTTCATCAAGATTTTTTCATAGCCCTGTATCAAATCACCCAAATCATGTCTAAACCTGTCTTTATCCAAGACCTCTCCAGTTTCTTTATCCCACAACCTTGAGCCATCTGGTGTAAACTCATCACCCAAAACAAGATTGCCATCTTTATCAAAGCCAAATTCAAGTTTAAAATCTACAAGCAATATATCGGCTTTATCAAACTTTTCCTTTAAACATTCATTAACCTTCAAAGCCAATTCTTTTATTTTCTCTATTGTTTTTTTATCAGCCCACCCTAAAACTTCTACATGGTCATCGTTAATCATAGGGTCATCCAGTTCATCGCTTTTATAAAAAAACTCAATGATTGGCCTCGGAAGCTTTTCTCCCTTCTTCAAGCCCAACCTTTTAGCTAAAGAACCGGCAATAACATTTCTAACGACAACCTCAACAGGTATCATTTTTAGCCTTTTGACAACAATCTCTCTGCCTGAATTTTCATCAACAAAGTGAGTAGGAACCCCACACTCCTCAAGCCACTTAAACACTTTAACCGTTATAGCTTTATTCAAAGCTCCCTTTTCATCAATAACAGCATGTTTTTTACCATTGAAGGCCGTCGCATCGTCCTTAAAATACTCTATTAACAAATCTGGATTATCCGTGTTGTACATCTTTTTTGCTTTGCCTTCATACAAAAGGCTTGTTTCTTCAATCATCTTAAACTCCTAAACAAATAAAAAGGGCCATAGGCCCTTTAGTTTTAAAGGTTAGTTAAAACAATTAATATAGCAATGATGTTAATAATCTTTATCATCGGGTTGATTGCAGGCCCAGCTGTATCTTTAAGTGGATCACCGACTGTGTCGCCGGTAACAGCAGCCTTATGCGCTTCAGAGCCCTTTCCTCCGAAGTTACCATCCTCTATGTGTTTTTTGGCGTTATCCCAAGCGCCACCACCACTTGTCATAGCCACGGCCACAAAAAAACCAGTAATAATTGAACCCATAGAGAGAGCACCCAAAGAGATTTTGCCAAAGAGTATGTAAACAATAATTGGGCCTAATACAGGAATTAATCCTGGTGCAATCATTTTTTTCAAAGCCTCTTTTGTAACAATATCTACACAAGCTGCATAATCAGGCTTTGCTTTACCCTCCAAAATGCCTTTAATTGTCTTAAATTGTCTCCTAACTTCTTCAACCATCTGACCACCAGCAATACCTACAGCCTCCATACTCATCGCAGTGAAGTAAAATGGTAATAAACCACCCAGTAGCAACCCAACTAACACTAAAGGGTTACTTAAATCAAATGATGTCAAACCTCCAATAGAGCGTGTATACTCAGCAAACAAAACCAATGCTGCAAGAGCTGCAGAACCTATAGCAAACCCTTTAGTAACAGCCTTTGTTGTATTTCCAACAGCATCCAACGGATCCGTAACAGCCCTAACTGTTTCGTCGAGCTCCGCCATCTCAGCAATACCACCGGCATTATCGGTAATCGGACCATAAGAGTCAATCGATATAATCATTCCAGTCAAAGAAAGCATAGCAGCTGCAGCTATAGCTATTCCGTAAATACCTGCAAGCTTATATGAAAAGAAAATACCTAGGGCGATAATTATTGCAGGCAATGCTGGAGCCTTTAGCATTATAGCCATACCTTGAATAATGTTCGTTGCATGTCCTGTTGTTGAAGCTTTAGAAATGGATTTGACAGGTGAAAATTCATATGATGTGTAATATTCAGTAACAAACATAAGTAAACCTGTTATAGCCATACCTATAACTGAAGACAAAAAAACATCTATAGGTGTCACTCTTCCCCATGAGTATGTTAAACCATTACCAAACATACCTTTAGAAACGAAGTAAATGATAATTAAGGCAATAACAGCAGTAACTACCATGCCCTTATAGAATGCTCCCATTATATTCTTAGATTTACCCAGTTTAACAAAGAAAGTTCCAATAATAGCTGAAACAGAAGCAATAGCACCAATCAAAAGCGGAAACATCATAGCTATACCTACAGTACCTGGCTTGTCAAATAATGTATGGCCCAAAACCATCGCAGCAACTGTAGTAACAGTAAAAGTCTCAAAAACATCAGCTGCCATTCCAGCACAGTCGCCTACATTATCGCCAACGTTGTCGGCAATAACCGCAGGATTTCTTGGGTCATCCTCAGGTATTCCAGCCTCAACCTTTCCAACAAGGTCAGCACCTACATCGGCAGCCTTTGTGTAAATTCCACCACCTAAACGAGCAAAAACACTGATTAAACTTGTACCAAAAGCTAATCCGATCAGTGCTTTTATCGTATGTTCAACGGATTGCTTAAACACATAAACAGATATGGTATAAAAACCAGCGATTGCCAGCAATCCAAATCCTGTAACCAAGAAACCAGTAACTGACCCTCCCCTGAATGCCAAATTTAATGCTTTAGATAAACCGTTTTTCGCCATTTCTGCTGTTTTAACATTTGTTCTAACAGCCACAAACATACCTATAAAACCTGCAAGTCCGGAAAGCAAGGCTCCTGTTAAGTATCCCAAAGCAGTCAATAATCCAAAGTGCTCACTTTTTAAACCTAATGCCCAAAGTATAGCAAAAATCACAATAGCAACAATGGCGATGCTCTTGTACTCCCTAGCAAGAAAAGCTCCTGCTCCTTCTTGGATAGCCTTTGCTATCTCTTTCATTCTCTCGTTACCATCATCCTTGGAGAGGACATAATAGGCAGTAAATAGTGCATATCCAATCGAGAGAAATGAAGCAAGAAATGTAAGATACAATGCTGTAGTAGAGTTAATCATTTCAACAACCTCCTCCTATCATAAATTTATAATACTTTCCAAACTCTCCTCAATTTCATTATAATCTAAGTTCCAAACAGAGCACACCCATTCAAGCATCTCTCTATCTTCATCTGTAAAATTATCGCTTAAGAACTCTGTGTTAATTATTATTCCACTAGCCAACAGTAGCGCAGATACTTTGGATGGCTTAATATTATTTATTCTAAATTCATTAGCTACAATTGAAGATGTAGAGCCCCAAGGTTCAATTCTAAACCTCGTTGGATACCCTGTCTGGATATCTCCAAGCCTGTGATGGTCAACTATTTCAAGTATATTACATTCGTAAATTCCATCAGGGGCATTTAGGCTAGATGAATGGTCAACAAGAATCACATTTCTTTTATTATATTTGATAATATCCGTCCTTGTTATTATACCAACAACCTTATTATGTGTGTTAACTACTACAACTGCTCTATTACTCGACCTATAAACCTTTTCTTTAATATCTACAATAAGGTCTGAAGGATAAACAGAGGTCGTACTTTTCTCACATATAGTTTCAACAGGGATACTCCACTCGATTAAACCAACCGTGGCAAAAGCATCATACTCAGAGCTAATAACAGTAATTTGATTTTTGCGTGCCAAATCTATTAACTCACTATCCATTTTGTATCCATGAGATATCACAATACATCTTATACCCATATCGATTGCAGCTTTTTGCATTTCTCTTCTGTTACCCACAACCATAATAATGTTTTCTGGCTCTATCCTCTCTATAACTTTCATCAAACCCTCTTCGTCCATCACTCCCATCACAACAGTGGCCACAAACATCTTATTTTCATCCCCAGAAGAAACAAGAAGTTCCCCATCCACAGCATTTTTTATTATCGATATGCTAGTTTTTATTTTGCGAAATATATCGGGCATAACAGAGGATATGCTCTTCTTTGCTATATCTGTCATACCAAAATAGCCAACAAACAAGCCGTTTTCATCCACCACAGGAACTACCATAAGGTCATCCTTTAACAGCAGTTTAAATATCTCTGTTACAGATTCATCTTTTTTAACTGTAATAGTGTTCTTTGTCATAACATCTTCTACTCTTAAACTAAGATCGTCTATGTATTTTGGTATTGGGATATTATAATAACCAAACAGTTTCTGGGTAATTTTATCTGAACTGCCACACATAGTTGGCACGTAATTTGAGCTTTTATCCAAGATATTTTTTAGTTCCGCATAAGCTATAGTTGAAGCTATGCTATCTAAATCAGGATTTTTCCTTCCCACCACGTAAATGTCTCTTATGCCTCTCATTTTACCCTCCAAAAGTGAGTAACTTATACAATATTATGCAGAGTTTTTCAACATTCTTGATAAACAATAAATCCACAACCTAAATATTCACAAAAAGAATAATAATACCCAAAACCATCAAAAGCAAGTTTAATTCATAATTGATTTTTTAAACAATTGATGCTATATTTTTACCATCATGAAAAAACTCCCAATAGGCATTCAGACCTTTAGCAAGATTATAGAAGAAAACTGCTATTATGTAGATAAAACCCAAATAGCATTAAAGCTAATCCAAGGTAGCGGTTATTATTTCCTATCCCGCCCCAGACGCTTCGGCAAATCCCTCT
>WFYS01000032.1 GCA_015490005.1 Desulfurellaceae bacterium | reverse complement strand
TTTCTAAATCTTCGTTTGATTGGGTTATTGGAATAGGCAACATGCCCATTGAATCTGTCATGAACATCAATTTTTCAACAGCTTTTTTTGTTAAGTATGACACAGGGAAAGCTATTGCGTCTACTTGATAGATTCTATTTAGAAATATTTGATATTCCTCCAAAATTATGTCTTTTGCGATGACAGCAAGCTCAGGGTTCATTTGTTTGGCAAAACCTATATTGTCTAATATTTCATTGTACGGCTGTTCTGAAATATCTATTAAAACTGTTTTGTTTCCTGGTTTAGAGATATTTTCGATTTCTATTAGTTTTAAAATCTCCAAATTACACAATCTTTGTTCTATGTTGTGCGGCTCCATATACAAGAGGTTTAATCCAACTTCAATTATATGTGAGGGAATCTCTTGCTTTTTCTCTTCAATCAACCTTTTTTTCTTGTTTATGTCCATAGCTACTCCATATTTTTATTAGGGCAACAATGCTAATGGCCATCATTGCAAAACATAACCATTGCCCCATGGTAAGACCATATAAAAAACCTATTTGCGGGTCTGGTTGTCTCGTGAATTCAATAAAAAATCTAAAAAATCCATATAAAAAAACAAAAAACCAAAATAACATGCCTTTGTAGGGGAGCAATTTATCTCTTAATTTGAACAAAATGCCAAAGAGCACAAGTCCCTCGAAAAATGCCTCATAAAGCTGTGATGGATGACGTGGCAGATATCCACCGGCAGGGAAAGCAACTGCCCACGGCACATCTGTCACCCTGCCCCACAGCTCATCGTTTATAAAATTTGCTATGCGTCCAAAAAATAAACCTATAGGAGCAATGACTACAGTTTCGTCTGCTAGGTCATAAAAACTCAGACCGTATTTTTTTGCAAGAAAAACCCCAGCTATTATGGTTCCTATGAGGCCACCATGAAAACTCATGCCTCCATCCCATATGTAAAGTGCTTGTGATGGATGATGCCAATAATAAGGCAGATTGTAGATTAAAACATAACCTATTCTCCCACCCAAAATTACACCAAATACTGCATATAAAACCACATCATCTATTAAACCCTTTATATTAAACCTTTTAAACCTTTTGTTTAAATAAAAATACCCTATTATGAAACCTAAAGCGTATGCAACACCATACCACCTTAAGTGAATGCCTTTATAACTGAATATATTCGGATTTATATCAGGATATTTAATCATCTTTCTTAATCAAAGGAAAATACTTCAAATGAAGCTGTTTTTTGACTTCTTTAGCTTCTTGCTTGGCCACAGAGTAGCCTTTAATTGGGCCTATATAGACTCTTGTGTATCTTGTTCCTTTTATTTTGACCTCTTTAGTAAATGCATTGTGTCCGCATTTTCTTAATTTTATCACATTTAAAAGAGCCAATTTTCTGTTTTTATTTGATGAAACTTGGATTATGTATTTTGTTTGGTGGATATATTTGTGATGTTTATAAACAACTCTATTATTGGTTGTTGAATGTTTTTTTACCATAGTTGTTTTATACTTTTTTGTTGCTCTTTTAGGAGTAGTGTTTCTAGTTGTTGCTACGTGTGAGTTGTTTTGTGTTTTTTTATTTTTCTCATTTTTTAAGTTATTGTTGTTTTTAGCACTATTTTCTGATTCTGGAGTTATAATTTTCGGACCTGTCTGCTCACTTACCTCTTCGTTTTGAGTATTATTGCTTGTCATAGTTACTGTTGATGATGTTTCTGTGCCGTTTTCAATGTTTTTGTTATTTTCACCTGCTTTTTTGTTTTTATTTGTAACTTCTGCTTTAGATTTAGCGTTTACGGCCACTTCTTTGTTCTCTGTTGCCGTGGGAGCAGGAGGTTGTTGAACTTTGGTTATAATGCTGTTTGGCGTAGTTTGCTTTGGAGCTAAAAGTTTAAAAACGACATACCCTATTGCGCATCCTATTACCAATAAAACAACTATGCCAACTACTAGCTCTGCAGCAGTAAATTTTTTATTGTGCCCCTCTAAAATCTCTTTTATTTTGTCTTTATTCTCTGAACCAGCCATTTTCCCCTCCTACATTCTTTTTTTGGCTTCTATACCAATTAAGTCAAACCCCAATTTTAAAGATACAGCTACCGTTTTAATGAGTAACAACCTAGCTTTGAAAATGTTTTTCTCAGATCCTATTACCTTATGTTTGTTGTAAAATCTATGAAACTTCTCAGAAATACCTAAAAGTCCTTTTGTAATAAAGTAAGGGTCTCTTTCTTTGAAAGCTTTTTCTAAAAGGTCTTTAAATTTTATTAGAGATTTTATTAAATCTATTTCCTCTTTTTCTTTAAGATTCAAAACATTCTCTAAGTCTACTTCCGTTTCGTTTTCCAATTGGTTTAAAATTGAGTTTATACGAGCGTAAGCGTATTGTACATAATACACAGGGTTGTCGTTGCTTTGTTTTTTTGCTAATTCCAAGTCAAAATCCAAATGTGAGTCTATGCTTCTTGAGACGAACATAAACCTTGCTGCATCAACCCCTACTTCATTTATTACGTTTTCAAGCTCAACAAACTCACCTTTTCTTGTTGACATAGAAATCTTTTCGCCGTTTCTTAATAAGTTGACAATTTGAACAAGTATGACTTTAAGTTTTTCTGAGTCTATGTTCATAGCTTCTATTGCTGATTTTACTCTCTTTACGTATCCGTGATGGTCGGATCCCCATATATCTATTACCTCATCAAATCCTCTTTTTAAAAACTTGTTTCTGTGATAGGCAATATCGCTAGCAAAATAAGTAAAAGCACCATTCTTTCTCTTTAAAACTCTATCTTTGTCATCTCCAAAATTTGTACTTTTAAACCATGATGCTCCATCTTTTTCGTAAACTACTCCTTTTTCTTTGAGGAGATTGAGGCTTTCTTCAACTTCATTTGACTGGTATAGGTGCTTTTCGTTGAAAATTTTATCAAAAGATACCCTAAATTTCTCCAAAGTATCCATTATATCTTTCAATATAGTTTCTGAAGCTTTGTTTTTACAAAATTCTATAACCTTGCTCTCTTCCATTTTAAGCAGATTTTCTCCATACTCTACAATTAGTTCTCTTGCTATGTCTATTAAGTATTCGCCTTTATAGCCATCCTCTGGCAAAGCATCGTCTATTCCCAATAGTTGTTTATATCTAGCGTACAGAGATTGACCTAGAAGTTCCATTTGCAATCCTGCATCGTTTATATAGTACTCTTTTTCAACTTTATGCCCGAAGAATTTCAGAATTCTTGCAATAGAGTCTCCTATAGCAGCTCCCCTACCGTGACCTACATGTAAAGGACCTGTAGGATTTGCGCTGACAAACTCCACCTGTATAAATTTCTGTTTATTTATTTTTGATTTAAAGTAATTTTCTTTGTTTTTTGCTATTTTCAGTAATTCTTTTAAAAAAGTCTCTTTCTTTATGTAGAAATTGATAAAACCAGGATCAGCTATATCAATTTTATTGAAAATATCCGTGCATAAATTGTTAACGAAATCATTCGCTACTTCTCTTGGATTTTTCTTGAGTTTTGAACCCAAAATCATGGCAAAATTTGTTGAATAATCGCCAAATCTCTCATTTTTAGGGTATTCAATAGCATATTCTAAACTATATCCTTTATCTTTTAAATACTTATCTATAATAGATTTAACCTTTTCCCTCATTTTATTTCTTAGCTCTCTTTCTTAACCTCGTTTTCTGAAGTGTTTTCTGCTTTTGCCTCTATAGGCTTTTTTTCGTCTCCTTCATCGACATCTTTCATGGCTTTTTTAAATTCTTTTATCCCTTTTCCTAAACCGGAGCCAATTTCTGGTAGTTTCCTTGCGCCAAATATAATGATTAAGATTATCAAGACCGGAATCATCTCCTGCCAACTGGGGAGCATAACACACCTCCACTGTTTTCTAAAAGTGTATTGATACAAACAAAAAAGTCAATATTTCTCTAGACAATTTGGTAGGTGTTTGTAGAATTGTGTTTGTCATGGATTTTTCTTTAAGCAGCTACGTTTATATAGATGATAAGAGTTGTGTTAGGCATACATTTTCAAAATCTCACTGTAGAATTTGTGAAGACATATGCCCAACAAAAGCTATAGTTTTCTCTCCTGCGCCCAAAATTGATTCTAATGTGTGTATTAAATGTGGTCTGTGTTACTCGGCTTGTAATTTTTCAGCTATTCGTATGGATAATCACGATGGAGAGCTGTTAAAAGAAACAAATAGCTTAAAGGTTGTTAATGTTGGTTGCATAAAAGCGAATTCAGATATTAAGATTACTTGCATATCTCGATTAACAGAAACTGTGTTGACGAGTTGGATATTAGACAAAAAAGAAATTGTTATAAATAAAGGTGTTTGCGAAAAATGTAAACTTAAAGATGGGCTTATGTTTTTTAAAAGAAATTTAAGAAATTCTTTAATTATAGCTAAAGCTTTTAGTTTGAAGCCTATGATTAAAATTAGAAAAAATCCTTCTGAGAAAATTTATATACCAAAAGAGGTAATTTCAAGGAGAGATGTGCTCTCTGGATTTATAAGAAAATTAAAGAAAGATGACTATGAGACAAAAAGAGAAATTTTAATTGAACTTTTGGTGGGCAGAGAAATTAAGAACGATTTGCTATTTCCGTATATTGGAGAAGTTGAGATAAGCAATAAGTGCAATCTATGTGGTGTATGCGAATTCGTGTGTCCTATGAATGCTTTGTTAATAAAAAAAGGTGCAGATAGTGGAGAAATACTGTTTAAACCGAGTTTATGTGTTAATTGTGAGGAATGTTCAAAGGCTTGTATTAAAGGGGCTATAACGGTAAAAAGTGCTAAGGTATCATTTTTTAATAAAGGTGTAGTGAAACTTTTTAAGGCTAAAAAAAATGTGTGTGTAGAATGTAATAAAGAATTCTATTCTTTTGAAGATGAAAATATTTGTCCGATTTGTAAAAATAAAGAAGAGAGCAAGAAAAAATTTGTGGAATTTTTGAAAAATATATGAAATTTACCCTTTGAAAAAACTTGACTTTATAAAATAAATGTATATAAATAAACACGTCGCTTGGCGCGGGGTGGAGCAGTCTGGTAGCTCGTCGGGCTCATAACCCGAAGGTCGGAGGTTCAAATCCTCCCCCCGCTACCAAATAAAACCTTAATTTGACGCCAATCTCGGCAGTGCTGGGGTTGGCGTTTTTTTGTTGGTGAAAATGCTGGGGTAACTATTCGTCGCAACATAAAATGAGAAATTTTGGAAATGAACATGAGAAAAACGCAACATAACTTTAGAAAACTTTCACCGTGTTTTTTGATGATTTAGATTGATTTTCTATGTCAATTTCTAAAGAAAAATTGACATCAGTCTCTAACAACCCTAAACTCTTCAAGCACAAACCTCACTGTTGTGTTTGAATAGCAGTGCTTCATATAACCAAGAAAACTCATCAGTCTTGGCTTTATGTAGCTTAAATCAATTTTACCAAGTGCGTAAGCCTTCATCATCCATTTAGCTTTGCGCCTGAATTTCTTCACATTGCGCTTTCTTGGCAGTATATGCGTTGCCCAAGTCCTGTATCCAGCAAAATCAACGCCTCTTTCTGCTGGAAATACGCTTGTTTTGGGATTAAGCTTTAACTTGAGCCTTTCCAAAAACCCCTTAATTTTCTCAAGCACATTCCATAAATACGCCTTTGTCCCCGCAAGGATTATGAAATCGTCCATATATCTCACATAGAACTTTACACCCAGTCTATCCTTGATAAAATGATCAAGCTGGTCGAGATAAACGTTTGCAAACAGTTGGCTTGTAAGCGCTCCAACAGGTATGCCTTTGCCTTCAGAATTAACGCACTTATGCTTTATAATCCTTTCACACAGCCACATAGCCCTTCTATCGCCTATCGTTCTTTTTAAAATACTAATCAAAACATTGTGGTCTATCGAGGGAAAATACTTCGATATGTCGGCTTTCAGAACAAAAACCCTATTAGAGTGCCTCTTTGCCCTTCTCAAAAAGGATTGCAATCTCAAGACAGCTTTGTGAACGCCTTTCTCTTTCCTACAGGCATAAGAATCATATATAAACCTTCTTTCAAACAGAGGCTCAACAACATTCACAAGCGCATGGTGCACTATCCTGTCCTCAAAAGGCGGTGCGGAAATAAGCCTTTTCTTTGGGTCATAGACATAGAATTGCCTGTATTTCCCAGGCATCCACTCGCCTGAAATAAGCTTCTTGCGTATCTCAAGCAGGTTCTCCTAAAGCTTGCTGCTAAACAATAAAACATCTCTTCTATATCTCTTGCTCTTTCTTGCTTTCAAATAAGCGCTATAGAGGTTATCAAAGCTAATGATCCTATCCCATAAACCCTTGTAAGTTCTCATAAAAACAAATCGCCCCAGGCCGCTTTCGTCAACCTACTTGCCGCCTGAGGCTGTTAATCTTTTCCCTTGAAAGAGAAGGATTAGGAGCCTGATGTTCTACATCACAGGGGCAACATCCTTGAATGTTACCCTCTAAAAAACGAATATCACAGGCGAAACGGGAGCCAATGTTCGTGTTCACGTTCCAGGGATAGTTGTTCAGGTTAGCCGTCCGAGACCCAGCAGGAGACCCAACATTCCAGTTGCCGCCTATACGCCCCTAACCCAAGCTTTTTATCCAACCTCCAAGAAGTTTTCCTATCTCTGTTATTTTCTCCGTTGCATGCGCAAGTGATTTCCTCGATAAATACCTTCTATCACTTGAAAATCTGAGTAAAAATCTAAGCTCTTCTAATTTTACATCCAGCTCATACAAAAAGCTCTTCTTGTTTCTGCTTTTGTTGGCTTTAATTGTAAGTCTCTCTAAATCCAGAATGACATTCTTTATTTGCGTAGATAAAGCAAATTTCTCGCGCTTCGGAAATTTGTCTATAATGGGAAACATGTATAATGCAAAATCGTAAATCTTCTGATAAATTTTTAAATTCTGCATGTCCCAAAAACAGATTTTCAGATTACAGATTACAGAGCATCACAGGCGAAACGGGAGCCAATGTTCGTGTTCACGTGCCAGGGATAGTCGTCCAGGTGAGCCGCCCGAGACCCAGCAGGAGACCCAACAACCCAGCTGCCGCCTGCTATCATTTGCACAAGCGAAACGTCTGTATACATATAAAGCTGTCCGACACCCTGACCGCTCATAACATCCTTCCAACCCCATCCAGTTGTACCATCCCATCTAATAACAAATTCATCAAGCCACTCCCAGACATTACCAACACAGTCTATAACATTCAACATAGATATTGCGTTCTTTACATATCCAGTTAACTGTCTTGCTGTATTGTTTGTGTTTGTCCACGCATTCGTGTTATCTGAATCGTTTCCCTGCGGTGAGCCATAAGCCGCACGCAACCATTCATTGTAAGTCAACAACCTCTTTCCGCTTCTTGCTGCAAGCTCAATAAAATTGTATCCATTCAAGCCTTCTGTTCCTGTCAAAGGTGTTGCATTGTAAACGCTCTTTGCAGTTCCGCTTGATAGAGGAGAACCGTTGCCGTTTGTAAATGATATAGCCTCATCCACACTTGCCAAATATATATCACACCACACGCCTATACCCAAGTCCACCATGCCTTCAGGCGAGCATTTCGGTCTGTGTATTAAATCCCAAACTGAATTTGGAACAACTACATTATCCGTTACATCGTCAGCTGTGAATGAGTTTCTCATTCTACCGTAGTGAAAACCGCCAATCTTTCTTGAGTTTGTTGCATCATATCCGCTTGGCGCAGTCGAATTTGCAGAAATCAAGAGCAACCCAGTATCACTGCCGTCATCGCATAGATAAACATAGTAATCCGTTCCAAAAGTCAAAGAGCCTGTATCTAAAGTTTTGATTTCAACATCGCTGTCAAAAAGATAAGCCTTCCAAACCCCGCCTGAGTTGATAGGTATGATTGTGTTTGCCTTTAGAATCACGCCGTCATGGGTGCTGTTCACAACAAGATACCTGTCTTTTAATCCAGGCCTGACATCACTTGAACGGCTCAAAAAAGCAGCATTTAAAGGGTATTGGTCTGAATCTTTCCATAAGATACCCATTTTAAGCCTCCTTTAGTTCGTTTATATAGTTTTCTATCTCATCCTTTGTTAAGCCCATTCTCAAAAACCTCGCATCTGGATTGTCCTGTAGCGTGTAAAGGACATATTTCGTTGTTTGACTCTCCATATCGTCCACCTGCATAACCTTTTCCGTTGAATCCGCTGGTTTGTATGTTGAATCGACATCCTGCTTGTAAACCCAGACTTTTTCATCAGAGAGCAAATCCGTTAGCCTTTTGATTACATCGTTTTTGTCTATAATTCCCTGTTTTGCGTAATTCACAGCATTTACCACGTCTTCCTTCGTATTCAGCCATTTAGGCGATCCAATCATAAAAACCTCCTTACATCATTATTATTGCTTTGCCGCTTACATCGCTTGAGAATTCTATATTCAACTTATCCTTGCTTACCAATACCACTTTTGAGAAGCTAAGTTCACTCAAAGTCAAAGCATCAACGCTTGTTCCACTGCCGCAGGTTGCACCGCTTCCGCATGTAACCCCGCTTCCGCAATATCCATCTAAATAAATTTGCTCCGTTGAAGTCTGATATGTTCTAACTATCGGTGTTGCAAGTGAGTTTAGGTTGTGCTCTACTGCCCACAAGCTTGCGGCTGTGTCTTGGGTGTGCTCATACCGCTTCACAGGTGTTCCTATCTCGCTTTTTAAGTTGTCTATCGCTGCGCTTATCTGTCCTGGTATATTGTGCGCATCGGTTTGCGATATGTGTGTATCTATTTTTGCACGGATGTCTGAGTGTGAGCTTGTTGACTCGTTATGCTGCTTAATGTCATCTTTCGTTGCAAGCACTACAGTATCGGATATAACAGCGGTGACGGATTGAGCCGTTGAGACTACTGTATAGATGTCAACAACACTTTCAACCTTCGTAACGCCGTCAGAGGGTATAAAATCAGGATTCTCTGCATAGGCAACGGCGTAAAGCTTTTCCTCTTGCGTGTCTGGGTCAAGGGCGAATATACCTATCTCACGAACAAAGAAGCCTTCGGTCAGTCCTGAGTTTGTTAGAACGAACCTCAAGCGTGTTGTGCCGTCACCGACAACGGAAAGCTCCTGAATCGGCAAACTCTTCTTCTCATCCTTCAGTGCAACCATCTGCTCTGGGTTTGTTCCATTATCCCAAACGCCGTCACCAATGCCTATTCTTGAAAATGTCAGCTTTGCCCCAGCTAATGCTTTTGTCAGTATGTCCCTTCCCGCATTTGTCAATATCGTTCCATTAAAATCAGCCATTTCCAACTCCTATTTGCATTGTTTTTGCCACCCTGAAGGCGGTGTTGACAAAGAAATCCTCATCTTTTAAATTCACCGTTGTATGTCCTATGCCAACCTGTGTTTTTGTAGCTTTTCTTTGATTTAAACCGCACAAAAGATGCTTGTCATCTATGCCGATATCAAAGTGCAAACCAACATGGTAGAGCTTTCCAGACTTTAAAGAAGACCCAAAAAACAAGCTGCCACCAACATCTCTTGATATGCCTATAGAATCAAGCCAGCTTCTTTCATTCTTGTATTGCTCAACAAGACCAACGAGGTCTGTATAGAGCTTTTCACTCGATAGAGGAGATTTTATATAAACCTTGAATTTATAAGGCTCACCGTCATACTCAAACCATTCCTTAATTTCACCGCTTAAATTTAGGCTCTCGAGCGCCTTCAGGATCGCATATCTTGTTCCCTTGTATCTGTGTAGATCGATTGAGTTCTTAATCAGCGCACGCTTCTGTTCAGTTGTTGTTGCAAGCTCATAGCCTTCCACATGGAACTGCCAGGCTAAAAAGTCCAGCGCATCCTCAGGGACACTGTCAATCAAATAGACCAAAAGCTTATTTATCTCACTGTCTAAATTAAACGCTTTATCTACAGCATCGCATATACTTTGAAGATTCTTATCATCAGCCAGGTTAACGGGCAAAAGCCTCTTTGTCTCAGCCATCAACGCTTCCTGCTATCGACACATTTATCGATGTGCACTTGGCGACCTGATTCTGCTTGATTTCTGTGTATGACGGCTTGTTTAAAACAGCCCTGTAAACGCCTGGGATTTTCTGCAAGCTTCCAATGATTTGCTCAGGCACAACATCGAGCCCAAGCTTTTCTGAATGAATACTTGCATATGAGTTCAACACATTTTGAGCCTCTTTTGTTATCTGGTCACTTAAAGTGCTTGACGATCTGTAAATATACAGGCTTGCGTCTATCTCGTAATTTACGGCCTCAGGCGCAAGCACTTGAACGCTGTCTGTCAGAGGCCTAACCTTATCATCATTGAGCACAGAGCTAACCAAATTAAGCATGTCGCTGTCTGGTATATCGCCACCCTTCAAAAGCACGGCAACATTGACAACTCCAGGGTTCGAGCTCCAAACAGAAGCATCTACTATGTCCTGATGGGCGGACTTCGCCCAGAACTCATAGGCTCCCCTGCTGCCTGCATTTGAGAACTTCTCAGGCGCAAGCTGAATCCTCTCCCTGAAGTGGTCGTCATCTTCAATGTCGCTTCCGCCGTATGTGACGCTTATGTTTTCAACCTTTTCAACATACGGTATTGGGTCAACAATCTGGCTTATTTCTCCAGGCTGGTAGCCGTTTCCAATGCTGCCCGACTGAGTGCATTCTGCTTGAACATCAAAGGTTGTGCTTCCCGCAGGCACATTAGCATCCTCTTTTGTTTCAAACATCACCTTATTGTCTTTGCTTGCAACCCTCGTCCCTCTGGGAATCAAAAGGTCGCTCGGCAGGCTTTCGGAAAAATAGAACCTCAAGGTCGTTATTGCGCTTGTGCTTTTCAACCTCTCAACGCCAAGCAGCGCGCCCAAATGGTCAAGAACATCGCCTTTTGCGTATGCAAGCAGGTTTTGCTTTGCCACCTGTTGAATAGTTATGCGCAGGATATTCTCACGATACGCAACAATGTCCAGAAGAAGCCTTTCAATTTGCCCTTTTGACAGCTTCTCACCCGATGCGTTTTCATACGCTTCTATCAGTTCGTTTATAATCTTTTGCCAGTCGGCTTCAACAAATTTGGGTTCAGGCAGGCTTTTTACATCTATCATACTACAAATTTATTCCTAAGACTTGCCCGCTTTAGTAAAATCTGCTAAAAACTCAAGCTCTATTTCGTTTTTATCCTCATCGTTTGTCAAATAACCCGTGATTTTGAACGTAATCGTTGAAAGGTCTAATCCTTCTACGGCTATCTTCGTCGGGTAGAACCTGTCTGAATTTGCCCTTATGGCTCTGTAGCTTTCCGCTATTATCAAAGGCTTTGCCATATTGACGGGCTTATCTAAATACTCATAAATCCTGCTGCCAAACTCTGGTCTGTGAGGAATGGAATCAAGCGGTGTTGTGAGTATGATCATAATTTCCTGGTTTATGTCTTCAAGCCCCGTTAAAACTTTCCCAAAACTGCCTATTTTTAGCTGCATCTATCCTCCAGCAAACACATTAGGCGAGCATTCGCACATCGTCCCGCCGCATGAGATTGAGTCTCCTTTTCTGCAGACGCCTTTTGAGTTCACAAACACCGTTTTAGATGCACTCGATGCCACCCCATCGTGGCAGGTCGGTCCACAGCAGTGCGTCTCCCAGTGGTCTCCAAGCCTGTGCGCACCTTTAGAGTTCACAAAAACATTGCTGCTTGCCTCATCGTTCGGCCTTGCAGGAAAGCAGCCGTGACCGCATGAGTTATCACCAAACCTCACAACTCCGGGCATCTCAACCTCACGGGTTTAAGTCAATTCTTGGCGCAATCAGCGTTATATGTG
>WFYS01000031.1 GCA_015490005.1 Desulfurellaceae bacterium | reverse complement strand
TATTATAGAGTTGATGAAAAAATACAAAAATGGGGTGCTCAATGAGGGGTGTAAGGGAAGTAAGGGGTATATTAAGCGACGCAGTTTGTTATTATTGAAATTTGCATAGATTAAACTTTTGCCAACATATCACCATTCATGGAGGAGTTGCTATTGGTAAATGTCCAATCATTTTAAGGACAAAGCTCGGCAAAGCCGAGCAACCCGCTCTTGGCGGATTAGAAAAACTTGAGATCGTTCAATCTCAAAGGGCTGCTTTCCGCGGGAATGGCTGAAGGGATGTTTGGAGGTAGATACTGACTGTTCCGCGAGTTTTATCGATTTTGGGCGAGATCTGTTCGAATTTTTACTAACAGGAACCGCCATGCTTGACAATTTTATCAAAAGTTTATATTGTTAATCTTAGCAATGAGATTATTTAACAAGAGGTGGAATATGAAGAAGTTGTTTTTTGTATTTCTGTGTATTTTTTTGTTATCTGCAAATGCTTATTCAAAACAGCTTAAAGTTGGTGTTTACTTATCGTTAACAGGTCCTATAGCAGCGTGGGGTCGTCTTGAACTTGAAGGTATAGAAATTGCGCATTCTATTAAATCTAATATAGATGGAAATAACGTAAAATTAATTGTTTTAGACGTTGCTAGCAAACAAGAAGAAGCAGCTTTAACGGCTGAAAGATTTGCATCTTTGGGTGTTAAATATGTTATCGGTCCTGTTGCTACGCCTATGGCATTTGCAGCTTTGCCTATTTTAGAAAAAAATAAAATAGTTGACGTTATACCTACGGCAAACGGTATGGGTCTTGTTGAAAATAGGCCTTATGCTTCAAGGGTTTGCATAACCAATGACACACAATCCAGAATAATGGCAAATTACATCTACACCGAGGGTCTAAAAAGAGGTGTAATAATTGAGGATATAACAACGGAATATTCGGTTGACTTAACAAAGAGATTTAAAAATGATTTTATAAAAGATGGGGGTGAAATCTTAAGAGTATATAAAATTCAATCATCCCAAAAGGACTTTACATCCATTATTACCAATATTAAAAAGCTAAATCCAGATTTTATATACTTTACGAATTACTACAATACAATAGCATTGTTTTTAATTCAACTTAGACAAATGGGTCTTAAACAAAAGGTTTTTGCGGGCTCTGCCGCATCATCGTATGCGCTAATAAAAATAGCCGGAAAAAGCGCTAATGGACTCGTGTTTACAGATGATTTCGATCCATTGATTCCCCAGGGAGGGCTAGCAAAAAGATTCATAAATGATTTTAAAAAAAGATTTAACAGGCTACCGGATTCTCCGGAAGCTTTGGCTGCTGATTCTTATTTTCTGCTAATAAGTGCTATTGAAAAGGCTGGAACAAATACACAAAGCGTTGCTAAGTTTGTTAGAAATACTACATTCCACGGTGTTAGTGGAAAAATCATAATTAAAAACGGACATGTAAAAAGAACTATGATTTTAAGAGAAATTAAAAATGGGAGATTTATCCCTGTAGCTGTTTATGAACCTTAGAGTAAAAGCAGGGGTAATACCCCTACTCTATTGTTATTAGATTGGCTTCAGCTTCGATTGTATCTCCCCCTTTAATGAATACTTCTGTTACTTTTCCATCTTTGGGGGATTTTATTTCGTTTTGCATTTTCATGGATTCGAGTATCAATAAAACGTCCCCTTTCTTTATTTCATCTCCTACTTTAACCTTTACTTCAACAATTTTTCCTGGCATTTCACTTTTAACTGTGTATGCTCCCTCAAGACCACCAGCTCCGCCACGTTTTTCCAACATGCGTTTTTTTAGTTCATCCATTAGTTCTATCTTGAATAGCTTTCCGTCATTGTAAACGTGATATATGCTGTCTTTGTAATCTATGTCTATTTCGTATGATTTTCCATCCATGATTATAGAGTAAAGAGAAGAATCTACTGACCGTGCATCTAGTGTATAAGGTGTATCATTTATTAGTACTTCATATTTTTCGTCACCAATCTCTTTAACTTCTATTTTATATTCTACATCGTCTAAAGTTGCTATGTACATAACACTCCTCCTTCCTTTTATGTTGAGTATTTGTAAATGTCCCCAAAGTTTACCCCAAAAACAGCTGCTCTTTTCCCTGCCTCTTTCCAAGGGCTTCCATATGAGCATGTTTCTTTAAATTCGAACAGTTTTTTTGATATTTCTTTTTCTCTCAGATATTCTTTTATCGCTGCTGCCGATAATACAATTTCCTTTGGTTGCTCTTTTTCTTCCGCAGTTTCAGATAAAATTTCTTTATCTATAAAATCTGTGGATATATCACCTTTTTTGAAGCTTTCGTTTTCTAAAACCCTTTTGTGTAGAGGAATTGTCGTTTTTATTCCTTTGACGACAAACTCTTTCAATGCCCTCTGCATTCTTGTTATCGCATCATCCCTTGTTCTATCCCAAACAACAAGCTTTGCTACCATCGGGTCGTAGTAAAGTGGAACTTCCCCTTTTGAGTATACTCCACTGTCAACTCTAACGCCAGGACCTCCTGGAAGCCTCAACCCATTAATAAAACCGGGAGATGGCATGAAGTTGTTATCTGGGTCTTCTGCGTATATCCTACACTCAATTGCATGCCCTATTTGTTTAATATCATCTTGTTTGTAAGGAATGGGTTTGCCCTCTGCTATCTCTATTTGCAGTTTGACAATGTCTATACCTGTTACCATCTCTGTTACTGGGTGTTCAACCTGCAATCTAGTGTTAACCTCTAAAAAGTAAAAGTTCATGTCTTTATCAACCAAAAACTCAACCGTTCCAACGCTATCATAATTAGAAGCGGTTACGGCCTTAATTGCAGCTTCTCCCATCTTATGTCTGACTTCATCGTTAATAGCCACAGAAGGTGATTCTTCGATAACTTTTTGGTGTCTTCTTTGGATAGAGCACTCCCTCTCGAACAGATGAATGGCATTTCCATGTTTGTCTCGTGCTATCTGGATTTCTACGTGTCTCGGATTAATTATAGCTTTTTCTATGTACATTCTATCATCGCCAAATGCACTCTTTGCTTCTCCTTTTGCAAGGTCATAAACCTCTTTGAATTCCTCTTTAGAGTGGATTAGTCTCATGCCTTTTCCACCACCGCCAGCAGATGCCTTAAACATAATAGGATACCCTACCTCTTCTGCGACCTTTAAAGCGTGTTCCAAACTCTCCACAGGGTTTTTTGTTCCTGGGACAACAGGAACTCCTGCTTCTATCATCCTTTGCCTTGCGCGTGTTTTATCACCCAAAATGTACATTGACTCTGTATTAGGTCCTATAAATGTAATGCCAGCATCTTCGCATGCTTTAACAAATTCTGAATTCTCAGATAAAAAACCATAACCTGGATGAATAGCGTCACACCCACTTTTGTTAGCCACCTCAATAATTTTGTCTATTCTTAAATACGATTCTGCGGCCGGAGAATGTCCTATATAATAAGCTTCATATGCATACCTGACATGCAGGGCATTTCTATCTATATCTGAATATACAGCAACCGTTTCTATACCCATTTTTCTACAAGCACGGGCAATCCTTATGGCTATTTCGCCTCTATTTGCTATCAAAACCTTTTTGAATTCTTTAACATTCATTACTGCCTCCCTTTTTTATAGAGGAATATTTCCGTGTTTCTTCGGAGGGTTTGATTCCCTCTTATTTTTCGTGAGTTCTAAAGCTTGTATTAACTTTAATCTAGTATCTGCTGGGTCTATAATTTCATCTAAATACCCTAATCCTGCAGCGATGTATGGGTTTGCAAATTTATCTCTATACATCTGAACTAATTCTGCTTTCTTTTGTGCAGGGTCTTCGGCTTCAGCAAGTTCTTTTCTGTAGAGTATGTTTACTGCACCATCAGGTCCCATAACGGCTATCTCGGCTATCGGGTAGGCATAGTTCACATCAGTTCTAAAGTGTTTGGAAGCCATGACATCGTATGCTCCACCGTAGGCTTTTCTGACAATTAATGTAATCTTAGGGACAGTTGCCTCAGCATATGCGTATAATAATTTGGCGCCATGTATAATAACTCCGTTGTGTTCTTGAGCTACACCTGGCATGTATCCTGGCTGGTCTTCAAATGTAACAATTGGAATATTGAAGGCATCGCAGAATCTTATAAATCTTGCAGCTTTAATTGCAGCTTTATAATCCAATACCCCAGCAAAATAGTGTGGATTGTTCGCCACAATTCCTACACTCCTGCCTCCAAGATGAGCGAAGCCCACAACCATATTTTTAGCATAATTTTCTTGAACCTCTAAGAAGTACCCGTCATCCACAACCTTTTTTATTAAATCCTTCATTTCGTATGGTTTCATAGGATCTGATGGCACTAAATCATATATTGAATCATCCCTTCTGTTTGCAGGGTCATCTGTTGGTTTGTATGGGGGGTCTTCCATATTGTTTTGTGGGATGAATTGGAATAACTCTCTAACCAACATTAATGCATCTTCATCGTTTTCAGTTGCAAAATGGGCTACCTGAGTTTTTGTGGTGTGAACTCCTGCTCCTCCAAGATCCTCTTTTGTAATTTTTTCTCCGGTTACGGCTTCTATTACATCAGGTCCAGTTATAAACATAAAACTTGTATTTTTTACCATTATTGTGAAATCTGTTACGGCAGGTGAGTAAACTGCGCCACCAGCAGTAGGACCCATTATAACTGAGATTTGAGGGATAACACCTGAGAACATCACGTTCCTCAAGAAAATATCCGCATATCCTGCCAAAGACTCAACGCCCTCTTGGATTCTTGCTCCACCTGAGTCGTTCAAACCTATTACAGGAGCTCCAACCTTTGCCGCTAAGTCCATAATTTTACATATTTTCTTAGCATGAGCCCCTGATAATGACCCTCCAAAAACGGTAAAATCTTGACTAAAAACAAAGACCAGTCTTCCATTAATCGTTCCATAACCCGTAACAACACTATCACCTAAAATTTTTTGTTTCTCCATTCCAAAGTCTGTACATCTGTGTGTGACGAATTTGTCAAACTCAACAAAACTACCTTCGTCGAGTAGCAATTTTATTCTTTCTCTTGCTGTCAATTTACCTTGAGCATGTTGCTTTTCTATTTTACTCAATCCGCCACCCATTTCTGCTTCCTTTTCTAGTCTTTTTAACTCCTCGAGCTTGTCATGCATTGGCAAACCTCCTATAACCTATTTTCTAATCTAATATATTTAAAAACAATCAAAATGTCAATAAATGTGTTTCACCATTTGTTAATATTTTATTTTTGATTTATAAATATGCAAAAAAGTGTAGGATATGTTTGAGCAATACGGTGTTTTAAATTTTCTCTTAGTAATTCGTTTGAAAAAAGTAAGGTTTTATGTAATATTTCAGCAGAAAGAATTTTGGGGGATAGCTATGGAGTTGGATTTTGATGTATTCAGAGAATACGATATTAGAGGCGTATGGGGTGAAAATATAAATAAAGATTTTGCATTTTTATTAGGTGTTGCTTTTAGTAGGTATTTGAAGAATAAATTTAATAAAGATAAACTCTCAGTTAGTGTTGGCTACGATGCCCGTCTTTCTTCAAAAGATATATTTGATGCACTCTCTAAAGGTTTTAATTCCGAAGGCGTAAAGGTGTTTGATATTGGTCTTGTCCCGACACCTGTTCAGTATTTCTCCCTGTTCAACCTAGATGTTGAAGGTGGCGTGATGATAACGGCTTCGCATAATCCTAAAGAGTATAACGGTTTTAAACTTTCTTTAGGTAAAGAGACAATTTTTGGTAAGGAGATTAAAGAGGTTGGCAAATTGATGCTATCTTTGGATGTTGAGTTTGATGGTAATATTGATCCAGATATAGAAAAGGTGGATATGCTTGGCAAATACATAGACTTTATGATAGACCAGTTTGGTTATCTAAAGGATATTAAGGATAAACCTTCTATAGCGTTGGATGGCGGCAACGGAGCAGCTGGTTTTGTTGGATTTGAGATATTCAAAAGGTTGGGTTTTAATGTTATAGGTCTATTTATTGAGCCGGATGGCAACTTTCCTAACCATCATCCTGACCCAACCGTCGAGAAAAACCTAATGGATTTAAAAGAAACTATAGAGAAGCACAAACTTGAATTTGGTCTAGGATACGATGGGGATGGTGATAGAATTGGTGTTGTTTTAAAGGATAGAACAGTTCTTTGGGGGGACCAGTTACTGCTTTTACTTTCTCAGGATTTATGCAAGAGAAAAAAAGGTGCAAAGGTCATAATGGACGTCAAATGCTCTGACGTTGTTTATAGTATGATAGAAAATACAGGGTGTAAGGCTATTATGTTTAAAACCGGGCACTCATTAATTAAAGATAAAATGAAGAACGAAAACGCCCTACTTGCTGGTGAGATGAGTGGGCATGTGTTTATGGGTGAGAACTATTTTGGATATGATGATGCAATTTATGTGTCTTTAAAACTTGCTGAAATCGTAACGAGGGATAAGTTAGACCTTGTAAAGTGGAAAAGCTCTCTACCAAAGGTCTATAACACACCTGAAATCCGAGTTGACTGCCCTGAAGAGAAAAAGAATAGTGTAATTGAAGAGTTTAGGTTTATTCTAAATAAAAGAAGAGAAGATTTAGAAATTGTTAACCTACTTACAATTGATGGTATAAGATTTAAGACGGGCTACGGTTGGGGGCTTGTTAGGGCTAGTAATACGCAACCTGTTCTAGTTTTGAGATTTGAGGCAAACAGTGAAGAAAACTTAAAGAAGATAAAGGATTTTACGCTTAAACATATAGAGGAGTTGATAAAAATATGAATGAACTTGATAGGGTTAGAGAGAAGGTGGAAAGTGGAGATAAAATAGATTTTGATAATGCTAAAATAATTTTAGAATCCGATAATTTATTGGAAATTGGTGAAATGGCAAGGTCTATAAAGATTAAAAAAACAGGTAAAAAGGTTTACTTTGTTTTTAATAAACATATAAACTACACGAATTTGTGTGTTTCTAAATGTAAATTTTGTGCTTTTTACAGAAACGGCGATGAGCCAGATGCTTACACGATGGAGACAAATCAAGTAGTTGATGAAATTTCAAAGATGCCAGAGGGCATAAAAGAGGTTCATATCGTCGGTGGACTACACCCAACAAAGCCATTTTCTTACTATATCGAGATGGTTAGGGCTATAAAGACAAATTTCCCAGATGTCGATGTAAAGGCATTTACAGCAGTTGAGATAGATTACTTCTCAAAGATTAGTGGCTTAAGCTATGAAGAGGTGTTAAAGGAGTTAAAGAAAGCCGGTCTTGATTCCATGCCCGGCGGAGGTGCTGAGGTTTTTTCAGAGAGGGTTAGAAGGAAGCTTTATCCAAATAAAATTGGGTTCGACAAATGGTCACAAGTTCATGCTATCGCCCATAGGTTGGGAATTCCAACAAATGCAACACTGCTTTTTGGGCATGTAGAAACAGACGATGAAATCATAGATCACCTGTTTAAATTGAGAAAATTACAGGATGAACATCCCGGTTTTTTGTGTTTTATACCACTGAGTTTCCACCCTGCTAACACGCCGCTTGAGGGCAAGTTTGAAAAGGTTGATGCTGTGCGTGAGCTTAAAATTTTGGCTTTATCACGCATAATTCTTGATAATTTTCCGCACATAAAGGCTTATTGGGTTATGTTATCGCCCAAAGTTGGTCAAATTGGTTTGCATTTTGGTGCAGACGATATTGATGGGACTATTGGAGAAGAGAGGGTAACACACGCTGCTGGTGCTGAAAGCCCATTGGGATTGGCAAAGGAGTATATGGTTAACATGATAAAAAATACTGGTTTTACTCCAGTTGAAAGAGATGCATTATACAACGAGATAGAGGTGTTTAATTGATAGAACAAATATATGAAAAGGTGTCAGAATTTAAAAGAATTAGTTTTGATGAAGGTGTAAAGCTTTTCAAAGAAGGGGATTTTCTAACTTTAGGAAAGCTTGCTAATAAGGTACGTTTCAAAAAGCACCCCAAAAAACTTGTAACATTTATTTTGGATACAAACGTTAATTATACAAATGTCTGTTATGTAGGCTGTAGTTTTTGTGCGTTTTATAGAAAACCGCACGATAGGGAAGCGTACACTTTGAGTATATCTGAACTTATAAGCAAAATTGAAGAGGCTCAGTCAAAAGGTATTACAACGGCTTTGATTCAAGGTGGACTGAATCCGGAACTACCATATGAATATTATTTAAAATTGGTTAAAGAATTATCTAAAAGTACGGTTCATGTGCATGCTTTCTCTCCACCAGAAATTGACCTTATGTGTAGAATATCTGGTAAAACTACGGATGATGTATTTGAAGATTTAAAAGATGCTGGACTGACAACCATGCCTGGTGGAGGTGCTGAAATACTTTCGGAAAGGGTGAGAAAAGAAATATCCCCAAAGAAGATTAGTACGGATAGGTGGCTTGAAATAATGAAAAAGGCTCATGAGCATGGAATAAGAACAACGGCTACAATGATGTTTGGCCATCTGGAAATGGAGGAGGATATAATTGAACATTTGGATAGAATTAGGGCTCTACAAGATGAAACAGGCGGATTTACAGCTTTTATAGCGTGGGATTTTAAAAAGGAGAATAATGAGCTTGGTAAGATTGTGAATAGGACTGTTACTGGCATCGATTACTTGAAGATTGTGGCGATTGCAAGAATATATCTAGATAATTTTGATAATATCCAAGCATCATGGGCTTCTCAAGGGAAAGATGTAGGTGAGCTTGCACTTCATTTTGGAGCAAATGATATGGGTAGCATGCTTGTTGAGGAAAATGTTATGAGGGAGGCTGGTTTTAGAGCTCAATCTAGTGTTGATGAGATTGCGTCTGTAATAAGGAAAGCAGGGTTTAAACCAGCACTTAGAACCACTGATTACAAAATAATAAAGTATTTATAGTTTTTTCGGAGGTATAATTTGAAAATTTCTGAAATTTTTAAACAAAAAAGGAGAACGTTATCATTTGAGTTTTTTCCGCCAAAGAAGGTTGAAAACGAACAAACATTGTTTAATACAATTGATGTGTTAAAAAAATATGACCCTGATTTCGTTTCAATAACATACGGTGCTGGTGGAAGTTCTCAAGATAAAACAGTCGAATGGACACTGAAAATAAAAAAACAATATGGATTAAACCCTATGATGCACCTTACATGCATTACCGCAACACGTGAATTTGTTGATAGAATAGTAGATACATTAAAAGAAAACAGTATTTATAACATCTTGGCTCTAAGAGGAGATTTGCCTGAAGGATTTGATAAGTCAGGAATGGAGTTTAGCTATGCTTATCAGTTAGTTGGGTACTTGAAAGAAAAAGGGGGTTTTTCTATAGGTGTTGCTGGATACCCAGAAGGGCATCCAGAGTCGCCCTCACTTGACAAGGATGTTGAATATTTAAAAATGAAGATTGACGCCGGTGGTGATTTCATAATTACTCAACTGTTTTTTGATAATAGAAAATTTTTCGATTTTTTGGATAGGCTTAATAAGTTTGGAGTTACTGTACCAGTTGTAGCTGGCATTATGCCTGTTTTGAACTTGAAACAAGTTAGCCGATTTACAGATATGTGCGGAGCAACTATACCCAAAGAACTTTTAAATAAACTATCTGGAAAGGACAAGAATGATGCTTACAAGGTTGGTATTGAATATGCTGTAAAGCAATGTCAAGAATTGATAGATAACGGTGTTAAAGGTTTGCATTTTTATACTTTAAACAAGTTCAATGCCACAGAAGATATTCTAAAAGCTGTTAAGCTTTTTTAGCAAGATAAATATCTTGAAAATATGAGATTAATGTGTTATTAATTTACTCGCAAGCGGAGGAGTGGCCGAGTCTGGCTTAAGGCGGCGGTCTTGAAAACCGTTGAGTCCGCGAGGGCTCCGTGGGTTCGAATCCTACCTCCTCCGCCATGAATGTTGGAGAGGTGGCCGAGCTGGCTGAAGGCGCTCGCCTGCTAAGCGAGTGTGTGGGCAAAACCTGCACCGAGGGTTCGAATCCCTCCCTCTCCGCCATTATCCTAACTCTTGTAGCCTTTCTTTTATTATAGCAGCCATCTTCATACTGATGCCTTTTATAGAAGCTATTTCATCCAAAGTTGCTTTCTTTAGGTTTTCAATGCTGCCGAATTTCTCAAATAAAGCCTTTTTTCTTTTTTGTCCTATAAATTCTATTCTATCAAGTGCACTGGATAAAACATAGTGTTTTCGCTTTTTTCTGTGGAATTCTATTGAAAACCTGTGTGCCTCATCCCTAAGTTTCTGTACAAACTCTAAAACTTCCCTGTCTACCTCTACAGGCTCATTTCCCACATAGATTTTATCTTCAATCTCACCTTTTGATCTTATAGCTCTATTTTCCCTTTTCTCCTTTGCTATGCCAATAATATCGTAATTTTCACCAAACACCTCTTTAGCCGCTTTGATTTGTATTATTCCACCGTCGACAACAATAAGGTCAGCTATTCTGTTTGAGTTATTTAGTAAAATTTTTTTATGTCTTGAAAGAATTTCTTTCATAGTACTAAATTCATACTTACTTGTGAGGTTGTATCTTCTGTACATCTGCTTATCAAAACCACCAAGTGTATATCTAACCACGCCGCCCACAACATTCTCAAAGCCCAAGTGAGAGGTATCGACAGTGTCTATTGTTAAAGGAACTTTTTTTAAATTGAGTGAGTCTTTAAGTTTTTTAAATATCTCTATGTCTTTTTTAAACCTATCAAGATGCGTTTCTAGATTAATTTTTGCATTTTTCTTTGCAAGCTCTAACAATCTTTTTCTTTTGCCTCTTTTTGGAACTACGACTTCAACGGATTTAAATGTACTTAAAGCTTCTTTTATTGTTTCAATGCTGTTTATGCCCTCTGTAATAACGACGTCTGGAACAACCTGGTTCATTTGAATGTAGTATTGAAACAAAAAATTTTCAATAAAATCGCTATTTATGTAACTTTCATGGAAGTAAAAACTTCTATTTCCTACAACATTTGAAAATCTAATACTCATGATATAGGCATATGTAATATTTTCGCTCGAAGAGAACGCTACTACGTCTGTGAAATCCTCAGAAACATCCGTTACAACTTGTTTCTTTTCAAGCAACTCAATGGCTTTTAACTTATCCCTGACTTTTATGGCTTTCTCAAATCCCAGCTTATCCACTAATTCCTTTAGTTCTTGCTCCAATTGCTTCTTTATCTTCTTCGGGTTTGTCAATATAGATTTTATCTCGTTGATTATCTTTAAGTATTTTTCTCTTGGTATATTACCAATACACGGCGCCAAACATCTGTTCATCTGAAAGTAGATGCACGCATTCTTCGAACCCTGACACTGTTTGTCGTTCTTCTGGGCTATTTTATATGTGGATTTTAACAAATTTATCAAGTCTCTCAATCTATCGACAGGCGTTATTGGACCAAAGTAGAAATCTCCTTTATTTTTTACACGCCGAGCTAAGCTCAGCCTAGGGAATTTCTCTGTGTAACTTATTCTTAAATATGGATAACTTTTGTCGTCCCTTAAAACAACGTTGTATGGAGGTCGGTGTTGTTTAATCAGGTTGGATTCCAAAAGAAGTGCTTCAAGCTCATTTTCAACAACGATAATTTCTACGCTGTTTGCCTCTCTGATCAGTGATTGCTTGAAAAAATCTATACCCGACTTGGCAACATAGCTCCTCAATCTATCTCTTAACGATTTTGCTTTGCCAACGTATAGTATCTCATCGTCTTTGGAGCGTATTATATAAACACCTGTTGCTTTTGGTATCTCTTTTAGTAGCTTTGGGTTTTCGAATATCTCGAATTTCTGATTCATCTATAAAAAACACAAAGCCATAGGGCGTCCATTGATGTGTATTCAACTCTGTGCCTTTCGTGGGGTTCGATAATTAGCCAATCTCCTGCTTTTAAATCAACTGTGCCCTTATCTTCAAAAAGTAATTGCGCCCTACCCTTTAAAAGCAGAACGAACTCATATTCGTCTTGATCGTAATAAAAGTCTTCCTCGGATCGATCACCAAACGATGCTATACGCTCAATTATTATATCATTTCCTTCTATCAATTGTTCGATTATCTCTTTGCCAGACGACTCTATGCCTTCAAACACATTCTTCACGCCAATCAAATACACCCCCTAAAGTCCTTTCGCTTTCATTATCCATCTTTTCTATCTCCAAATCCACAAGGTTGTTAATGGTAAGCTTTGATCCACCCGTTTTTCCTATTCTTCTGGCCTCTGCGCCGATTTTTTCTGCCATCTCCAAAATCCTATCTTCATGCTTTGTCTCAACGACTATCACACCTTGTGTCTCGCTGAAGAGGTAAAAATCTGGCCTTGTATTTATATCAAGTTTAACACTCGCTCCAATTCTTTTTCCCAAGCACATCTCAGCCAAGCACATAGCAATACCGCCTTCTGAAACATCATGGGCAGAAAGAATTAGTTTTTCTCTTACCAAGTCAAACATCAATTCAGCGAGCTTTTTATGGTGATCGTGGTTTATATCGGGTAATTTCCCTTCTACCTTGCCAAAAATCCACTTTAGATATGCACTGCCTCCGAGTTCTTTGGGATTTATCCTGCCGAGCATGACAATAGAGCTATCTTCTTTTTGAAAAAACCCCTTTGGTGCATTTAACGGGCAATCCGTTATACCTACCATACCTATTGTCGGAGTTGGGTAAATGTTCTTGCCGTTTGTTTCGTTGTAGAAACTTACGTTGCCACTGACTACAGGGACGTTAAGCTTATCGCAAGCCACTTTCATTCCATCGATTGATTCACTAAACTGCCACATGATTTCTGGATTTTCCGGGTTTCCAAAATTTAAGCAGTCAGTTAGTGCTATGGGCTTTGCGCCAACGCATATTAAGTTTCTGTAGGCTTCCAATAAGGTGAGTTGAGTGCCTTTGTTTGGGTTTATAAATACGTAGCGTGGATTGACATCTACTGTTGCAGCTACTCCCTTTCCTGTCTCTTTAACCCTTATCAAGGCTGCATCGGACCCAGGCGTAAGGATAGTATTAGTCTGGACAGTGGAATCGTATTGTTCGTAGATTGGCTTCTTTGTTGAAAATTCTGGTTCCGATAGCAATTTTAAAACGACGCTGTTTATGTCTTCGGGTTCTTTTAAACTATCAAATTCAAATAGCTCGATTTTATCCGCTAATTCAGGTTTTTTTATTGGTCTATTATAAACAGGTGCATTAGAAACCATAAGTTCTACATCAATGTCAGCAACAACATTGTTTTCCCAGAAGAGTCTAATTTTTTTTCTGTCCGTGACATAACCAATGACCTCTGCATCTAAATTCCATTTATCGAATATAGATTTAACCTCTTTCTCTTTGCCCTTTTTAGCAATAATCAGCATTCTCTCTTGAGACTCTGAAAGCATTATTTCGGTAGGTGTCAGGGACTCTCTTGTCGGTACTTTATCTAAATAAAGGTCTAGCCCTACACCTCCTCTGTCTGCCATCTCAAAAGAACTTGATGTCAAACCCGCTGCACCCATATCTTGTATGCCCTCGATTATGTTTTTATCCATCAGTTCAAGGCACGCTTCAAGTAAGAGTTTTTCTGTAAATGGGTCACCCACTTGAACAGCTGGACGTTCTTCTTCGTAGTTTTCGTCAAAGGAACTTGAAGCCATTGTTGCACCGCCGATACCATCTTTGCCTGTTTTTGAACCCACGTAAAATACTGGATTCCCAACGCCTTTTGCAACACCCAGGAAAATGTTGTCTTTTTTTCCAATACCTAGGCAGAAGGCATTTACCAGATTGTTTGTGTTGTAGCATTCATCAAAGAATGTCATACCTCCAATTGTGGGCACGCCAATGCAGTTTCCATAATCGCCAACACCCCTAACGACACCATCTATCAAAAACTTGGTCTTTGGGTGGTTCAATAACCCAAAGAATAATCCGTCCAAGTTCATAACAGGTCTTGCACCCATCGTGAAGATGTCTCTTAAAATACCGCCGACACCCGTTGCTGCGCCCTGATACGGTTCAATAAAGCTTGGATGGTTGTGGGATTCCATTTTAAAAACAGATACAAAGCCATCTCCAATGTCTACTACTCCTGCATTTTCACCAGGGCCTATAACAACATATTCTCCCATCGTCGGTAGTTTTTTTAAATGGATTTTTGATGATTTATAGCTACAATGCTCGCTCCACATGGCGTATGCAATATTTAACTCTATATCCAAAGGTTCTCTTGCTAATTTTTCTTTTAACAGTTCATATTCTTCCCTTTTTAAACCAATGGTGTTTAGCTTTTTCTCTAAATCCATCTAATCCCCCTTTTGAAAAAGAAGTGTTGTATAATCATTCAAGAATAAGTTTTTTAAAAGTTTAAATCCCAATTTTTCAAAAATGTTCTGAATCGTAAAGTTTTCTTCAATTATTACTCCTGAAAATAGTGCGTATCCACCCTTTTTTGTAAGCCTTGTTATATCTTCTCTCATTGAAATTATTACGTCTTCAAAGATATTGGCTATAACAATGTCAAATTGACCTTTTACTGATTTTGGTGTACTTGATACAAAGCATTCAATATTTTCAACATTATTCAAACAAGCATTTTTAATGCATTCCTCTACAGCAAATTTTTCTATGTCAAAGCCAACTATTCTCCTTGCTCCTAACTTTGATGCTACGATGGATAGAATGCCGCTGCCTGAGCCTATATCTAAAACACTCCTGTTTGTTAAGTGTAAATTTTCCATAATCTCCATGCAGCTAACAGTCGTCTCATGGACACCTGTTCCGAATGATTTGCCGGATGTAAGAGCTATCTTGATTTTATCTGTTTCATGCCAGGGAGGTGCTACACAAAAATTTTTTCCAATATTGATTACCTTGTGATTATTTTTAAAACGCCATTCCACTAGAGGTTTTCTCCTTCTTTCGGTACAATACAGATGATAACAAAGTCGCCATCTCCTGTATTTATGTATTGATGTTCAATATTAGAGGGTACATATGCCACACAATCTTTTTCAACTTTATGTTCCTTGCCGTCCATATACAAAATTCCCTTACCCTCAACAACATAGTTTATATGTGGCCATGGGTGCTTATGTCTTGGTGTGTTTCCGTCTTTTTTAATGGTAAATAGTCTCATTACATGGGAATCCCAACCTTCTTGTGGTCCTATCAGTATCCTTTTTAGCGTATTTTTAACGCCAACGCCTTCCATTGGTTTCGCCTCGATATTATTAATACATCCAACAAACATCTCACTCCTCCTTTTTGAGTTTTGAAAATATTAGCAAAAACTCCAAGATTTTGGTAGAATTTTAATATGGAAACAGTTCTCTGTGTTTTGGCAGGCGGCAAAAGTAGCAGGTTTAAAGAAGACAAAAGATGGGCTAAAGTAGATGACAAACCCCTTATCCAGATTGTTATAGAAAAGTTGAAGCAATTTTCTGACAATATAGTCGTCTCTACAAGAAATTCAGAAACTGTACCGATAAAAAATGTTAAGATAGTTGAAGACAGTAAAGTATTTGGTGGACCTTTGTGTGGCATATTTGAAGTTGTGAAAAAAATTAAAGGTGATAGATTTATTTTTTTTGCTGCTGATATGCCGTTTATTACGAAGAAGATGGTAAGGGCTTTGGTTGATGATAAAGGAAAGAAAATCACCGTGTTTCAGTGTAAAGGAAGAGTCTATTCTTTGCCAATAGCAATAGATAAATCTGTCTTGAATTTGAAAAGTAACTGCGCCAATAGAAGTTTAATATCGATTTTAAATAACGTTGATTATAAAGTAATAAACATGTATTCTAAAGAGTGCGTAGAATTCTTTAACATAAACACTCAAGACGATTTATTAAAGGCTGCTGAGTACCTTTTAAAACCCAATAAAAAGGCAAATCCATAAAAAAATAAGGCTATTAGAAAGCCAAGTCTGATAAAGCTTAAGGCTGCCGATATTAAAAGCAGAAGAGATAAAGCTATTATAGTTATTTTATCAATGAAATTTGAAATAGAAAATCTTTCAAATTGTTTATTGAAAAAATAGTATAAAATAATAAAGTTTACAAAACCAGAAATGCTCATCGATGTAGCCAGCCCAGTAAACCCGAATTTGAAGCCTAAAATAAAGGATAAAGCTATTGCAGTAGATGATGCCCAAATAGATGCTTTAAGTGGGGTTTTTGCATCTTTTTGTGAGTAGAAGGCGTTTGATAGTATTTTTGTTAGAGAAAAGAAGGCAAAGCTTGCTATCATAATTTTTAGTGCTAAAGAGACGTTTAAGGCGTCGGTTAGGCTGAATTTGCCATGCATAAAGATCAACCTCACGACGTCGAAAGAGAAAAAAAGAAAGTAGAGAGTTACAAGAGAAGAGTAGAAGATTGCAAATCTAGATAGTAACTTTGTGGATTTAGAGAGCTCTGTTTTGTTCATGTGGGATAAATCTGGGAGTGTACCTTGTGTTAAGGCTAATGAAAATACAGCAAATGGCAGCTGAAAGAGTCTATTTGCGTAGAAGATAAAGGAAAAGCTTCCACTTCTTAGGAAACTAGCAACGAAGCTATCGGCCATTGAAGAGATTTGCATAACAGAACTTCCAATAGCGGTTATACCCATGAGTTTGAAAATTTCAACAGTTGAACTCTCCATTTTAAATGTGATGTTTAAGGGTAATTTTAAACGTGAAAAATCAAATGCCAAGATCAAGAGCTGAAGCACGCCGCCTATAATAACACCCAAACATAGGGCATAAATGGGATTTAAAAATGCTTTAGAAAAAAGAAAAATCGAGGCTATTATACTTATGTTTAGTAGGGATGGTGCAAAAGATGGTATGGCAAAACGTTTATAACTGTTAAGAATACCAGTTAAAAGTACGGTTAGACCGATAAAAAAAATGTATGGGAAAACGGTCTTGACTAATTTATCCATTAAGCCATTGTGAACATACCCTGCGGCGAAGAGTGCAATAAGTACTTTTGAAAAAACAACACCCAAAACAGTTATTATTAATAGGAGCAAAAAGAACCAAAATAGTATATTCCAAACCGCTTTTAGTTTTTCCTTTTCGTCCAATTTTGAAATAACAGGTATTATTGAGGAATTTACAGCGCCTTCGCCTAAAAAGCGTCTTAAAGAGTTTGGAATTCTAAAGGCTATAAAGAACATATCTGTGTAAATAGACGCGCCGAAAAAAACGGCTATGAAAAGGTCTCTCAAATATCCTAAAATTCTACTTAAGAGAGTAAATAGGGCTATAGTTTTTGCATTTTTAAACATCTTTTTCTACAAGAACAACGAATTCACCTTTAATAGAGGGGTAAGTTGAGAGCTTATCCAACACTTCACTTACGCGACCATACAAAAACTCTTCATGTATCTTTGTTATCTCCCTGGCAACTACAACAGTTCTTTCTCCAAGCGAGTCTTTAATTGCCCCTAACGTTTTTAAAATCCTGTTTGGGGATTCGTAAAAGACAATTGTGCAGCCAATATCCGCCTCTTTTAAGGCTTTTCTTTTTTTGTTTGGCCCTTTAGGTAAAAAGCCCAAAAATATGAATTTATCTGTAGGTAGGCCGGATGCAGAAAGAGCAGCTACTAAAGCAGAGGCTCCTGGTATAGGAACAACGTTTAATCCATTTTCCCTACAGGCTCTAACAATCCTGTAACCGGGGTCTGAAATTGTTGGTGTTCCTGCGTCGGTTATAAGTGCTACTGACATACCACCTTTTATATCGTTTAGTGTCTCTTCAATAACCTTTTTTACATCATAATCGTCGTTATATTTAGCAAGTTTCGTGTTGATTGAGTACTTCTCAAGCAATCTTATTGAATGGTTTGGGGATTCAGCCAAAACATAGTCGACACTTTTCAAAATCCGAACGGCTCTAAATGTTATATCATCCATGTTTCCAATAGGCGTTGACACAACATACAGTACACCACTCATAAATTTTTAAAATACTCCCTGATTTCCCTTATGTTATCGCATGGGTTCTCTTCGGGACACCTACCCCTAACGCATGCAGGCCCGGCGTTTTCAAAGATTATAGACGCTTTGTTTTTAACAAACTTTAACATCTCTATAGCACAGTTTCTGATTTCCCACTGTGCCCTAACACAACATCTTAATGAGAAAAAATGCAACAGTTCACGGGCATTCATTGTAACGACGATGTTAGAACTAACCGCTTGCGGTATTACAAACCGGGCGTCCTCTTTTTTAACTCCCATCTCTATTAATTTGTTGTAAAGCTCAATGGATGTCTCAAAGTGATTTTCCATGAGCTTCTTCGCCTCTTCGCTTAAATTTTCAGGTATTACAAAATTATCCTTTTTTACCTTTGTGTATCTGTGGCTTTGCTGTGAATAGCTTGCAATTCTGTGCCTAACCAATTGATGCGTTGCCACTCTACTTATCCCTTCTATGAGAAACGTGAAGTTTACATGCTCTAAAACCGAGTGATGGCCAGATTTTATCACCCTCCTCAAGATATTTTTAACACCCTCATCATCCAACTTCAGCTTTTCAATATCCGATGAATAACAAACCCTCGCTGCAAACGCAGCTGTGTAATCCGGGTTGGGAGTGTATTCAATCAAACTCACTTTCATATTGTTCTCTCCATGCTTTGGTATTGTTTATGGCAACTTGAGCCTGTTTTATTCTTTTGCTCTTTTTATTTCTTTCTTTACCTACTTCAATAAAACCAAAATTTTCACTAATGGGCTGAAAGTCATCATCTTTGGATGTTATGTAATGAATAAGTCCACCGAACATAGTATTTTTTGGTGGTTCCATCATCTTTCCTTTCTTTAAAAACAGTGCAACATTCATCCCGATATATATTCCTGTAACGGCGCTTGCCATGTATCCTTCAACACCCGTGATTTGTCCTGCAAAGAACACATTGGGCTTGTCCTTTGCCTGTAGAAACATATTCAACAATCTCGGCGAATCGATAAACGTATTCCTGTGTAAACTACCCAGTTTAGCAAATTCTGCATTTTTTAGTGCGGGTATTAGTTTGAATACCCTTTTCTGTTCTTTGTATGTAAGTTTTGTTTGAAATCCAACAAGACCAAGTAGTGTACCTTCTTTGTTTTCTTTTCTCAATTGTACAACTGCAAAAGGTGTTTTTTCTTTAAATTTTAATCCAACAGGTTTTAGTGGGCCAAAAAGTAGTGTCTGCTTGCCCCTTTCTGCTAACTCCTCAATCGGTAAACACGCCTCGTAATAGTTCTTTTCGAATTCTTTAAACTCAACTTTTTCTGCCCTTACAAGTTCATTGTAAAACCTGTTGTATTCTTCCTCTGTTAAGATGCAGTTAAAGTAGTCTCTATTATCTGAATATCTAGAGCCCCAAAAACCTTTTGAGTAATCTATGCTATCTGCGTAGACAATCGGAGCTATTGCATCGAAGAAGTACAAAAGATCGCCCTTTATAACGTTTTCCCCTAAAAAATCAATAAGCTTACTATCGCACAAAGGCCCACAAGCAACAATCCAAATACTGTTGTTGTCCAGTTTTGTTATACGTTCCCTGATCAAGTTGATATTAGGATGTTTTTCGACCCATTTTGTAGCAATATCCGAAAACCTCTTCCTGTCAACGGCCAAGGCATTGCCCGCTTCAACGTTTGTTAATGATGCAATTTTGAGTAAAACGGAGTCCAAGATACTCATTTCCTCTTTCAAAACGCCGCTTGCTGTTGTTAATTTCGTGCTTCCAAAAGAATTACTACACACTATCTCGGCAACTTTCTCAGATTTATGTACTTCGCTAAATTTTTTTGGCTTCATCTCAAAGAGATTTACTTCTATGCCTCTATTAGCCAGGGTAAAGGCAGCTTCTATGCCTGCCAAGCCTGCACCAACTATATTAACTTTCATGGAAAATTATTTATTTTTGGATGAGTTGTCGTTGAAAATAATTATGCTTTCGTCCTTTGAAACAATTAAATACCTGTCAGCAGCTTCGTGTTTCATGTAATACGGATCATTTTTTGCCATTTCTATCTGTCTCTTAATCTTTTTTATGTTTTGTTTGACATGAATTATTTTTTTATCCAAGAGGGAGCTTTCCTTTTTAAGCTCCCTCATTTGTAACTGTTTCGAATATATTCCTTTCGCCACTAACCCAATTGCAATGATAAATGTTATTGAAATTATGGTATTTAAAAATCTACCATGTCGGGTATTCGCCATAAGGGTACATCTCGTCTTCTATCTCTATTAATCTGTTGTATTTAGAGATCCTTTCACCCCTGCAAGCAGACCCTGTTTTAATCCAACCTGTGTTGCAAGCAACCGCTAAGTCTGCAATAAATGTATCGGATGTTTCGCCAGATCTGTGAGATATGACTAAGTTATACGCTGCATCTTCACCCAACCTTATGGCATCGAGTGTCTCAGTTAAGGTTCCAATCTGGTTTGGCTTTATCAATATAGCGTTTGCTATACCCTCTTCCAATCCTTTGCTGATCAGCTCAACATTGGTAACAAATATATCATCGCCGATAAGCATTATTTTATCACCAAGTTCATCTGTAAGCTTTTTCCATCCTTCCCAATCATTTTCAGCCAAGCCATCCTCTAATACGACTATAGGGTATTTTTCAACAAATTCTTTGTATAGGGCAATCATATCATTGTTTGTGAGTTTATCCCCTCCAACAATGTACTTTCCATCCCTGTAAAACTCGCTCGATGCAGGATCCAATGCAATGGCTATGTCGTCAATCGGTTTATACCCTGCCTTTTCTATGGCCTCCAAAATCAACTTAATAGGTTCTTCATTAGATTGCAGATTTGGTGCAAAGCCACCCTCGTCACCAACTCCAGTGAACAGACCTTTTTCTTTCAAAATACCTTTCAAAGTCCAAAACGTGTCCGAAGCCATTCTTATCGCATCTTTGAAACTTTCAGCTCCTATTGGTGCAATCATAAACTCTTGGAAATCCACGTTGTTGTCAGCATGCTTGCCGCCATTTAAGATGTTTAACAGCGGGATAGGAAGGAGATTTGAGTGCAGTCCACCTAAATACCTGTAAAGCGGCATTCTAAGTTCGTTTGCCGCAGCTCTAGCACACGCTAAAGACACAGCAAGTATAGCGTTGGCTCCTAGGTTGGATTTATTTTTCGTTCCATCAAGTTCGATCATTGTATTGTCAATCTCAGCTTGCTCAAACACATCAAGACCAATTACTTCATTAGCAATTTTGTCGTTTATGTTTGATATGGCTTTCTGTACACCCTTGCCTCTATATCTTTCTCCATTGTCCCTCAACTCGATGGCCTCGTTATCCCCCGTAGATGCCCCACTTGGTATCTCGGATGTGCCTATTACATCGTTGTCCGTTCTTACCGTACATTTAATTGTTGGATTCCCCCTTGAATCCAAGATTTCCATTGCATAAACATCAACTATTACACCCATATATTCACCTCCAAAATTTATGGTACAAATACAGACTCTACAAAGTCTCTTGCATTAAAAACTTTTAAGTCTTCCTCGTTTTCACCTATTCCGATATATCTAATCGGAATCTTAAACTCTTCACTTATAGCAACAATAATGCCACCTTTTGCCGTTCCGTCCATTTTAGTTAGAACTATACCTGTTATATCTAACGCTTTGTTGAACTCACGTGCTTGGTTTATGGCGTTTTGACCAATTGTAGCATCCAATACAAGCAGTGTTTCATGTGGTGCCTCGCTATATGCTTTTTTAACGGCGTTTTTGATTTTTATAACCTCGTTCATGAGGTTTCTCTGTGTATGTAATCTGCCGGCTGTATCTATAAAAACCGCATCTACGTTTCTTGCTAAAGCGCTTTTAACACCATCAAATGCAACAGCTGCAGGATCTGCACCCTCTTCTTGCTTAACAAACAACGCCCCTGTCCCATCTGCCCAGATTTTAAGCTGGTCTATGGCGGCTGCACGGAACGTATCTGCTGCCACAAGCATAACCCTTTTGCCCTTTTCTGTATTCAAATCTGCTAATTTTCCAATCGTTGTGGTTTTACCAGAACCATTTATTCCAACAACAAGAACAACAAATCCCTTCTTTCTGATTTCTAAAGGTTTTTCCACCTGTTTCAGTATTTCAAGTATAATTTCTCGGATTTTAAACTCAACATCCCTTCTTGCTTTTACACTGCCATCAGATATGCCTTTATCTATCGCTTCCATAATTTTCATTGTTGTTTTTACGCCAAAATCTGACTCAATCAACAATTCCTCTATAAATTCCAAGTACTCATCAGTGATAGGTTCATCCTTTGAGGATTCTTCGTGAATCTTTTTTGTAAAATTATCCTTTGTCTTAAACAGCTTTTCCGATATGCTTTTTAAAAATCCCATTATTTTTTCTCCGTAAACTTCTTCATCTGTTGTTCTCTTTTACCAAACATCCAACTTTCAGAGAATAGCATTCTCTCTAACTGCATTCCATCATCTCTTGATATAAATCGAGATTCTTTGGCAAGTCTCTTTATATGTTTTATAAGCCTGACATCGTCATCTTTGAGTTTTTCGCAAAATTCCATTATCTTTTCCATTAAAACTGATTTGTCGTATATATCATTGACAAGTCCTATATCCTTTGCTTCTTTTGCGTCTATTTTTTTAGCTGAGAGCAATAGCTCCAAAGCTTTACTATAACCAACAAGTCTCACCAGTCTATACGTTCCGCCCCAGCCTGTTGTCACGCCTATAGCTTTTTCTTTGAACTGTATAAATATGTCGCTTCTTGAAAATCTTATGTCAAATGCCAAAATAATCTCAGATCCCCCTCCTATGGCAGAGCCGTTGAGGGCACAAATTGTTGGATAATCTAGGTCTTCAAACCTGCTTAATATATTGTGCATGTTTAAAGCCATACTAAATGCATCTTCTTTTGTTGTAAGCGTTAGAAAATAGTTAATGTCACCGCCTGCTGAAAATACATTCTCACCAGCGGACTTTATAACCAGAGCTTTTAGAGGCTCTTTCTCTGCAAAGTTTAGAAATTCTACAAATTCGCCCATATATTCTTTGCTTATGGAATTGTGCTTTTCAGGCCTATTCAACGTCAATATGCCAATATTGCCCTCTTTTTCAAACTTTAAATAAGCCATTTTTAAAACCTGTAAGGATATTCATAAACACCTTTTTCTGTAATGATAGCATCAATTAATTCTGCGTCCGTTAAGTCAAATGAGTAATAAATTGCCTTTGACTCCCTCGGAGCATAATATTTATCACCTATTTTTAAAACCTCTTCTGCACTCCTTTCTTCGACGGGTATTTGATTTAAGCTTTCGATCGACCTATCAATAGTGGACTCTGGTGCGGCGACAACAAACTTAACACCATGCCTTTTGCACATGCTCGCAAGGCAATACGTACCGATTTTGTTTGCCGTATCACCATTTCTTGCAATTCTATCTGCGCCGACTACAACAGCATCAACCAAACCTTCTCTAATTAGCATGCCGCAGGAGTTATCTGTAACAATCCTATAATCAATGCCCTCGTTTTTAAGCTCAAAAGCCGTCAACCTCATACCTTGTAAATATGGTCTTGTTTCATCCACATAAACCACATCCAAGAGGCCTTTTTTGTGCATCGTTTTTATTATGCCCAAAGCCGTTCCTATACCGCCCGTTGCAAGTGTTCCTGTGTTGCAGTGGGTTAAGATTCTTTTTTTGTCCTTCAAGTATTCAGACCCAAACGCCCCTATGCGTTTGTCTTGCTCTTTCTGCTCTTCCCAAATACCTATAGCCGTTGCCCTTAACTTTTTTATCAGCTTGTGCAGGGGCAACACCTGTTTTTTCTCTTCCTTCACGCCTTTTAGCCTACCCAAAGCAAAGAATAGGTTTACCGCAGTGGGTCTTGTTCTTGAGAGACAATCGTAGGAGTAATTGAAGTTTTTCTCAAATTCATCATAGTTTTCTGAATTTTTAATGCCAAAGTAAAGCCCAATCGCTGCTGTAATGCCAATTAGGGGTGCACCCCTGACAGCCATATCTTTAATGGCTTTGCAAACATCATTGACATTTTTAACGTCTATGAGCTTCTTTTTCCATGGTAATTCTCTTTGATCGAGTATCAAAAAAGTGTCGTCGTCTTTAAAAACTACGGGACTATATCCATCCATTATTCATGTACCATAAGTAAGTTTTTCTGATTGATTCGCACATTTTTAATCGCTTTTCAAAATCCATGTACATCTTAACAGTATTATTGTTGCATGTCCATGATTTTGGTGCTATTTCTCTAACTTTGTCTTGGGTAAATGGCGACCTTTTTGAGCTAAACTTAGCTGCAAGTTTTATTAATCCCAAAGGAGGAGCTATTTTTAGTATTTTTTTACCTGATGTTTCTAATAAACACTCGGCTAAATCTTTAAAGTTAGCCGTAAAAGAAGATGCGTAAAAGACTTTTGTTGCATTGGTTTTAATCTCAAGAAGTCTAACGATTATTTCAACTAAATCTTCAATAAATAGAAAGCTGTAGATTCTATCTATAGATGGCAGAATACCGTGTCTTGCAAGTCTGAACAAAGGTAATGTTCCTTTATCGTAAGGGCCAAAAATAATTGGTGGCCTAAAGATTTTTACTTTATTAAAACCGTATGTGTTGAGAACCTCTAATTCTCCCAAGCGTTTAGAATTGCCATAGTGTGAAATGGGTCTATTAAAACCATCTGGGCCTCTTGCCGAAAGCGACGATACGTAAATAAAATTTTTTACGCCAGCTTCATAAGCCGTTTTAGCCACATTTCTTGTTCCATATCTATTTACTCTGTAGAGTTTATCTAGATTATGGGCGCTTATTACACCTGCAATATGAATTACTGCATCTAAATTTTTATTAAGAGCGCTTTTTAGGCTTTCGGTATCTAGAACATCTCCGCATACTACCGAAACCTTTTCGTCAAAGTGAGCTTTCGCTGCTTCAACATTTCTCACGAATACATATACTTCGTGTTTCCCTAGCAACTTTTTTACCGTATTTATACCAACAAATCCTGTAGCTCCAGTAACTAAAACTCTCATATATCTTCTTCCATAGCAGATGCTAAAATCATAAATTTCTGTTGTATTTCTTCAATTAAAGAAATTGGGTTGTCGGTATAGAATCCTATAAGTTTAGCGGCATTTAAGCCGTTCAGCGCTTCTGTGTCTTTTATTTTTTCTTTTTTACCAACCCCAATTAAATTGTTGACTATAAAGTCTGATAGATTGACAAGCGCTGATTTTTTCAAAAAATCCGATGTGTTTTTTATTGTAAAGTTTAAATGGTGAAATGACACGGCGTCTATAATGCTCTGTTCAAAATTCCAACTTTGCAAAAGATAGCCGCCCACGTCAGCGTGATTATATCCAAAAACTTCTTTTTCCAAAAATCTTATTTCTTTTCCAGAATCATAAGCCTGTTTAAATATGTCTTTATAGTTTGTGAGTTTACTTTTCTGAAAAACTATCTTACCTATATCGTGCAAAAGTCCTGATATGTATGCTTCTCCCTCATCTGTTATGTTTATGTTAGAATTTATAACAGAGCAACCAACAGCTACAGCCAATGAATGTTCCCAAAGTAACTTATCTATTTCATCGCTAACTTTAAAGGCATTTTTTGCGCTAATCATGATAACTATTTTTTTAATTTCTTCAAAGCCTATTAAAGTGATGGCGTCAGATAAAGTTTTCACTTTCCCTGAGAAATTGTAATAAGCTGAGTTTGAGATTTTTAAGATATAAGCCGCTAGCACAGGGTCTAATGATATAACCTTTGCGAGTTGATAAGAACTCAAATCATCACTTTCAAATAATTTTAATATTCTTGTGGCTACTTTTGAGAAGCTAAGCTTTTCTTTAATACTCTCCACCAAATCTTTTATAGATACTTTCATAACTCTCCTAAAAAACTAATTTTTCTATCTTTTCTACTATTTTTTCCTTACGATTTTCAAGATTTATTATAAAGTGAGCCTGCTTATAACAATCAATCCTTTCTAAATAGAGTTTTTTAGCTTTCTCAACGTCTTTGAACAATGGTCTTTTGTCTGTGTTTCTCACCCTTTTTACAATCTCGTCGAAAGGTATGTTCAGAAAAATTACCCATCCTTTGGATTTTAGGTTTTTCATATTATCGAAAAAACATGGCATGCCACCACCTGTTGAAATAACACAATTATTACAAAAAGATATTTCGTTTTTTATTAGTTGTCTTTCTAACTCTCTAAAATATTTTTCTCCCTTTTTACTAAAAATCTCTTTTATAGTTAGATGTTCTTTCTTTTCTATTAATTTATCCGAGTCTAAGAAACGCATATTGTGTTTTTTGCTAATTATTCTCGAGATGGTGGTCTTTCCAGAACCCATAAAACCTACCAAAATTATATTCATTTTGTGTTTAAGTATTCTTTGTATTCATCAACCCTTCTTGAAAGTTCATCAACTGTGTCTGAGCCGAATTTCTCTAAGTAAACACGAGCAAGCTCAAATGCTAAAACAGATCTGACTACTACACTCAAGGCTGGAACTGCACAAACATCGCTTCTCTCAAAGTCTGAGGTCTCTTTTTTATGTGTTTGTACATTAACGGATTTAAGCCCTTTTTTGAGTGTGGGGATTGGCTTCATATATGCTTTAACAATTATGTCCTCTCCATTTGACATGCCACCTTCTATGCCACCGGCTCTATTTGTATATCTTCTGTAACCATTGTCGTAATATATTTCATCATGGACTTGAGAGCCAAACTTAAAGGCGCTATTGAATCCTTCACCTATTTCTATAGCCTTAACAGCTTGTATGCTTATTAACCCTGAAGCTAACCGCGCATCTAGCTTTCTGTCCCACTGTGTGTAGCTACCCAAACCCGGAATTACGCCTTTAGCTACAGTTTTAACTACACCCCCCAAGCTTTCAGCCTTCCTTTTTGCTTCCTCGATCTCTGCTATCATCAAGTCAGATAGTCTTTTATCCGGGCAAAACACAGGTGAGTTCAGGATTTTTTCTTCTATGTTATCAAAAGACTCAATATTTGCCTTAATTTTACCAATAGCCACAACAAAAGATACAATATTTACTCCAATCTCTTTAAGTAACAATTCACAAAGTGCCCCAACAGCCGTTCTAATAGCCGTTTCTCTGGCACTAGACCTTTCTAGCACATCCCTTATATCTTTTCTATTGTACTTTAAGTAACCTGTTAAATCAGCGTGGCCTGGTCTAGGGCGTGTAACTCTTCTTTCCTGCGAATATTCTGCAAACGGAGCCATTATATTTTTCCAGTTGTCAAAATCTTTATTTTTTATTGCCAAAGTAATGGGAGAACCTATAGTTTCGCCAAACCTAACGCCACTTAAAAATTCTACCGTATCTTTTTCTATCCTTTGTCGTCCCCCTCTACCATAACCGGATTGCCTCAACAAAAGCTGCCTGTTTATGAAATCTGCATCTATTTTTAAACCTGAAGGAAAACCATCAATTATTGCAACAAGTATCTTCCCGTGTGATTCGCCTGCATCCAAAAATCTAAGCATTTTTGTCCTAAGACTCTTTCCTTAAAATATCATTAATTTTTTTGAGTTTTTTGTCAACTATGTAGTGAAATGTTCCTCTTTCAAAACCTTTACCTTGTCTTTTACCTGCCTTTATTCCCGTAAATATCTCTATTGCGTCGTCTATAGTTTCAACTGCAAAAAGGTTGAATTTTCCATCTTTTATTGCATTTTCCACTTCATCATCCAAAACAAGATTTTTTAGGTTTTTATACGGAATTACTACTCCAGCTCCATCTAAGTTTCCTGTTAACTTGCAAATTTCATAAAACCCTTCAATTTTTTCATTTACTCCACCTATTGGCTGAACAACGCCGTTTTGATTCATTGAACCTGTTACCGCTAAATTTTGGGGAATAGGTGTTTCAGCTAAAGAGGATAAAATTGCCAGTGTCTCTGCAATCGATGCACTATCACCTTCAATCATAGAATATGATTGTTCAAACGATAAAGAAGCTGAAAAACTTAATGTTTTGTTAAACCCGTACATGCCATTTACGTATCCTGAAATAATAAAAGAGGCTTTATCAAATATCCTGCCAGAAAGTTTACTTTCTCTTTCTATGCTAACTATCCCTTCTTTTCCAATATAGGTTTTTGCTACGATTTTACTTGGCCTACCGAAAGAAAAATCGCCCATATCTAAAACTGATAGCCCATTTATCTCTCCAATTTTTTTTCCTTTAAGGTCAACAATAATACTTCCATTTTCAATCATTTCGTATATTTTTTCTTTCCACAAATCACGTAAGAATTTTCTTTCGTTTATGGCTAATCTTATATTTTCGTAAGTTAACTTATCTAAGCTTGAAAAGGACTGTGCCTCTTTAACAATATCGAAAATATTGTTTGTATAAGCCCAAAGTTTATTTCTATCTTCAGCCAATCTACACGAGTATTTGATTAGCCCCTTAAAGCCTGATAGATCTGGTTTTTTTAACTTGTTTTTGTCACAATATTGCATTATTGTCGAGGTGTATTGTTTTACTACTAGTTCTTCCTTTGGTATAGCATAATCGAAATTCGTCTTTATTTTAAATAGTTTATCAAACTCATCATCATATTCAAAGAGTATGTCGTATATATACTCAGGACCAATTAACACTACTTTTATATCTAAATCTATTGACTCGGGCTTTAGCGTTTCTGTGGCAATTATTCCATATTTTTCTGATATTTCTTCTATCGCAGCTTTAGAGGATAACAGAGTTCTTTTTAATGTTTCCCATACTCCTGGGTTAACCACTACTCCAAAAGCATCTAAAAGTAAAAAACCGCCATTTGCTTTGTGGATTGAGCCTGATGTTATATGTGTGAAATCAGTAACGAATGCCCCAAAATAAGCTTGTTTTTCCAACTTTCCAAAAACATTGTAGTACGTTGGATTCTCTTCGTAAATTACAGGTGACGATTTAACATCACTGTTGTCAACAAAAAGGTTTACTCTATATTCAGTGTATTTATGCGGCGCCTGAATAAATGGAAAAGTTTGATTGTTTTGTGGTAAAAAAATAGAGATGTTTTTTAGTGTGTAATCTTCAACATCTTCCAAATATTCTTCAATATCTTTGTTGCTCTCGAAACTCCTTTTTATCTTATCAATTTTTCCAGATACTATAAACAAAGCCATTTCATCGTTTATTTTTTTAAGCTTATCGTGCTTTTTTTTCTCTAATTCTTTACTGTTTGATATAAATTTGTCTATATGCTCCTCAAGTTCTTTTCTTTTCTCATCTATAGTTTTTTTTATGTCTTCAGATAGGTTATTATACTCTCTTTCACCTATAACTTTCCCTGCAATTACAGGATTAACAACTATTCCCACCTGAGAGAATTTTACAACAAAGTCTAACTCATTCGCTTTTTTCTGCAGTTTATCGTACACTTTTTTCTGTTTTTCATCGAACTCTTTAACAACTTCTTGAATCTTTTCCTCATACTCTTTGCTATCGAACACCTTGGGCACGCTTTTTATCAAATAATCAACAAACTCATCCATTTGTTCTTTAAATTTTTTGCCCTCTGATGGTTTTAATTTTATTATTTTTGGCTCTTTCGGGTTCTTAAAATTGTTAACGTAGCAATAGTCGTAGACTTTAGTACTTTTATTATCTGATAAGCTTTTAAGCATTTTAACAATTGTATGCTTGTCATCTTTGCTAAGATTGCCACAAATGTATAAGTTATGGTTTTTGCTGTTTATGTTGACAAGTTTATCTAAAGCTACTTCTATTCTTTTTTGATGCACCAATGAATTATCTGCGTCTATATCATCTATGTTAAAATTGAAATCAAATTTAATATCATCGTATGTCAGTTTTTTTATAGCCATGTTTTACTCCTCAATGTATTTGCACACCACCCTATAAAATTCTCCAAAATCTTTATTTTTAGGGTTTAATCTATTGCCATCTGGTAAAACCACCCTTGAGCCAACGTTCTCTTTTAAATAATCATATAGATTTTTTAAAAGCTCCTCTTCTTTGTCGTCTATTTGAAAACTTATAATAGATCTGTCGTTGTGGAACTCAACAAGCCACTCTTTAAATGTTAGTCCGTTTTGGGACAACAACTCTTTAAAATTCCATCTATGCTTTCTATCAATAATTACATCTATCTCGCATTTCACCTAAAGCCCCCCAATTAGCTAAAATATTCAGCTTTAATGGATAATCTTTCCCATCTCTTTTTTATGAACTCTTCAAGGGCTTCTCTTTTGTCTTTTGGCATATTTTTAAATCTTCCTTGTAAGTTTAAGTACTTATCGAGGTTTTGGAACTTAGGTTTCTTATTTATCTTATATTTCCCTTCCTCTATTTCATACAGAGGAAAAATGCCTGTTTCCACTGCTAATTTGGAGATTTCTACGGTTTTGTTTTCGGGAAACTTATGCCCTGGAGGACATGGGCTCAAAATATGTATGAGTTTAAAACCTTTCTTGCTTTTTGCCTTTTCGAATTTTTTTACAAGGTCGTTTGGATAGGCTATTGTAGCTGAGGCGACATACGGAACATCATGAGCAGCTACGATTTCCATAAGGTCTTTTTTTGGTCTATCCTTGACTACCGGTGAAGGGGTGGTTGTTGTCTCGGCGCCTATGGGTGTTGCCGAACTTCTTTGGATTCCTGTGTTCATGTAAGCTTCATTATCATAACAAACATATATTATATCATCGTTGCGCTCAGCAGCACCACTTAAAGACTGTAAACCTATATCGAATGTTCCTCCATCCCCTGCCCAAGCCATTACTGTTATATCACCTTTGCCTTGCATTTCTAAGGAAGCTTTGATGCCTGCTGCAACAACAGCTGTGGTTTCGAAAGCCGTATGTAGCGCTGGAACTCCTGAGTAGTTGTATCCTATGGTTCCATTAATAACTGTCCAACAGCAAGCCGATATTACAACCATAGTTCTTCTTCCGAGAGCTTTTAATGCCAACCTCATTGCAAGTGCACCCCCGCAACCTGGGCATGCAAGATGGCTCGGTTTTAATATTTCCTCTTTTGGTATTGTCATTTTTCACCCCACAAAATCATGTCTTCTGTAATTTTATCTTCTAAAACATCTTTTGCTATATTGGCCATTTCTATTTCTGTTACGTCTACTCCGCCCAAACCGCATACGACTCCAATGGCATTTTTTATACCCAAAGCTCCTACAATTTCATCTTTTGTTATTCCACCTTTGCCCATGGATATGTTTCTATCAAATACGACAATTTTTTTTGCCCCTTTGAATTCCCTTTCAAACTCTCCCTTTGGAAATGGTCTGAACATAATTATTTTTACTAGTTTAGATTTGATTCCTTCCTTGTTTAATAAATCCACGGCCAGATGGGCTGTTTCTGCGTTTGAACCCATGGCTACAAGAACAATGTCAGCATCACTATCTCCGTAAGTGTATAGAGGTTTGTATTCTTTTCCGCTTACATCTTTAAATTCTTCAGCAATATTATAAAACTCACTTTTTGCAGATGTTATTCTTTCGATTTGTTTTAATTTTACCGGCATGTAGTCTTTCGGAAAAGCTAATGCTCCAACAGCATCGGGTTTGTCTATATCTAATAATGCAGATGTTTCTTTCAATCTAATAAAATCCGTAATTTCATCTTCAAAAGTTTCTACAGGCTCCTTGGTGTGAGTAACTAGAAAACCATCCATGCAAACCATTACAGGATTTTTTACTTTTTCGGATAATCTAAAAGACAAAAATAACAAATCGTATGCCTCTTGAGAGTTGGAAGCATAAAATTGTATCCACCCTGCGTCTCTCTGAGATAGAGAGTCTACTTGATCTGCCCAGATACTCCACGGTGGGGCAACAGCCCTGTTTGCATTGGCCATGACTATAGGAGTACCTAAACCAGCTGCCCAATGAAGCATCTCGTGCATAAGTAGTAAACCTTGAGAGCTTGTGGCAGTAAAAACCCTACTTCCTGCAACGGATGAGCCTATTGCGGCTGCCATAGCTGAATGTTCACTTTCTACTTTTATAAATCTAGTTTTCAT
>WFYS01000030.1 GCA_015490005.1 Desulfurellaceae bacterium | reverse complement strand
ATCCTTCCTTCTTAATAGAAAAACTAAAAGAAGAAAACTACTACATTCCAGAGCTTGAGAATGCTTTAATATCCGAAGAAGCTTTGGAAACCTTTGATGTGGACTACATAGACATAAGAGCACTGCTTTGGCAAACAGGATATCTGTCTATTAAAGAGAGATTTACAGAAGAAACAGGTAGTAATATGTATAAACTGTCCATTCCAAACCTTGAAGTCCAGTTTTCACTAAACAGACTATTTATTGATTATCTCACAAATCAGAGAATGGAGAAAACAAGGTATGAGCTTGATATAAGAAAAGCATTGAAGGAAAACAGATTTGACTCATTTCCAGACCACCTAAAAACCATCTTTGCAACAATTCCCTACAACAATTATGCAAATAATATAATCTCACAATATGAGGGATACTACAGCAGTGTAATCTTTGTTTATCTTATGGCATTGGGATATGATGTGATTGCAGAGGATGTGACAAACAAGGGCAGGATTGATTTAACCATAAAAACAAATGACAAGATTCTAATCATAGAATTCAAGGTTGATGCAGACAAAGAAAAACCCATAAAACAGATAAAAGAGAGAAGATACTTTGAAAAGTATATGAATGAGAATAAAGAAATTTACCTTATTGGTATAAGCTTCAGCTCGGAGGAGAGGAATATCAAAGAGTATGAGATTGAAAAGAAGGGGTAAGAATAATTTTAAATGTTGAATTTTGAATGTTAAATTTTGGATTATGGATTATGAATTTTGAATAGGGATGAATTGTGGAATGGTTGAGTGGTTAAGCAGGTGAGTGGGGATGTGGTTGATTGGAAATTTTGGGTTTAAATGTTCCTTTTGCATTGTGCATTCTTTTGTCGTGTTAAAGAAGGGAACAAGCCCAAAAGTTTGCACCTCGTAGGTGCAAGAAATGGGGTAGTAAAAGAGGGAGGTGGCAATGAGTGGCTTAAATACAAGTATTATAGAAAAGTTAGACGAGAATGATCGAGATAAAATAGAGTATTTCGCAAAACTTTTACTAAATCAGTCAAAATACAAAAAAATAAAAAATGAAATAGAAAAAAGAAGAAAAGAGATAGAAAAAGATGAGATTCTCTCTCACAATGATATTTGGAAAGGGATGAATGCTTAAAATAATCTATGCCAAAAGTTTCTCGAAAAAATTAGACAAGTTCCCAAATTTCACACCTACGAGGTGTGAAGAATGGGGGTGGGGTTATCTATTGGATTCTATGTTAGTTTTGTTTTTTGAGGCGGTTTTGCAAATTTTTCATTTCTTTGAGTAGGTTTTCTGAGTCCTTTTTTGAGGGCAGGAAATGAACAACGGATTTTCCAGTTTTTATCGAAGCATATCTAACATTAATATAATGCAAAATATGCCACACATACGGTGGATTCGGGTTCATCGCTATTGCTCTTTTTGCATATATTTTCGCATTTTTCAAGTTGTCATTAAACAAATATGCCAACCCAAGATAATATTCACTGAGCCAGATTTTATGGAGTGCTTCCAGCCTTTTTGCCTCTTGCAGGATTTCTTTCTTTAACTTTTCCGCTTCTTTTTTATTTTTTGCCGTTATTTTTATGTTTTTAATGTTCTCTTTTATTAGGGGTATGTGGTTTATTCCAGTTGTGATTTTCAGATAATAGGGAACAGCTTTATAGGTAAAACGAGACGATGCTAACCAAAAAAGATAATCATCCTGCGAGGCTTTGTATAACAAATCAAGCTTTTTGTCTATTTGTCTTGTTTTTGGTATTTTAAGCGTATAGTAAACATCATTTTTCATGTGCGGAAACAAATAAATTGTTGATGAGGCATAAACTATTAGCAGTGCTGCAATAAAGATATTCTTTGAATAACCTTTAAGCGTGAAAAACCTGTTTTTGTGTGCCAAAGCTATGATAACAAAAAACAGGGCAAGCAGGGCAGGATGGCGCAGTGGCCAGGATAAACCGGCTTGAACAATAAAGATTAAAATCAAGGATGGAATCAATAGATTTTTAATATTATTTTCTTTTTTTAATACTTTTATATAATAAAAGGCAGTTATAAAGATGATGCTCAAAAAGGCAAAAATACCGAGTTCTTCAAGTATTTGAATGGGTTCATTATGAGTCCAAGTAAAATTGCCTATGATATCGGAGGGGAATTTCAGTATTTTGCAGGATAATATTTGATAAGGGTTATTTAGAAACTTGAATGTTTCAAAGCCTGTTCCGAAAAAGGGATGTTTAAACCAGAGCAGGATTGTCGCAAGCCATATCATAAGGCGCTCATCAACAGAAGCATCACCAATAAGGCCATGGTGGGCAAACTTTGAAAAAGGCGAATATTTGCTGAAAAAGAATATGGCTATATATATAACAAAGAGTTTAATCAGAGTATATTTTTCGTTTTTTGACATATCAAGTCTAAAAAACCGCTTATGTATAAAAATGAAAAAAAAGACAAATAGAACAGCAAGCAGACTGGCTCTGGATGATGTAAGCGCAGCAGCGTAAGCAAAGAAAACATATATTATAAACAGTTGAATGAGAATTTTCTTGTTTGTCTGTTCTACTATCCAAAAGGTAGTTATTATCAATCCTATGTTTATCAGAAGTGCGTTAAGGTTGGGTTGATATAAAAATCCGCCTATTGAAGAAATATTTGATACATATAAAAAATAGGGGATAAACATTACAGCTTTGGGATGACCAAAGGACTTAAATATATATTCTATATAGCTAAATAGCGCCCCTGCAAATGATATTAAAAAAATGCCTTTAACAAAATACGATGTTTGCTGAAACTGCTCACCCACTGCCAAGTGCTGCTTCGAGATAAAATAGTTCTGATTTAGCTTGGGGCTAACTGTTTTTAAATTTTCAGCAGTAATAAATAAAATATACAGTAAAAAAAGAAAATAGAGAAAAAACATCCCGTCAGGTCTGTAATACCCAAAAAAAGTGACAAAATATGCATATACTAGAAAACAAACGATAAAAATAGAAAGGCGTGAGAAACTTATTGTTTTTACTTTAAATAAATAAACAAAAAACAGAGGTGTAAAAACAACAAAAAGAAAAGTTTTAAAGCTGAGATGAAAGAATTCAAGTGAAAATACATTTAAAATGAAAGAAAGAAACAGCAGCAGTAAAATAGCATAGATATAAAATTTATTCAGTTTAAACATGAAAAACTAAAAAACCTTTTAAAAAAAGTTGTTTGTAAGGTCTAAAATATGTTGATAAATAAAAAAAGAGTCGATTTATCAAACCGACTCTTTAATTTTAAATGCCGATTTAAAGTTAAATTATTTGCCTACAACAGACCAAGTGCTGCTAGACCAAGTTGATTGTCCGGCTGTAACCGCCGCAGGTGTTGTTGTGCCTTCTGTAACTTTTGTATAATACACATAACTTGTTGCACTTGAAAGGGCGAAACTTTTACCATTTCCTAATGGATTTGTAGTAGCTGCACCGTAGGCACTATCAGTTCCCCAATAGCCAGCATGCACATTAGCAGATAAGTTAACTGTTACAGAAGGAGCTTGGGTGTGTGTTGTAGAATTAAGTGTTAAGCTTCCTGTAGCATCTGTAATATCCGCAGCATAAGAATTTGGGCTTATCAATGCGATGCCAATAATAAATAACAATAAAGCGAATAGATTTTTTTTCATTTCAAACCTCCTTAAAAAAATGAATATTATGGACTAACAGCATTATCAGGATATACCATGTTGTCGGCATAAAATGCTTCTGCTGTTGTTTGAATACTTTTTAAATCACTTAAAGCTGCAGAATCCTGGGCACTTCTTCTGTACTTTGCATACTGCGGTATTGCTATAGCTGCCAATATTGCAATAATTGCAACAACCACGAGCAGCTCAATAAGCGTGAAGCCCTTTTTGTCTGACTTCAATGTTTTGCCAATTTTTTGAATCACCATAAAAACCTCCTTTAAAATTGGTTGAGTAGTTAAACAAATTGAATAGTTAAAAAATCCGATGCACTTTTTTTATTTTACACTAACTTAAAGCCAACATCACCTCCTTTTTAATTAGTCAGTCTATTTGAAGCAATTT
>WFYS01000029.1 GCA_015490005.1 Desulfurellaceae bacterium | reverse complement strand
TTCCGGTTAGAACAAAAGCAACATCTATATCCTGCCCGAATAACTCTTTAAATTTCTCTTTGGCTTTTTTTGTCAACTCATCGTCACCGTAGCCCAAACAGTCACCCCTATTGGCTTCCTCAATTGCCTTTATAATCGACGGATGAACAGGCGCGTTATTGTCGCTTGCAAAGGATTTAAACATCAAAACCTCCGTTTTTTCGGCGTATTGTAACGAAAAAAATGATTTATACAAGCATAATATCTAAAAAAAGGGATGCCGTTAAAAATCTACAAAATAAAGGATTATAATACAAAAACAGAACAAAAAGCCCTTTGAGATATCAACCTCAAAGGGCAAGAAACAGAATAGTACTCTTATTGTTTAAACAGCTTTAAATCTACAATCTGTAATCCCCATATGCCGTCAGAGACATATAAATACCTGCCATCCGGAGAGACTGTAACTGAATTCGCATCATCCGGCATAGGTATATTATAGATGACCTTAGGATTCTTAGGCTCAGATGCATCAACTATTGTAAGCCCATTATTGGTAGCAACATAGGCATACGAGCCGTCCGAAGACAGTGCTACATTTTCGGAACTTCCCGGTATGCTGCAGCTTGCAATTTCACTTTTGTTGTCAAGGTCCACAATCCTCAATCCGTAAGTACCGTCTGCCACATAGGCATATTTACCATATACTGCCACGCCGTATGCATCTCCACCCGAAAGCGATACAGTGCTTACACTTAAATTATCCAAACTTACAATCTTCAATCCGGCAGAGCCGTCTGCCACATAGGCATATTTGCCATATACTGCCACGCCGTATGCATCTCCACCCGAAAGCGATACAGTGCTTACACTTAAATTATCCAAGTTCACAATCTTTAATCCGGCTGAGCCGTCTGCCACATAGGCATATTTATCGTCAGGTGAAACTGTTATGCTCTGCGGATGAGAACCTGTTCCTATACTAACGCTATCGAGTATCGCGGGATTTTCTGGTTTCGACACATTTACAACCCAAAAATCGTTAGAGTAATTTACGGCGTAGGCATAATTACCATTCGGTGAAACCGCCACACCATAGGCATATCCTTCCCATCCGCTGACGTTATCGATTATATACGGAGCAAAAGGCTTGGACACATCAACAACCTGAAGTCCGTTTTTATAATCGGCAACATAGACATATCTGCCGTTTTTCGATACAGCCGCATCCATTGCCCAACTGTTTAGATTAATATTGCCGACAACATCCGAACTTGTAACGACCGACAAATCTGCAATCTCAATTCCTTTATACATGGCTATGTAGAGGTACTTTTCATCTTTCGACAGGACAGCACCATAAGCAGAGCAGTGTGTTGCAATTATGGCAAGAAGTTTAGGGTTTTTGTGGTTGGATACATCAACAATTTCAACACCACCAGAGTGTTCTGGATTACTACCATTACAAATAGGAACATAGATGTATTTACCGTCATCAGAGACAGCAATTTGGTTTCCGGTAGAGAATAGCAATGGCAAATCCAAATTTGCTGCAACGGTAGCACTCTCCGGATTTGAAACATTGAAAATTTCCAAACCATAGTTGCATCCTACATAAACGTATTTGCCGTCGGGAGAAATCGACACAGACCACGGTTCACCTTCATTGCCATCAGGTATAAAAGTTTTAACCGTTATATTGTCAGGGTTTGTTACATCAAATATCCACAAACCGTAATTGGTTCCATTATATCCAACCACATAGGCATATGTGGTATTATTACCGGTATTGTGATAGACAGCCACGCCGTTATATACACTGGAATTATTATCGTTATAGCTTTTGATTACTGTTTTATTGTTTGTGTCTATAACTTTAAAATAGTAGCGCCCTGCACCACTATCGTAATTTGTGATATAAACATATCCACCACGAGGATCAGCAGCTACACCGTAGATGCCTGTTGTATTGTCTATAGTTGAGATTATGCTTAAATTGTCAGTATTCAATATTTGCAGTCCTTGTTTACCATCTGCAACATATGCTTTACTGCCATCGGGTGAAAATGAGACTCCCTCTATAGAGTCATTATCATCCAATGTTTTTATGACTTTCATATTTTGAGGGTCGGTAATGTCAATAATTTTAAGTCCGTTATTTGTTGCAACATAGGCGTATTTTCCATCGGAAGACAAAGCTATTGAATTTGCACTGCTTGTACCTGTATTTATCTCGCCTATAACAGGTGAGATGTTGGTATATACATACCTTCCATGGTGAATATTGTCTGTTATGTTGTCCATTTCGTACCTGCAAATCCCTTTCAATTTGTTTTTGTTGAAAGCAGGGTTAAAAGTGAGCATATCCTCTACATTTACCACTCCGTCGTTATTCACATCTCCCACAACGGACTGTACGGATTTTTGAAGTTCAGCGGCAAAGTTTGCAGGGTTGAAATCGTATTTAAGATATTTTGCCACCTGCTCATATACGGCTTCGCTTGCAAATGTAACCCTAAAATCACTGCCTGCGTATTGTATATTGCTTCCTTTTGCTACAGCCCTTATGACTCCCTTATTCGGTGTGGCATTGTCGTCCCTTATCCCATCGTCGTTAGCATCCCAATCTTCTCCGCCAATTACCTCATAAAGGTAATACCTATCAGGGTTCAGCTCATTCGAGTGTGTATTAAATTTTCCGATTTCATCGAGTGTTGTGCCGTTTGAGGTTGTTTCTATCCACTTCAAAACGGCTGTTCCGTTGTCTGATATTTCATAAATCTTTACGGTTGCATTTGCCAAGTTTCCGAGTTGTGCCGTTCCTTCAACGGGTGTTCCTGACGAACTACTCCCTCCGCCTCCACCGCCACAACCTGCAAGAGCAAAAGAAAAAATAAAGATTAACAAAATACTTAAATTCCAGCACTTCTTTACACGAGACATTTTTACCTCCTGTCTATATTTTTTCTATATTTTGCAGGGTTATACAACCCTCTTAACTATTATTTAGTAGCTTTAATGTTGTTAAATGCTTTTTCTTCACAATCTCACTTACAGTTTTTAAGTTAATATTATTTTAATCAATAAATCAGTTTTGTAAAGTCACTTTCAATTAATTTGTTATTTGCATCATACATGAGAAACGGAACATTTTTTGCTAACTCTTTATCGGGAGGTGATATTATGTTTAGCGGTGTGTATGATGCTGCAGGTGGCATGATAATAGAAATGCAAAGGGTTAATAATATTTCAAATAATATAGCAAATTTAAACACTCCAGGATTTAAAAAGGAAAGAATTAATATTCAAACATGGTCACGCATATGGGGTGAAGCAAATGCAAGGTTACCCATACCACCAGACACAAAAGCCGCAGAGAACTTTATAAACGAAACCGTTGATTCTGTGCCTCACCTTGATACAGACTATGTGGATTTTTCGCAAGGACCACTTAAATACACAGGAAATAATTTGGATTTCGCACTATCTGGAAAAGGTTTTTTTCTTGTGCTTACCCCTCAGGGTATTAGATATACGCGAAACGGCCAGTTTGATATAAATGCAAACGGAATTTTGGTGCAAAGAGACACTGGATATCCTGTTGTAGGTGAAAACTATTTTAGAACACATAAATTGATAAAAATAAGAGGTAGAAATTTACTTATAAGGTCTGATGGTGAAATTTATGTGGACGGAACAAAAGTTGATAAAATTGCCATTAGAGATTTTAAAAATTATATGAATCTAAAAAAAACAGCTAATACAGATTTCGTGCCGATAAACGGCGAAACGCCTATTTTACCACCAAAGGGCACATATATAAAAGAAGGTTATATTGAGCTAAGCAACGTAAGTGTGGTTAAGGAAATGATTAAGTTAATCGAAGCGCAGAGGAGTTTTGACAGATACCAGAAAGTTATTGATTCGTTAGGTAACGAGCTTCTTGGTAATACTGTGAGAAATTTATCTAAAGTATGAAGTTGGAGGTTTAAGAAATGATTAGGTCTTTATGGACTGCAGCTACTGGAATGGAGGCGCAGCAATTGAATGTTGACACTATAGCTAATAACCTTGCAAATGTGAACACCGTTGGATTTAAGCGTAGTAGAGCTGATTTTGAAGATTTACTGTATCAAATGGTTAGACAACCTGGCATGGAGTCAACAGCTAATACAGTTGAACCTACTGGAATACAAATCGGCCTGGGTGTCAAACCTGCGGCTGTTGTTAAAAATTTTGCTCAAGGTAACTTTAAAGAAACGGGTAATCCATTGGATGTAGCAATAGCGGGTCATGGTTTTTTTCAAATTTTAATGCCAGATGGAACCATAGCTTACACAAGGAGCGGTGCATTTAAGATTGATAATAATGGAAGAATTGTTAATTCGGAAGGTTATCCTATAACACCGCAAATAACGATTCCCAATGATGCTGTAGCTATAAATATTGGAAATGATGGCACAGTCTCTGTTTTGGAGGCAGGTCAAACAACTCCAACTCAAATTGGTCAGATTCAGCTTGCATATTTTGTTAATCCTGCCGGTTTGAAAGCACTAGGTCATAATATTTATCAAGAAACTCAATCTTCTGGTACGGCAACTGTGGGTAATCCAGGCACAAATGGTTTAGGGACACTTGAGCAAGGTGTCCTTGAAATGAGTAATGTTAGTGTTGTTCAGGAAATGGTTGAAATGATAGCTGCCCAAAGGGCTTATGAAACTAACGCTAAAGCGATTCAAACAAGCGATGAGATGTTACAGACTGCTAATAATCTTAAGCGTTAGTTTTCTCTTTTTTTGGGCTAACGCTTTTGGTTGTGACATAGTTTTAAAGAAAAACGTTGTTATAGGTAGTAAAAACATTGAAGTTAAAGATATTGCATATTCCTATCCAAATAAATTGGCTCACATTATTCTGGGTGCTTCGCCTTACATAAACAACTCTATAACCATTAGCAAAACTTATATAAAATCGCTTTTAAAGCAAAAAGGCTTTAATTATTCCATATGCGGTTCTAACTATATTAAAATTGTGCGTAAAGGATATTTTCTTACAAAGGATAAAATATTTTCTATTTTGGGAATAAGAGGTGGTGAATTAATCTCGAAAAAGCCTATTATTTTACCTTTTGATGGAAATTATTCTTTTTTATTTAGAGTTAAAAAGAGGGTTAATGACTTAAAATTTTACGATATCTATATTTATAAAAACAAACGTTTATTTAAAACGATTTCTGTAATTGTTAAAACAAATGGAAACTATGTTTGGGCTCCGGTTGCGAGTCATGATATAAATAGAGGTAAAAGAATTGCCGCATCGGATGTTAGATTTGTGAAAGTTAAACATATCCCCCCAAACGCGATTTTGAGCAGATCGGTTATAGTGGGTCGGGTAACTGTTTCGTTTATAAAAAAAGGATTGGCATTCACTCAGTTTAATACTAAAAGGTTTAAGCCGGTTAAAATGGGTGATATAGTGAAAGTTAAAGTTATTGAAGGAAGCATCGTTATATATACGGTAGCAAAAGCCTTGCGAGGCGGATACGATGGGGATATAATTCCAATTATGTACTTGAGTTCAAACAAGGTTAGACCGGCTGAGATTGCTGGAAATAGGTTAGTGGTTGTTCAATGAGGGTTGGTGTTTGCATAAGTGGGGCATCAGGGGCGCCTTATGCTAAAAGGCTAATAGAGTTTTTAAATGGCAAGGTTGAATTATTTATTGTAGCTTCATACGAAGCAAAGAAAATTTTCAAGGATGAAACAGGTGTTAATATAAGGGATTTCTTGAAAGATAAAGATGTAAAGTATTACGACAATGATAATTTTTATTCTCCTCTTGCCTCTGGTTCTTTTAAGGTGGACGCTGGAGTTGTTGTGCCATGTTCTGTTAAAAGTTTGTCAGCAATAGCCAATGGTTTTTCTGAAAACTTAATCTATCGTTTTGCAGATGTTTGCATGAAAGAGAACAGAAAGCTTGTTATAGTTGTTAGAGAAACTCCATTTTCTGCAATTCATCTTGAAAATATGTTAAGACTTGCTCGTCTTGGCGTTACAATTCTTCCACCAATCCCAGCGTTTTACAATAAGCCAAATACAATTGAAGATATTGTTGATTTTATTGTTGGTAGAATCTTGGATGTAATAGGTATAGAAAATTCAATTTACAAAAGGTGGGAGTGAAAAGAATAGGAGCCGTTTCTGGTTTTAAACGCTTTAATCAGATAGCCTATATAGTGACAAAATACGGTCTCTCAGAATTAGTTGAATTCACTAGATTAAAAAAACGTCCTTTAGACGAATCAACTGCCGCAAAGCGTTTTAAGAAGATGTTAGAAGAATTGGGGCCGACTTTTGTTAAATTTGGACAACTAATGAGTACCCAAGAGGGCATCCTTCCTGTGTCGTTTATAAAAGAGCTCAAGCAATTACAGGATAACGTTGAGCCGTTTGAGTTTGAGGATGTAAAGAGAATTATTGAGACTGAACTTGCCAAAAAGATGGAGGATGTATTTGAAGAGTTTGAAAAACAGCCGGAAGCTTCTGCTTCATTGGGTCAGGTTCATAAGGCAAAACTTAAAAATGGTGAGTACGTAGCTGTAAAAATTCAAAGGCCAGGTATAGAAGATGTAATTGCATCCGATATGTTTTTGCTGAAGCGCTTAGGTATGCTTATTTCAAAAAGGGTTAAACAATTCTTTCATTTCGAAATAATGCCATTGATAGATGAGTTTGATAAAACCATAAGGAGAGAGATGGATTATGAAATAGAAGCTCATTTTATCGAGGTTTTTAAGAAGAATTTATCGAAGTTTGATTATGTTTATGTTCCATCTGTTTATTGGGATTATACAACGAGGAAAATTATCACTATGGAGTATATTTTTGGTTTTAAAGCAACAAGCAAGCAATCTATTGTTGATGCTGGTTTTGATTTGAAAGAGCTTGCAACAAAGGGTGCGAAAGTATTTTGGTATCAGATATTTGATATGGGCTTGTTTCATGCAGACCCTCATCCGGGAAATATAATTATAATGGAAGATGGCAGGATTTGTTACATCGATTACGGCATGGTTGGGAAGATTACAGATGAAGATAAAGTTAATCTCATTGAGATGATTTCAGGCTTTATTGAAAAAGACGCAATTAAAATAATATATTCGATAGATAATTTTGCTAGTGTGGGCGACGAGCTAAAAGAAGATGAATTGATGTCCGATGTTGACGAATTGATAGAGTTATATCATTCCTTGCCTTTGAAAAGGATGAATTTAACAAGTATGTTAAGGGATATATTCGGAGTTTTAAGGAAGCATGGTATTGTAATCAAACGAAGTTCTTCACGGCTTTTGAGGGCAATTATGATTGCCGATGGTGTAGGAAGAGATTTTCATCCTGATTTTAACTTTGTTGACGTTGCAGCCCCTTACTTTAAAAAATTTGCTAAGAAATATTACTCTCCATTAAATATTCTAAGATTGTTTTTGAAACCTAGTCCTGATTATCTAATTGCCGCAAGGAAACTGCCGTCCACAACAAAACATGTGGTCAGCTCATTGCAGAAGGGTTCGTTCAAGATATCTGCGCAGGTCGACGAATTTTCTCGGATGATAGATACGTTTAGGTACGTTGCTAGACAGATTGGTATAAGCTTAATTATGAGTTCAATAATTGTTGGTATGTCCATAATGCTGGCATATAATGTAGGGCCTAAAATACATTCAGTACCATTAGTTCTTATTGTTTCCTTAATATTTCTGATACTACTAGCCATTGGGATTATAGACTCTGAGAAAAGGCTCTAGATTATAATTCCGCTTATATTTATATGAGGATTTGCTGATAAATCAATTTCAAACGGCTCTATTCGTTTTTTTCTATCGTTAAATATAACCCTGATTACCGGTTTTGATAAATTGTCCCTATTTATTTTTGATACAACCGCTATATAATTTTTAAATTTCCCTGTTGATATAATAACTGTTGTTCCTAAAGGATATGCTGGTATCACTTCAAACATCATTTTTAATACTTCTCTGTTTATATGAGTCCCTGCCATTCTCTTCATTATAAAAAAGGCTTGGTCTGGTGTATATGCACTTCTATAAACCCTTGGTGATACCAAAGCATCGTAAACATTGGCTGTATAGACGATTTCAGCTAAAGGCATTATATAACCTTTTTTAGTTTCTTTTCTTGGTAATGGCATCGTGTTGTCACCCTTTAGTCCTCTTGGATAACCCTCACCGTTTTGTTGTTCATGATGCTGATAGACAATATGGGCTGATATGATGCCTATGCCAGCTATATCTTTAAGCGTTAGATAACCTAGGGTAGGATGAGTCTTTATAGTCTCAAGCTCTTCCTTTGATAGTTTCCTTGGCTCTTCGTATAAACTTTTATCTATTAACACCCTACCTATGTCGTGCAGTAAACATCCTTTTGCTAGTTCAATAAGTTTATCTTTATCGTACAAAAATTTATCCGCTAGAGTTACAGCTAAAACCGTTACATCTACACAATGTTTATAAGTAAAATCGCTATAGCGCTTAAAGCTAACAAGTCCGCTGAGAATTTTACTATCCAACACCTCGTCAACTATTTGATATGATATAGCGCCTATATTTTTTAATATTTTTGAATTAGCCAATTTTTCCTTAATTCTGCCGGATTCTATACTTTTCTTTATATCGTTTATAGTTGTCTTTTTTTCATTTTTAAGCTCGCTTATAGGAACGTTAAAAAGTGCTCTTATATGCTGGATGGCTTTTCTTCTTGTTTGCTCGTTTATATCATCTTCTATGGCTATGTCGCTTGTATCCGGGTCTTCAATAAAGACTGTGTCATAACCCAATTTTTTGAGTTTACTTATGTAGAAATCCGTTAATTTAACGCCTCTGTTAAGTAAAATGGTTCCTGTGTCGCTTATTATTGCCTTTCCAAGAACCATTCCCGGTTTTAAATAATCTGTACTTACCCTGTACATCTATCTACTTTTCTTTTTCTTCCTTGATTTTGTTATAGGCATCCAAGAATGAGTTTAAGCTATCTCTAATGTTTGATAGAACATGAGCCCATTCATCTAAATTTTTCTTTCCTTTGTCTGTTATTCTATAAATTCTTTTTGCCGCACCTTTTTCCTTTACGTTCCATCTAGAGCTTAAAAATCCTTCTTTCTCCATGTTTCTCAGGGTTTTGTAAACATACCCAAATTCGTATGTTTCGTATTTTACACCTATATTTTTCAGCTTTTCTATAAGTTCATATCCATGAGTTTCACCTTCAGCCAGGAATAGCAATAGAAATGCTCTTAAAAATCTTGGAGGTCTATCACCAGGATAATTTTTGCACCAACCTTTAATTTTTACATCAACCTCTCCCATCTTTTTTACCCCCTTTATTTTTTATATAAAATACTCCCTTAGTGATTTAAAGTCAATAATTAATTAACTTTTTCTAAAACAAGTACTATTTTGCTACAAAATTGCTTTGTATGTGTAATTTTTGTTTTTCTTTTCTATAATTGCTATTAGAGTGGAGTTTATATCTATTAGGCGATAATAGCGTTCTTTTAACTGATTGCAGTTGAGCATCTTACATATATGTACACCGTTTTTTATATTAGCTATAAGCTCCGTGTCGACAACTATTTCATTCATAAAATTTAATGTCTCTTGAATTGGTAGTATTTTTGGGCTATCTATTAACGTTGAGGCTTCAGTTACTTTGAAAGGGTATATTTCTGTCCGCCTTAGGTTTGTTACAATTCCACCATACCCTATCTCCTTACCTATATCGTGTGCTAATGACCTTATATATGTTCCTTTGGAACACTTTATTTTAAATTTTGCTTTGTTTTTTTTAATGCTTAGTAGTTCAAAATCAAATATTCTTACTTTTCTTTTTGGAATCTCAATGTTTTCTTTTCTTAATGCATATTTATAAAGCCTTTTTCCGTTAATTTTAACATTTGAATATGATGGCGGTGCCTGTTCTATCTCTCCTGTAAATTTTTCAACTACGTTTAACAGTTTATCCCTTTCTACTTCATCTATTTCTTTTTTATCTATAATTGTTCCGCACATATCATATGTGTCTGTTGTTAACCCAAATGTAAATTCCGCTTCATAAACTTTATAGCCATTTTCAAATATACTCAACAGTTTAGTGCTTTTTCCTAAAGCTATTACCACAAGGCCAGTGGCCATTTTATCTAAAACCCCAGCATGCCCCATTTTCTTAACGTTTAATGTTTTTCTGAGTTTTCTTATTATGTCGAAAGTTGTTATGCCTGCTGGTTTGTCTATTAAAACTATGCCGTTTTCCATTTATCGTAAGAAGTCAAATGCCTCTATAATTTTTTTCTTTGCCTCATTAAGGGGTGCTCTAATTGTGCCACCTGCTGCATTTTTATGCCCTCCACCTTCAAATTTTGTGGCCACTTCACTTACGTCTACGTTTCCTTTGCTTCTTATACTAATTTTAAAAACGTTTGGTTCATCTTCTCTTAATAAAACACCAACCTCTACTCCCCTAATTCCCCTTGCATAGTTTACAAATCCTTCCGTGTTGTCTGCTGTAGTATCGGTTTTTTTAAACATATCTATGGTGACGTACTCTAAAGCTAATTTTCCATCGTAAAAGAATTCTAGAGTATCTAGCACAAGAGATAAGAGTTTATATGTTTCCGGCTTTTCTCTTTCGTAGACTTTGGATGCTATATACCAAGGCTTAACTCCTTTAGCTAAAAGGTCTGCCGCAATCATAAAGGTTTTTGCTCCTGTTGAAGAATATCTGAAAGAGCCTGTGTCTGTTAAAATGCTTAAATAAATATACTCTGCTGTCCTTTTATCTATTGGTAAATTACCTTCTTTGAGTATTTCCCAGACTATACATCCAACAGCAGCGGCTTGTGGTTCTACTATGTTTATATTTCCGTATAAAGGATTGGTTTTATGGTGGTCTATATTAATTAAGGTTTTCCCGTTTGTATAATCTTTTGTAAGGCCACATCTTTGCATGTCTGCGCTATCTAGTGCTATCACTACTTCAACATCTTTGAAGTTACTTGTAAGCTCTATGTTATTATAATCATCTAAGAAATCGTATATATAAGCAGGTTTTGTTGGAATTTCTACGTACACTGTTTTTTTTAGGCTTTTTAGAACGTTGTAGAGCGCAAGAGAAGAACCTATAGCGTCACCGTCTGGGTTTTTGTGTGTTACTATAAGGAATGAGCTTGAGTTTTTAATAATTTCGCTAACTTTTTTTTTCATTTCACTCCTTTATCTCCTTTAATATATCATCTATTTTAAAACCATAATCAATAGAATCGTCGTATTCAAATATCAAATTAGGCATGTATTTTAATCTAACTTTCTTGGCGAGGCTTCTTTTTATAAACCCTGATGCATTCCTTAATTCATCTATTGTTGCCTCACGACTGATGTTGCTTAAGCTGGAACTCACGTAAATTTTAGCAATTCTTAGGTCTTGAGTGACTTCAACATCTGTTAAAGTAACTCTTTTTAAACGTTCATTTCCGCTTTCAACTTCTAAAATTTGTGATACGGCCTTTTTTATCTCACTTGCGACTCTATCTTTCCTTTTAAAACCGCTATTTCTTCTCATAGGAAATTCCTTCTCAAGTTAATAATTTCTATGTCAAAGTTGTTTTCCCAAAACGCGATTACTTTATCAAAAGTTTTATCTGCAAATCTTGAGCTGTTAGAGACAAAAGACAGGCCAATTGTGGCAAGGTTTAACATATCATTACTATCTATTTCTGAGATTGACACATTAAAATTATTTCTAGTTCTATTAATTAAGCTTTTAACCACCCTTCTTTTATCTTTTAAAGAGCGGCTATCTTCAATCCTAAATTCTACTTCCATTATACCTACAATCATAGCTCTCTTTGTATTTTAACTATCTTATATGCTTCTATAACATCACCCTCTTTTACGTCATTAAAACTATCAATGCCTACTCCACATTCATACCCTTGTTGAACCTCTGTAACATCATCTTTAAATCTCTTGAGCGACGATATATTTCCTTCATGTATGATTACACCATTTCTTAAAATTCTGATTTTGGCATTTCTTTCTATTTTACCGTATGTTACATAGCATCCAGCTATAACTCCAACTTTAGGGACCTTAAATGTTTGCCTTACTTCCACTCTTCCGAGTATTTCTTCTTTTTCTTCAGGAGCAAGTAATCCTGATAGCGATTTCTTAATGTCTTCGATAATGTCATAAATTACTTTATAAGTCCTTATATCCACTTTTAAATCATTTGAAAGTTTTAGTGCTTCTTGTGTCGGTCTAACGTTAAAGCCTATAATTATAGCGCCGCTAGCTTTGGCCAAGTTAATGTCAGTTTTAGATATTGCGCCAACCGCTGAGTGGATTACTTTTACTGTTACTTCTTCTGTGGATAGTTTTGATAATGCGTTGGATATGGCCTCTATTGACCCATATACATCGGCTTTAAGGATTATTGGCAGTTCTTTAAGTTCTCCACCTTCTATTTGCTCAAAGATATTTTCAAGATTAACAGTTTTTTGATTTAGAGTTGCTTGTTTCAGCCCTTCTTGACGTTTTTGTGATATTTCTTTGGCTTTCTTTTCGTCACCAACAACAATTAATGAATCTCCTGGCTCGGGTACGCCATGTAAGCCCAAGATTTCAGTTGCAAAAGACGGCTTAACCTCTTTTATTTTTCTGCCTCTATCGTCCACTAAGGCTCTAGCTTTTCCATATTGAACACCGACTATAAATACATCCCCTTGATGAAGAGTGCCTTCTTTTACTACAACTGTAGCGACAGGTCCTCTATTTTTGTCTAGCTTTGCCTCTACAACCACAGCCTTTGCTTTCTTGTTGGGGTTGGCTTTTAACTCCATCATTTCTGCTTGTAATAGGATGCTTTCCAGTAGATCTTCGATGCCTATTTTCTTTTTTGCGCTAACATTAACGAAAAGATTATTTCCACCCCACTCTTCAGGAACAATCCCGTAATTGGCCAGTTCCTGTTTTACTCGGTCTGGGCTTGCATTTGGTTTGTCAATTTTATTTATAGCTACAACTATTGGAACGTTAGCTGCTTTTGAGTGATTTATCGCTTCAACTGTTTGTGGCATAACTCCATCATCAGCTGCAACAACTAAAACTACGATATCTGTAACCTGAGCGCCCCTTGCCCTCATTTCTGTAAAGGCTTCATGTCCTGGTGTATCCAAAAATGTTATGTATTTATTGTTTACTTTAACAGTATGGGCTGCTATATGTTGAGTTATTCCTCCCGCTTCTCTTTCTGCAACGTTTGTTTTCTTTATAGCGTCTAAGATAGATGTTTTACCATGGTCTACATGCCCCATTACCGTAACAATCGGAGGTCTTTCTATAAGGTCTTCTGGTTTGTCTTCTGTGTCTGTAAGTTCATCTTCTAATGCCGCAGAAGCTCCCTCTTCTGCTAGCTCAAAACCGTATTCCTCGGCTATAATTTTCGCAGCATCTTCCCCTATAATGTCATTTTTGCGGGCCAATATGCCCAGTTCGAAAAGTTTGGATAATACGTCTGAAAAATCGACTTCTATTACCTGGGCAAATTCAAATACTGTCATGGAAGGGTTATATTTTATTGTCTTGTTTTTTTCTTCAGTTTGAGATTCTTCTTTAGATGTCTTTTTGTATTTTTTCTTTTTCTTAAATTTTTTTGGCAGAGATTCTTCTAAAAATTCTTTCTTCTTAAATTTTGGATGTTTGTCAACTTTTGGTTTTTTAGGCTCTATTTTTTTCTTTTCTTCGCTTTCTCCCTTTTTGCTTTTTTTCTTCTCTTCCTTTTTCTTTTCTTTGGCTTCTTTTATTGCTTGTTTTTTTACTTTATTCCATTCATTTATAAATTTTTCAGCATCTTTTTCTTCCACGCCACTAAAGTTGCTTTTTACAGGTATGCCCATGTCGTTAAGTTTTTTTATAACAACGTTACTTTTTGTATTAAGTTTTCTTGCTATTTCATATACCCTTATTTTCTTTGGCTTTTTATCCTCTTCTTTATTCTTCGCCATTGTTACCTCCATTCTCATCAAGGGAATTCTCAGATGAGTCTTCTTGTTCGCTGGTTTTGAGTATGTCTATATTATAGCCGGTTAACCTTGCAGCTAATTTTGCATTCACGCCACCTTTTCCTATAGCCATGGAATAGTTGGATTCATCTACATATACTTTAGCTTTTTTCAACTCTTCATCTATTTCAACAGAAATCACCTTCGCCGGCGACATTGCATTTCTTATGTAAATTGAAGGATCGGCGCTCCATTTTACAACATCTATTTTCTCATCCCCTAATTCTCTAACAATAGCCGCTATTCTTACGCCTTTAGAGCCTACGCACGTCCCTATTGGGTCTATTCTTGAATCTTTGGAGTAAACAGCGACCTTTGTCCGCCTAGAGGGTTCTCTTGCAACCGCTTTTATTTCTACAGAACCTTCTCTAACCTCTGGCACTTCTTTTCTGAATAATTCTTTAACAAATCCAGGATGCGTTCTTGATAATATCAGTCTTACATTTTTAGCATCTTCTACAACATCTAAAACATATGCCCTTACAATTTCTCCTACAACGTATTTATCGTTTATACCTTGTTCTCTCTTTGGCAATATGCCTATTGAATTCTTAAAATCTATTGTTACGTTATTATTTGCTCCAATGCTCCAAACTTCCCCTGCTATAATTTCTCCTATTTTTTTTCTGTATTCTTCGTATGCCTTGTGTTTTTCTACGTCTCTTAACAGCTTTGTTATGACATTTTTTATGGTGGTGACTGCTATTCTTCCCAGGCTTTTTGCATCAACCTTTTCCTCGATATAATCTCCTATCTTTGCATTTTTGTCTATTTCTTTGGCTTCCATGAGGCTTATTTCATTGTCCCTTATTGGGTTTTTTACCACTTTTTTCTTTACAAACACATCGAATGTGTTTTTGTCTATATCTTTTTCTATTCTAACTTCCGCTTCATCACCGTATTTTTTTGTAATAGCAATTTTTAAGGCATCAGCTAAGTAATCTGTTACTGTTTCTAAATCTATATCGTGTTCCTCTGAGATTTTTTTTGCAACATCAAATATATCGCTCACGTGTCTCCTCCTTATACTTCATCTATTCTTGCTTTTTTAACATTATCTAACTCTATTGTTGTTTCCCCTATAACTATATCTTTCTCTGTGCATGTTTTTAACACACCCTTAAATACATTTCTATTGTCAATGGGAAAATGGGTGTGTATCAAGCACTTCTTTCCTATAGCAGACAAAAAGTGTTCTTTTGTCTTTAATTTTCTATTTATGCCTGGGCTTGAGACCTCCAATGTATAGCTTGATGGAAACGGGTCTTTTACATCTAGTAAAGCCGATAGGCTTTTGCTAACCACCTCACAATCATTTATAGTAACGCCACTATCTTTATCTATGTAAATTGTAATTTTTTTTCTTGTCATTTCTATGTCGTACACATTGAATCCTAACGATTCTACAATCACAACAATATCATCCTTTAAACTATCGTTTAGCATCTCTCCCATCCTTTATTTCGTTAGAAAATTTAATGTTTATTGTTCTTTTAACTTAACGGATTGCAGGGTGTTGTAGAGTAGCATGGCAATGGTCATCGGACCTACGCCGCCAGGAACTGGCGTTATATAAGAAGCTTTATGCGATACTTTTTCAAAGTCTACGTCTCCAACAACCTTGCCTTCTACCCTGCTTATTCCAACGTCGATTACTACAGCTCCCTCTTTAACCATATCTTCCTTTATTAAATCAGGTTTTCCAACGGCAGTAATTAATATATCTGCTGTTTTCGTCTTTTCCTTTAAATGTTGTGTGTATATATGGCATATCTGAACGGTTGCGCCGGCATTTGTTAGCATTAGTGCCATTGGCTTTCCAGTAATGTTACCAGCGCCAACCATTACAACATCTTTACCTTTTGTCTCAATAGAATACTCCTCTAATAATTTCATGATTCCGAGAGGAGTGCATGAGCTAAACAATGGGTTTCCTCTTGCCAGCCTACCCATGTTGTAAGGATGGAAACCGTCTATGTCTTTTCTGTAGTCTATGGCTTCAATTATTTTCTCCTCTTCTATATGTTCCGGAAGAGGTAATTGTACAAGTATTCCATGAACCATGGGATTATCGTTTAGCATTTTTATAACATCGACCAACTCTTTCTCGTTTATTTCTTTTGGCATTCTATGATTTATCGAGTAAATCCCAACTTCTTCACATGCCTTCGTTTTCATATTAACATAAACCTGACTTGCAGGATTATCTCCTACTAGAATAAAGGCCAATCCAGGTATAATACCTTTTTCTTTTAACTCTTTGACTTCTTCTTTTATAGATAATCTTATTTTTTTTGCTAACGTTTTTCCATCTAGTGTAACCATTTAACTCACCTTTTCTATACGTGTCACGATAGAACCATTCTTAAATATTGTTACGTCTCCCGTAGATTCTGATACCACTATGCTTATTGCTTTTGTTGTGGCTGTAATCGAAGCTGCTGCTATATGTCGTGCCCCTAATCCTTTGGGTAATTCCTCTGTTGATGCGGCAGATACAGATATGTACGCTCCAGCTGTTTCTATTACTCCATTGCAATCTATTACTGTAGCTCCGTCCAAAAGGCTGTACTCTTTTAATGTATCGTCCAAGTTGGCTTTTAAGATATTTCTTTCATCTGGGTCGTAACCCTTAAATGGGTTAAATATCATTTGCTTTATGTTCTCCATTACATTTTCTTTATCTCCTAAAATAAAGATTGTGCCAACACTTTTGCCTTCTCTTCCTTGGTTTGCTATTTCTAAAGCTATTCTCAATACCTTTTCGAAAACCTCTGGCTTTACAGATTTTTCTAAATCTATATCCCCTTTAAAACTTAAAAGCTCTTTCTCTTTGGATATATCTAAAAGTAGAGCGGTATCAAGTTGGTTACCTGACCCGCTTAAAGCCAAAACGTCATCATCTTTAGATAATATTCCGGATGATGTGCATATCATTAAAGCTATTTTTATTTTATTTATTCTATCGTATTTTACATTAGGTACTTTTACTATTTCTCCTATTTTCTTTAAATTGTCAATAATATCGCTATTTTCCTCAAACTCATTCTCTTTCATAACTATAATTTTTTTTCCGTTGTTGTCTTTTAAGAAATCGTCGCTATTTAAATAAGGAGATATATCACCATAATAAGCAAGCAATGTTATATTATCTTGAGATTTTACGATTTCTAAAGCTTTCTCAAGAATAAGTTTACTTGTTTCTAGCGCTATCATCTTTTTCTTTATCCTTTTGTTTTCTTTTTAAGGTTAAGTCAAATGTAAATTCTGGGCAGTGGAGAGCAAAACTATCACCTTGCATAAAGCGCTTTTTACAGGTTTCTCTCCATGCGCAAACACTACACGATATTTTTTTGTTTTCCATTTTTACATTTTCATTAAAGCTTTATTTATAGCATCAAGATAAGCTTTTGCGCTTGCCTCTATGATGTCCGTAGACACACCTCTTCCTATTACTGTATCATTTATATCTGAGAAGTAAACCTTTACTACAACCTCACCTATTGCGTCTTTTCCTTCCGTTAAAGCTTGTATATCATAGCTTTTTAGTTTGCCCCTTATGTATGTTATACGCTCTAGTGCTTTGAACACTGCATCTACAGGGCCGTCGCCCATTGCTGCGTCTTCAAACTCCTCTCCATTTTTAATAAGTTTTATTGTAGCTGTTGGACTTGCGGCATTGCCTGCCACGACCTGTAATGATATAAGCTCGTATACTTGTGGTATTAGTTTGTATTTGTCTTCAACTATTGCTCTTATATCCTCATCAAACACCTCTTTTTTCTTATCAGCTAATTTCTTGAATGCTTCAAATATCTCGTCAATCTGCTCTTTGGTTAGGCTATATCCTAATTCTTTGAGTCTTTCTTCCAATCCATGTCTACCGGAATGCTTACCTAACACCAATGTGCTTGTGTCTATTCCAACATCTTCTGGTTTCATTATTTCGTATGTGCTTTTTTCTTTAATTACACCGTCTTGATGTATTCCAGCCTCATGGGCAAAGGCATTCATTCCAACAATGGCTTTATTTCTCTGAACCTTTAATCCTGTGAGTTTACTTACTAACCTACTTGTTGGATATATCTCTTTTGTATTTATGTCAGTGTAGTAATCTTTATAAAAATCTGACCTAACCTTTATTGCCATTACTATTTCTTCCATTGCTGCATTTCCTGCCCTTTCGCCTATACCATTTATAGTACACTCAACTTGTGTGGCTCCTGCTAGTATAGCGCTTAGTGAATTAGCCACTGCCATACCTAAATCATTATGGCAGTGGACACTTACAATAGCCTTGTCAATATTTGGAATTTTATTCATCAAGTATTTTATTAGTTCGTAGTATTCTTGTGGTGTTGTGTATCCAACAGTGTCTGGTATGTTTATAGTTGTTGCTCCAGCATTGATAGTTTTTTCAAATATTTCACACAAGTAGTCCCAATCACTTCTTGTTGCATCTTCGGCGGAAAATTCAATGTCATCTGTAAAATTTCTCGCGTATTTAACTGCTTCTACTGCAGCTTCTATTACACCCTCGTAAGTCATGCCTAATTTTTTCTCAACGTGTATTGGGCTTGTTGCGATAAAAGTGTGTATTCTTTTTCTTTTGGCATCTTTCAACGCCTCTGCAGCAGCCTCTATGTCTTTTTTCACAGCTCTAGCGAGAGAGGTTATAATTGGCTTTTCCAACTGTTTCGAAACTTCTTTTATTGATTCCAAATCTCCTGGACTCGCTGCAGCAAAACCTGCTTCTATTACGTCAACTCCGAGTTTTTCTAACTGCTTTGCTATTGCTACCTTTTCGCGTAAATTCATGCTTGCTCCAGGTGATTGTTCACCATCTCTTAACGTTGTATCAAATATTATTATCTTCTTGTTCATACTTTACCCCCTTGTTTTCTCTTCTTACTATTTTTAAAGCTTTGAGAATGTATTCTATTGGCCCTGATAACATATAAACAAAGGCTATTAAAGGAATAAATATGTATGGTTTAAATACTACTAAGGATAAAATAAGCACTATTAAAGCAAAAATTCTTATGGATATTGATTTACTTGTACTGGCTTTTTTGAAACTTCTGTATTTTATAGGGCTTATCATTAAAAATGCTAAAATATACATTGTTATTAGGAATAGTATGTCGAATTTGTTAGAACTTATGTTGTATCTACTAAAGAGTAATATTATAGAAGATACAACTGCTGCTCCGCCAGGTATGGGTAGTCCAGTAAAAAACTCTTTTTGTGTAACTTGTACGTTAAAACGAGCAAGTCTAAGCGCTCCGCATATGAGGAATAGAAACGACGCTATTATGCCCAAACGCCCAAAATCCTTTAACGTAAATGTAAATACCAAAAATGCTGGCGCAACGCCGAAACTCACTAAATCGCTTAAAGAGTCGTATTCTACTCCAAATTGACTTTCTGTGTGGGTTAAGCGAGCAACTTTTCCATCCAAATTGTCAAATAAAACTGCGAGCATAATAACCCATGCAGCATACAACCATTGTCCAGATTGAGCTAAAAGTATGCTATAAAAACCCGCTGCTAGATTAACAGTTGTGAATAGGTTGGGTAAAATATAAACGGTTTTTCTTTTATTCATTTTAATAACCCTAAAATTGTTTCGCCGGCTTTTGTCTTCTTGTTTATAGATACAGTTTCTTCGAAATCTCCATCTATATATATATCGACCCTTGAGCCGAATCTAATTATGCCCAAAATATCCCCTTTTTTGACTTTTTCTCCTATTTCAGGATATGTTTCTATTCTTCTTGCGATCATTCCTGCAATCTGGACCAATACAACGTCCCTACCCTCGTTTGTTTTTATATGAATGGCGCACTGTTCATTATCTAAAGAAGCCTTCTCCTTGTTTGCCGCAATAAATTTGCCTTTATTGTATATTTTTCCTACAATTGTTCCATCAACAGGGCTTCTGTTTACATGAACATTAAAAAGTGACATGAAAACACTTATTCTCTTTGTATATTTTCTTAAGAAGTACCTTTCGTAAGCTTTCCCTATATACACAATTTTTCCATCTGCTCCACTGACAAGGCTATTTTTAAGAGAGGGTACGGTTCTCCTTGGATTTCTAAAGAAATATAGACTGAAAAATCCTATGCTACCAAAAAGAAAGGATAAAGGTTTAAATCTTGTGTTATAAAGAGCAACAAGGGGTAAAAAACCCCCTAATACAAACGGATAACCTTCCTTTGCTATGATGTCTTTTTCTTTAGTTTTTAGATTCATCAATAGCCTTGTTCTCCTCTATCCATGGCATCATTTTTCTCAATCTTTCTCCAACTTTTTCGATTGGATGATCTTTGTCTTTTTTCAGTAGTGCATTAAATACTGTTCTATTGCTTTTGTTCTCAAGAACCCATTCCCTAGCAAACGTTCCATCTTGAATCTCTTTTAGTATTTCTTTCATCTTTTCCTTTACGCTTTCGTCTACAACCCTGGGACCTCTAGTAACATCCCCATATTTAGCTGTGTTTGATATGGAATATCTCATGCCTTGGATACCACTCTCATACATTAAATCCACAATTAGCTTAAGTTCGTGATATGTTTCAAAGTATGCCATCTCTTCAGGATAGCCAGCCTCTACCAATGTTTCGAAGCCAGATTTAACTAAAGATGTAACACCACCGCATAGAACCGTTTGTTCGCCAAATAGGTCTGTTTCTGTTTCGTCTTTAAATGTTGTCTCAATAACTCCAGCCCTTGCCCCTCCGATAGCTGCGGCATAACTCAAAGCAAGTTCTTTTGTGTTTCCAGAGTAATCCTGGGCTACAGCTATTAGCATAGGAACGCCCCTACCCTTCTCATATTCTCTTCTTACTAGATGCCCAGGACCTTTTGGCGCTATCATCATGACGTTTATTGTTGGTTTTGGAACAATCTGTCCATAATGGATGTTGAATCCGTGGCCAAAACTTATTGTATCTCCATCTTTTAAAACTGGTTCAATGGATTCCTTGTAAATCTCTGGCTGTAGTTCATCTGGTGCAAGTATCATAATCACATTTGCCCACTCTGCTGCTTCCCTTGTTTCCATAACCTTTAAACCGGCTTTTAAAGCCTTTTCCCAAGATTTAGAACCTTTTCTTAAACCCACAACTACATCGCAACCTGAATCTTTAAGGTTATTTGAATGGGCATAACCTTGGGAACCGTAGCCAATTATCGCAACCTTCTTTGATTTTATTAATGAAAGGTCTGCGTCCTTTTCATAATATACATTTAATGCCATTCCTTTGTCCTCCTTTACCTTTTTTTCTCTCTTATCATAGCTACTTTTCCTGTTCTTGCAAGTTCTTTTATACCGAGTGGCTCAAGCAGGCTTAAAATTGCATCTATTTTTGTTGAATCACCCGTAACTTCTATTGTATATGAATCATGAGAAACATCAACCACTTTGCCTCTAAAAATATCTACAATTCTCAAAACTTCTGCTCTGGTATTCCTATCTGTATGCATTTTTATCAAAGCCATTTCTCGTTCAACGTAAGGTTCGTCTCCAAATTGAATTACTTTAATCACATCTATAAGTTTGTTTAGTTGCTTCCCTATTTGCTCAAGCACCTGTTCGTTTCCATCTGTTACTATGGTCATTCTCGACAGTCCTTCTTCGTCTATAGGTGCAACGCTTAAAGATTCTACATTGTATCCTCTAGCAGAAAAAAGATTAGCTACCCTTGATAAGACGCCAGATTCATTTTCTACAATTATTGAATAAATTCTTTTCATTGTTTTTTCTCCTTTCTAAGTTAGAAGCATATTATCTAAAGATGCTCCCGCAGGAACCATGGGGTATACGTTTTCTTCTCTTGCGATTACAACATCCAATAGGTAGGGTTTTTTGCAGTCTACAAGCTCTTTTAAAGCCTCTGCAACCTCACCCTTTTTACTAATTCTCCGGGCTTTTATACCGTAACTCTCAGCCAATCTTACAAAATCAGGTTGAACGTCTAAAACTGTGTTTGCATACCTTCTTCCGTAAAATAGCTGCTGCCATTGTCTAACCATTCCGAGATATCCGTTATTCATGATAATTATTTTTACAGGCTTATTATAAGCTGCAATAGTGGCTAGCTCTTGGACGTTCATTTGAAAACTACCATCTCCAGCAATTACATAAACTTGTTTGTCATCAAAGCCAAATTTTGCACCTATACCTGCTGGAAAACCGTATCCCATTGTTCCGAGTCCTCCGGAGGTTAGTAATCTCCTAGGATTTTTAAATGTATAAAATTGGGCAACCCACATTTGATGTTGACCGACCTCTGTTGAAATAATAGGGTCATCTGATTTGGTAAGTTCGTTCAACTTTTCCATCACGTATTGTGGGACTATTTCATCAGTTTCTTTGTTATAAGCCAATTTATGTTCATTTTTCCATTTGTTTATTTGGTCTAACCATGGTTTTCTAACCTCTTTCCAATCAACAGTTGAGTATTCGTCAAACAGAGGGAGCATGTCCTGGAGGACGAGTTTTGCATCACCAACTAAAGGGTAATCTACTTCGATATTTTTACTTATGCTTGTGGGATCTATATCAATATGAACTACTTTCGCATAAGGGGCAAACTCAGATACTTTTCCGGTTACCCTATCGTCAAACCTTGCCCCGATAGATATCAGCATGTCACAGTATTGAATTGCCATATTTGCCCTAAAAGTTCCATGCATTCCAGCCATTCCAAGGCTAAGTTCATCATCTTCAGGGAAAGCACCTATTCCCATTAGTGTTGTAAATACAGGTATCTGTAACTTTTTGGCCAAACTATATATTTCTTTATGAGCTTCAGAGATAACTGCTCCTCCGCCCACATACAATAAGGGTTTTTTTGAATTTACTATAGCTTTCACTACCTTCTTAATTTGCTTTGGGTTTCCATGATATGTTGGATTATAACCCCTTATATGGATAGTTTCAGGATATTTGAATTCTGCCTTTGCGACCTGTATATCTTTTGGAAAGTCTATTAAAACCGGTCCTGGTCTTCCTGTTGTTGCTATGTAAAATGCTTTCTTTATTGTTTTTGCAAGTTCATTTACATCTTTAACTAAGAAATTATATTTGGTGCAAGGTCTAGACATGCCGACAATGTCCGCTTCTTGAAACGCATCATTCCCTATCAGTGGAGTCGGAACTTGGCCTGTAAAAACTATAATTGGAACAGAATCCATGTATGCAGTTGCTAGCCCTGTAATTGTGTTTGTTGCGCCGGGGCCACTTGTAACTAGGGATACTCCTGGTTTGCCTGTTGACCTCGCATATCCATCTGCCATATGCACAGCTGCCTGTTCATGCCTTGTTAAGATGAACTTTATATCGTTTTGCTTGTATAGGGCATCATGTAAGTCTATTACAGCTCCCCCTGGGATACCAAACAGGTATTCAACACCTTCTTTTTTTAAGCTTTCTATGAAGATTTCCGCGCCAGTTAGTTTCATCGTTCCTCCTTGGAAAAAGAGTTATAAGTTTCAGAATTTCTATCCCCCCTCAAGTTTGGAAGTCTATTATATAAAAAAAGATATGTCGTTCAAGAAAAAAATTGCTTTTTTGTAGTTGGTGTGTGATAATGGCAAATCAAGTTTTTGGAGGATTTTGATGAAAGTTGAGAAGGGTAAGACAGTAAAGATGCACTACAAAGGAATGTTGGAAGATGGAACTGTGTTTGACACATCTGAGGGAAAGGAGCCGTTGGAATTTGTTTACGGTGAGGGGAGCATAATCCCAGATTTGGAGAATCAACTTGAGGGCATGGAAGAAGGAGATAAAAAACAGATAACAGTTAAAGCAGAAAATGCTTATGGTGAGGTTGACCCATCCGCTATTCAGCAGGTGCCAAGGAGTCAATTGCCAGGCAACATAGACCCTAAAGTTGGAATGCAGCTTTTGGCTCAAACTGAAAATGCTAGTATTCCGGTTACAATTATAGACGTTGAAGATGAAACGGTTACTATCGATTTTAACCATCCTTTAGCAGGAAAAGACCTGATATTCGATGTTGAAATAGTAAGTGTTAGCTGAAAGTTTTTCTAACCTGGGTTGAATTTATCAGCCCAGGTTATGTAAAAATACTTCATCTGGGGTTATTTTATTATTTTCGGCTAATATAACCGCTCTCTCTATAACATTCTGTAATTCTCTTATATTTCCGGGCCAAGGATAGTTCAGTAGTAGATCTATAGCATTTTCTGTTATCTCGTCGATATTTTTGTTAAACTTGTTTGAATATTTCTTTAAGAAAAAATTTGCAAGTTCGGGTATCTCTTCTTTTCTTTCTCGCAATGGTGGGATTTTGATAGGAAAAACGTTGATTCTATAATATAGGTCTTCCCTAAAATTCCCTTCTTTTACTTCTTGCTCTATATTTCTATTTGTTGTGCATATAATTCTTACGTCTATTTTTATTGAACTTGTTCCTCCGATTCTATCGAGTGTCTTTTCTTGTATTACTCTGAGTAATTTAGCTTGAAGCTCAAGGGGCATTTCACTTATTTCATCAAGTAATAGTGTTCCATTATTTGCCTGTTCGAATTTCCCAGGGTGGCTTTTTGTTGCCCCGCTGAAAGCTCCTTTTTCATACCCAAACATTTCGCTTTCTAAGAGATTTGATGGTATGGCAGCGCAGTTTACGGCAACAAAATTACCTTTTGACCTTTTACTTTGTTCATGTATAAACCGAGCTATCACCTCCTTGCCTGTTCCGCTTTCTCCGATTAATAGTATTGTTGCATCGGTTAATGCCACTTTCTTTGCAAGTTCTATAATTTTATTCATCTGGGGGCTTATAAAAATGTATTGTTCTTTGTCTTTTTCTGTTGTTTTTGCTTCATTTGCTTCAATTGAAAGGCTAGCATGATGTATGGCTAATTCTATTACTTTTTTAAGAGTTTCTTGAGAAAATGGTTTTAAAATAAAATCAAATGCACCTAGTTTCATTGATTCAACAGCTGTTTTAACATCACCGAACGCCGTTATCATAATGAATGGTGTTTTTGGGGTTATTTTTTTAATTTCCCTTAAAAATTCTACACCATCAATTTTCGGCATCTTTAGGTCACTTATAATCACGTCGAACTGTTCTTTTTTTAAATATTTCAATGCTTCCTTTGCGTCTTTAGCAACTTTTGGCTCAAAGTTTAAGTGCTTCAATGTCGCAGAAAGAGCCACTCTCATCTGTTCGTCATCGTCCACAACTAATATTCTATACATTTTGCTTTACCAATCTTACAGCTTCTATAGCATCCTTTGCGTATATATCTGCACCTATTTTTTTTGCAAATTCCTTAGTTACAGCAGCTCCTCCAACCATTATCTTAACTTTTAATCCCTTCATCTTGATTTTGTCTATTATATTTTTCATGTTAATCATAGTTGTTGTCATTAGGGCTGATAATCCTACAGCATCTGCATTATATTTTTCTATTGCCTTTATAATCGTTTCATCGTCAACATTCTTACCTAAATCTACCACTTCAAAACCGTTTGTTTCAAATAATAGGGAAACAATATTTTTTCCTATGTCGTGTATGTCTCCTTTTACCGTAGCCATGACAATTGTTTTACCTGTTTTTTGTTTCACTGCCCTTTTCTTTATGATCTCTTTCAACAGATTAAATGCCTTTTTCATGGCATTTGCAGACTTTATCATCTGTGGCAGGAAGTATATGCCTCTATCATAGAGCTTTCCCACGATATCTAATGCGGGTATTAAAATATTATTGCTTATCTGTAGCGGTTCATATTTTTTTAAAGCTTCTTTTGTAAAATTAACTATTTCTTCTTCGTTTCCTTCAACAACACACATGAACAACCTATCTTCAAGGGACCCTTTTTCAAATTGAGACTCAACAATTTCCTCTTTTTTTGTAGCTTGTGTTTTGTTCTGAAGTGTTATGTCTGATGAGTTGTTTATATAAATTGAGGCGTCTTTGTCCCTGTCGACAATTAGGTCGCTTGCAAACTTTATCTGCCACAAGAGTTCATCGTAGGGATTAACAATTGCACTATCCAATCCGTTATAGACGGCCATTGAAAGGTACGATGCGTTCATGAGTTTTCTGTTTGGCAGTCCAAAAGAAACATTGCTTAAGCCGAGTATCGTTGTCATGCTGTATTTTTCTTTTATTAATTTAATGGTTCTTAAGCTTTCAAGTGCCCTGACTTTGTCGCTTCCCACTGTCAGAGCCAGAGCATCTGCGACAATATCCTCTTCCCTGATGCCTAATTCTTTTGCCTTTTTTACAATCCTGTCAAGGATGGCAATCCTCTCTTCTGCCGTGTTTGGAATACCCGTTTCATCCAAAAGTAGGGCAAGTATAGCTGCACCATACTTTTTGGCAAGTGGCAAGATTGTATCCATACTTTCAGAAGACCCGTTAACGGAGTTTATCAAAACCTTGCCATCTGCTGCCTTTAGACCTTCCTCAATGGCTTCAGTATTGGATGAGTCAACCACAAGTGGCACATTGACAACACTTTGAACGGCAAGAACGCACTTTTTCATCATTGAAGGTTCGTCAATCATCGGCACGCCGACGTTTACGTCCAATGCCTTCGCCCCGTGTTCTACCTGTTCAATTGCCCCTTTCCTATAAAGACCCGTTTTGCCCTCTTTTAACTGTTCCTTTAAGTGCTTTTTGCCCGTTGGATTGAGCCTTTCTCCTATGAACACAACGGGGTTACCGTAGCCTATATGAACAAGCTCTGTCCTGCTTGTGAGCACTGTCGATTTTTCTATGTTTCTTTTTTTGGCGGGTTTGCCTTTTAGTTTTTTTGCTAAAAGCTTAATGTGCTCAGGAGATGTACCGCAGCATCCCGCTACAATTGCAGCGTATTCTAAAAAATCATCGGCGTATGATACGAACTCTTTAGGTCCAACAGGGAATATTGTTTTTCCGTCGACCAATCTTGGAATGCCAGCATTTGGCTGTATGATTAGTGGTTTATCTGTAACATCTGCCATCCTTTTTACGAATTCGTTTAACAAATCTGGCCCTACTGAGCAGTTTGCACCGATTACGTCAACTTCCATGACCTCTATAGTCTTTGCAAACACTTCTGGCGATGTTCCAAGTATCGTTCTGCCGTCTTCTGCAAAGGTCATCATAGCTATGATGGGTTTATTAGTTAATTCTCGAATTGCAACAATAGCAGCTTTCAGTTCTTTGATATCCATAAATGTCTCAAGTGAAAATAGGTCAACACCTGCGTCTATTGCCGGTTTAACCTGCTTTTTGAATACCTCCTTAATATAGTCAAAGCTAACATCACCTACGGGCTCAATAAATTTTCCTGTTGGTCCTATAGATAAAGATACGAAGCCTTTGTCCTTTACAGCACTCTTTGCTACTTTGACTGCCTCAAAATTTATTTCGTAGACTTTGTCTTCCAATTCAAACTCACTTAGCTTAATGGGATTTGCTCCGAATGTGTTGGTAACTATGATATCTGCTCCTGCATCCAGATACGACTCATGTATATCTGAAATATCTTTTGGATGTGTAACATTCAAATAGTCGGGGCATGCACCTGTTTTTAGGATGCCCTTTTCTTGTAATTGGGTGCCCATTGCACCGTCTAAAATCAATATCTTTTTGCCCAACTCTTCCCTAAAATTTCTCATCTATTTCACCCCAAAAATACTCAATGGCAACATAATTGTTCTTTTTACTACACCTAATACACCTTTTGCAAGGTTTTTGAATGGAATGGGTTTTATCGTTGGGTTGTTGGAGTCACCGTAAACATGAAAGCTTAGGCCCGTGAAGCTTCTATTTTTACCTGTTACAATCCAACCTATTATGGGTATATGTGAGATAATCTTGTTTATAGTTGAAAATGTTATAAATGTTACATATGCGTCTATTTTGGACTTAAGCAAATCATATTTACCGTAAGTAAATATATCTACACTTTTTCCCTTTATAATTGCAGCATCGTCCTCTTTTGTTTTTAATATGTTATTGCTCAGCTCAAGGTTTGCATGAATTAACTCATATTGAATACCTTTTGACAAATCCACTCCTTTTAAAAACATTGAAAATGGGTTTAAAAACGTAAAAAGTTTTATAGAAGTTGGTGCATTTGATATACGCCCATCTTTGGCTGTAAAATCAATATTTCCAGAAAGATTCTTCAAGTATATTGTATTTTTATTTTTATAGTGAAGCTTTACATTCAAGCTTAAATTATTTTTTTTGTTGGAACAATCTGTTAAGAATGGCCATATGGCACTATCTTTTGCAGTGATTTTAATTAATTCTTTTGATTTGTTTATATTTGCTGCCCAATTTGAAAAAGGTGACTCAAGCTTTATTTCGGTTGTTTTGGAATTGTTATAAAACCTTATTTTTGTGGCTTTTAAATCTTTTGTTTTTTCTCTGTTTTTTAGAACAAAATCGAGTGTGCTTAGTTTGACCATTATGCTTTGATTGGGTAGATGTATCGTTATGTTTTTATTGTGTTTTTTTGATTTTTTCTTGAGCATATTATCTATATCAAAAGTAAGTTTTTGTGAGAAGAGATTTAACTTTATGGATTGGTTGTTTAGGTTGTATTCTCCATCTGCAATTATGTGGTTGTTTAAGAAGTTAAACGAGGCATTGCTTAATACGATACTATTTCCATCTGACTTTATATCTGCATTTATATTGCTAACTCCGTAGAGCTCTGCATTCTTTATGGTTAAGTTTGCTTTTTTTATGCAAAGTTTCTGTGCCATTGATAAGTCTAATTCGCCACTTACGATACCAGATACTGAAACGGGCAGAAGACTTTGTATACTGGAAATCTTGAGCTCGTTTGCTTTTGCTTTAAAGTTTATAATTTTTTTCTGTTTTACATTTACAACACCTGAAAGATAAAGATTGCCTATACCATTAGCCGTTAGTTTTTTTATTGTAAGAACACCATTTGAGTATAGTCCAGATATTTTTGTGTTTAAAGCAATGCCTTTGAATTTTATGGGAATGGTTAGATTTGTTGAAAATGAGAAGTTGTTTACTGTTCCATTTACACCCCCATCTATCTTTACCCACTTGAATTTAAGCTTATCTGTTTCCTTTGCTA